>NZ_JAWOQN010000069.1:0-6524 GCF_033337395.1 Vibrio sp. YT-19(2023) | reverse complement strand
ACCCAAACGTTTTTGATCTATAAACTGCATATGTTTCTTCAGATCTGGTAAGTCAAGATACCTCGGTGAACGCTTACCTATACAGGGCTTGGTGCATAGAAATCATAACTTTGAGAGTACTAGCTTTTCCACGGCCACGACCTGGTGTCCAGCTTATCCAACCATAGTCATGTAGCATTTTTATAACATTGGAAGTATTACGCCGAGAGGTTGCGAATACGGTTTCTAACTCATCTAAGCTTACTTGATGCAATTGCGAATGATTATAATGATTTAATAACTGACTCAATCTGCGAAGGCATGTTTCGGTCATTTTGCAGCGCCATAGTTTGTAAATAGATAGGAATGCGACACTCGACTTTAGTATGTAAAATAACCAACCACTAGTTTTGGATTAGCTAAGACTTCTCACTGTAACTCGTTCGAAAAAGTGCAATCACTTGTTTAAGTGAAATATGTTACTACTATTTTTATCTGACAGCTTTTATTTTTTATAATTAAATATGTTACTACTATTTTTATCTGACAGCTTTTATTTTTTATAATTAAATAAGTTAATAATATTTTCTAAAGTAAGTTACAACTATATTAATTAGATGGTTCTTAATTTCGTACGGAGCTCAATTCTCTAAATGAATGGTGGTGATTAGCTTTAGTTTAAGTCAGTAAAATGTACTGATATCTGTTTCATCAAGCCCCTATAGAAGATGCCTCTAGCCATTGATGAAAACTGGCCAGAGGCAGGGGTGTTAGTTTACCTTGGGAAAGGTAGTAAATATCGTCCACTCATCTTTAACCATGCCTTTATGGCCAATGACGGTAGCGGTTACACGACGGTTTAAAGCGTGGCTGACATCATCTGTCCCCAATTTAGCTAAATGGGTATCACCAAAGCCAACAATAGTTAACCTGTCCTCTGAAATACCTTGCTTAATTAATAGGTTGCGTACGTTACTTGCTCGGCGGCGTGATAGCTCAAGGTTGTAAGCTGCGGTACCAACTTTACTTGCGTAACCCTGTATTTCGATAGAAGTCGTAGGGTACTTCTTAAGGAATGCTGCTAATTCAGTAATCTTACGTTGGAATACTGGATTAATGCTGTCTGAATCATTAGCAAACAAAATCTTAAGTTGATACTGTTCTTCTTTGTTTAGGTAGGTTTCGCAGCCATCATTATCTACTTCGGCACCAACTGGGGTATTCGCACATAGATCACGAGCATTGATTACGCCATCGTTATCTACGTCATGAAGGTCAGCGACTTGAATGTGCTCCGGAGTAGGGATGTAATCGAACTTATCAGTCGCAAATGCACTATTTAGGCTCATTGTTGATAGAGCTAGAAATATTAAGGTATTGTTTTTCATTGTGTTTAGTACTCTACTGGCTGAGTCCATTCTTGCGGAATATCGACGCGCAATGCATCAAGAAGTTTTCCTGTAGAAGTTAGAGTTCGGTATTTAGCGTATTGTTGATCGAACTGCGTTTCGAGGTAGTTTTTGCGGGATTCAAATAGCTCATTTTCAGTATTGAGCAAATCAAGCAATGTACGTTTACCAATGCGGTACTGCTTTTGATAAGCAACAACGGTGTCTGACATTGAACCAACATGTTGGCTTAGAAAGGTTTTTTGTTTGCCAGTCAATTCTAAAGCACTCCATGAGAGACTAAGCTCTTGCTCAACACTTCGGTAGGCACGTTCACGTAGGTCTTTCGCTTTGTTGAGCTGGTAGGCCATACTATCAGTGTTTGCTGAATCTCTGCCGCCATTATATAGGTTATAGCGGACGCGAAGCATAGCAGTGGTTTCAGAACTGTTACCTTCAATACCTCCTGCATCATCACGCCAGTTTTGTGCTGCTTCAACGGAAACTACTGGATAGTGGTTCGCATCTGCTTGCTGGTACTGGTATCTTGCAGAGTCGACATCTGCTAAAGCTATCTTTATCACTGGGTGGTTTTCAAAAGCTTGATTTTTGGCCTCATCCAAGGAGTCGGGAATAAAGTTTTGGTCTGCGCGTGGAAAGATTAGATCCTGAGGGTTTTCACCCACTAATCGAATAAATGTGGTTTGCGCATCTTTGTAGTTATTTTGTGCAGCTAGTAAATTGCTGTGAGCTTTTGCTAGGCGACCTTCAACTTGAGTCAAGTCGGCGACTGAGCCTATTCCTGATTCTGTGCGTTTTTTGATGTCAGTATAAATACGCTCGTGCGTATTTAAGTTGCTTTCTGAAAGAGTAATGAACTGCTGTGCCTTAATTACATCCAGATACGCTTTAGCAACTTGTAGGGCAATATTTTGAGCATCAGCAAGCAATTGATAACGTACCGATTCAGCGTCTGCTGATGTGCGATCGATATCGTAAAGAGTTTTAGAACCATCCCAAATCAACTGGCTAAATGTAATTGCAGCTTCTTTACGGGTCATGTCGGTTCTATCTGCGGAGTTCGCTGGATCTATGCCCTCATAACCGATACCTGCGTCTAAATCGATGGTCGGTTTGTATGCACCAGTGGATTGATCAATGATGTAGCGTTTACTCATATATTCATTGAACGCACTTTTGATCTCTGGGTTGGTTGCAAATGTAACCGCTACGGCTTGCTCTAATGTTTGTGCACTGGAATGAAGAGGTATTAACAAACCAAAACAAACAACACTAATACTACTAAGCTTCAAAAGAAGTCTCCCCAAATAATTCGCAACGCTAATTATTTTTAATTTATTGTCTCAATAATGAAACTTTAAGAACCGGATATATTAAAGAAAACGTTTGTATCAAATCTGGCTTGGTTAATTTAAGCCATCATTTTAAAAAATGTAATCGCTGGAACAAAGTCCCTAAAAATAAGCCGCATAGCATATGACTTTCTGGGGCAAAATAAAACCACTTTAAAACATGAAACTTATTGTGGGAACAAGTGCATGTTGTACATTGAGCAAATAATGATAAACTATTAACTAAATGTATCACTGCCTGAAATAATTCTCATTGCCTGATTTAGTCAAGGGGAGGGGTTATTTCATCTGTTAAATGGGGTAATAACTTTGGTTGGAAAGTCAAATTCAACGACGGATAAGTATGTTGTAATCGGTAAAGATGGTCATATTAGAGTAGTTGAATCTAAGGAGAACCTACTTCCGGGTGAGATTGTCGTGGAGACGTTGAATGGTGATTCTCTACCTGCGCATGCCTCATTAGAGCGCAGTGATACAAATTCAGATATATCTCCTGAAGTTGAGGAAATCATTAAAGCCGTTGCGCAAGGTGATGACCCTACAGAATTAGGAGAAGAATACGCTACTGCTGCAGGTGAGCAATTAAGTTCTAGCTTAACCAATTCCGGAACAATTGAACGTTCAGGGGCTGAACTTCTGGCAAGTACGTTTTTTGAAACTTCAGGTTTAGACAGTGAGCAGAGCGATACCAATGTTTTACCTGACGTGCATCGTTCTACTGAAATAGATAGTAGTAACTCCTCGGCGTTAATTGATGGTGACGATGTGGGGGCAGTAAGAGAAGACGTAACGCTTACCACAGGTGGCAACCTAAACGTGGATGACCCTGATGCAGGTGAAGCGGTCTTCCAACCCCAAACGGACGTTCAAGACGGTAACTGGGGTATTTTCTCTATCGATGAGCAAGGTAACTGGACGTATGAGTTGAACAATAGCCACCCAGACGTTCAAGCGTTGGACGCCGATAGTGATCCGATTATTCGTACCATGACAGTAACATCTGCAGATGGCACGACTCATGACGTGGTCGTGACGATCACGGGCTCAGACGACAAAGCGATCATCACACCAGATCAACCGGGTGATGATAAAGGCGCGGTTCAAGAAGACGTAACGCTGACCACTGGCGGCAACCTAAACGTGGATGACCCTGATGCAGGTGAAGCGGTCTTCCAACCGCAAACCGACGTTCAAGATGGTAATTGGGGTACGTTCTCTATCGATGAGCAAGGTAACTGGACCTATGAGCTGAACAACAGTCACCCAGACGTGCAAGCGTTAGACGCTGATAGCGAACCGGTGATTCGCACCATGACAGTGACGTCTGCGGATGGCACGACTCATGACGTGGTTGTGACCATTACGGGCTCAGACGACAAAGCGATCATCACGCCAGATCAACCGGGTGATGATAAAGGCGCGGTTCAAGAAGACGTAACGCTGACCACTGGCGGCAACTTAAACGTGGATGACCCTGATGCAGGTGAAGCGGTCTTCCAACCGCAAACCGACGTTCAAGATGACAATTGGGGTACGTTCTCTATCGATGAGCAAGGTAACTGGACGTATAAGCTGAACAACAGTCACCCAGATGTGCAGGCGTTAGACGCTGATAGCGATCCGGTGATTCGCACCATGACAGTGACGTCTGCGGATGGCACGACTCATGACGTGGTTGTGACAATCACGGGCTCAGACGACAAAGCGATCATCACACCAGATCAACCGGGTGATGATAAAGGTGCGGTTCAAGAAGACGTAACGCTGACCACTGGCGGCAACTTAAACGTGGATGACCCTGATGCAGGTGAAGCGGTCTTCCAACCGCAAACCGACGTTCAAGATGGCAACTGGGGTACCTTCTCTATCGATGAGCAGGGTAACTGGACGTATGAGTTGAACAACAGTCACCCAGACGTGCAAGCGTTAGACGCCGATAGTGAACCCGTTGTTCGCACTATAGCTGTGCAGTCCGTCGGAGGGGGAGCGCATCAAATTGTAGTGACGATCACGGGCTCAGACGACAAAGCGATCATCACACCAGATCAACCGGGCGATGACAAAGGCGCGGTTCAAGAAGACGTAATACTGACCACTGGCGGCAACTTAAACGTGGATGACCCAGATGCAGGCGAAGCGGTCTTCCAACCGCAAACCGACGTGCAAGATGGCAACTGGGGTACGTTCTCTATCGATGCTGATGGCAACTGGACGTATACGCTGAACAACAGTCACCCAGACGTGCAAGCGTTGGACGCCGATAGTGAACCCGTTGTTCGCACTATAGCTGTGCAGTCCGTCGGAGGGGGAGCGCATCAAATTGTAGTGACGATCACGGGCTCAGACGACAAAGCGATCATCACACCAGATCAACCGGGTGATGATAAAGGTGCGGTTCAAGAAGACGTAACGCTGACCACTGGCGGCAACTTAAACGTGGATGACCCTGATGCAGGTGAAGCGGTATTCCAACCGCAAACCGGCGTTCAAGATGGCAACTGGGGTACGTTTTCGATCGATGAGCAAGGTAACTGGACCTATGAGCTGAACAACAGTCACCCAGACGTGCAAGCGTTGGACGCCGATAGTGATCCGATTATTCGTACCATGACAGTAACATCTGCAGATGGCACGACTCATGACGTGGTCGTGACGATCACGGGCTCAGACGACAAAGCGATCATCACACCAGATCAACCGGGTGATGATAAAGGTGCGGTTCAAGAAGACGTAACGCTGACCACTGGCGGCAACTTAAACGTGGATGACCCTGATGCAGGTGAAGCGGTATTCCAACCGCAAACCGGCGTTCAAGATGGCAACTGGGGTACGTTTTCGATCGATGAGCAAGGTAACTGGACCTATGAGCTGAACAATAATCATCCAGACGTGCAAGCGTTAGACGCTGATAGCGATCCGGTGACTCGCACCATGACAGTAACATCTGCAGATGGCACGACTCATGACGTGGTCGTGACCATTACGGGCTCAGACGACAAAGCGATCATCACACCAGACCAACCGGGTGATGATAAAGGTGCGGTTCAAGAAGACGTAATGCTGACCACTGGCGGCAACTTAAACGTGGATGACCCTGATGCAGGTGAAGCGGTCTTCCAACCGCAAACCGGCGTTCAAGATGACAATTGGGGTACGTTTTCGATCGATGAGCAAGGTAACTGGACCTATGAGCTGAACAACAGCCACCCAGACGTGCAAGCGTTAGACGCTGATAGCGATCCGGTGATTCGCACCATGACAGTGACGTCTGCGGATGGCACGACTCATGACGTGGTTGTGACAATCACGGGCTCAGACGACAAAGCGATCATCACACCAGACCAACCGGGTGATGATAAAGGTGCGGTTCAAGAAGACGTAATGCTGACCACTGGCGGCAACTTAAACGTGGATGACCCTGATGCAGGTGAAGCGGTCTTCCAACCGCAAACCGACGTTCAAGATGGCAACTGGGGTACCTTCTCTATCGATGAGCAGGGTAACTGGACCTATGAGCTAAACAATAATCATCCAGACGTGCAAGCGTTAGACGCTGATAGCGATCCGGTGACTCGCACCATGACAGTGACGTCTGCAGATGGCACGACTCATGACGTGGTCGTGACGATCACGGGCTCAGACGACAAAGCGATCATCACACCTGATCAACCGGGTGATGATAAAGGCGCGGTTCAAGAAGACGTAACGCTGACCACTGGCGGCAACTTAAACGTGGATGACCCTGATGCAGGTGAAGCGGTCTTCCAACCGCAAACCGACGTTC
>NZ_JAWOQN010000698.1:0-623 GCF_033337395.1 Vibrio sp. YT-19(2023) | reverse complement strand
CCAGCCACGTTGCGGCAATGGCAGAAGCGACCAACCTTGGCGCAGCAACCCCTGTGGCCATAGGTGGTGCACCACAAACGCCCTCTTCTGATGACGGCAAAGACAACGAATCCTCGGATGAAAACAAACCCAATGCAGAAAAAAGCGGCGCTCAAGTTCCGGCTAAAACCGCCATGGAGAAAAAGGTCATCAATGACGCAAAAGCCTACATTAAAGGGCTCGCAAAATTACATGACCGCAATGCACAATGGGCAGAAAAAGCCGTCAGTGAAGCCGCTAGTTTAGACGCGGAAGAAGCATTAGAACTCAATGTCATTGATGTCATTGCCAACTCGCCAGAAGAGTTGGTCACCGCAATAAACGGTAAATCCGTCAAGGTGAACAACCTCCCCGTGACATTGTCACTCGACAATCCCATTTGGGTTGAAAGAACACCGGACTGGCGCGCAGAAATGCTTGCGGTGATCACCAATCCTAATGTCGCCTACATTCTAATGCTCATCGGCATTTACGGCCTATTACTCGAGTTTTATAACCCCGGAGTGGGTTTACCCGGTGTGCTTGGCGGCATCTGCTTACTGCTTGCGATGTACGCACTGCAAATGATGCCCGTCAACTACGCA
>NZ_JAWOQN010000697.1:0-623 GCF_033337395.1 Vibrio sp. YT-19(2023) | reverse complement strand
AACGGCGATCAAAGCGCGTCAGGCCGATGCGGATTACCAAGCAAAACTGGCAATGAGCAAGCAAGCGCATACCGCTCGCGACAACGTAAGTGCAGTGAACAGCGATGAAGAAGCCGCGAACTTGATGACGTTTGCTAACGCGCACAATGCCAACATGAAAGTGATCAGTACGGCGAACCAGCTGTTCGACTCTGTATTGCAGTTATTCTAGAGGAAACCCAGATGCGAATCAGTGATAACCAATTCAGCCAAATGATGCTGCAAAGCCTGCAGAGCAACAGCGCAGGCCTTGGGAAAGTACTTCAACAAATGTCGACACGTGAGCGACTGACTAAGCTGTCTGATGATCCAATGGCGTCTATCAAGCTGCTTAACTTGGAACGTGAAAACAGCGCGATTGCTCAATACCAAAGCAACATCGCAAACCTGAAAACAACGCTTTCAAGCCAAGAGACACACCTAGACTCAGTGAGCGAAAGTTTGAAAAGCATGCGTGACATTGTTCTTTGGGGCGCGAACGGTTCGTTAACGGATCAAGACCGTAGCGGCATGATCACCGAACTGAAAGGCTACCGTGACTCCATCGAATCGTCTTTCAATGCGCAAGATGAAGAAGGCCACTT
>NZ_JAWOQN010000696.1:0-623 GCF_033337395.1 Vibrio sp. YT-19(2023) | reverse complement strand
TATTGAAACTAATTCGCTTTCAGCTACGAAGGCTTGCAATAAACGGAGAAAAACAGTGGTTGTAGAAACCGATGGGTATCTCGCTCTCATTGAGCATTTGTCGCTTAATCTAGATATTTTCACAACGGAAATTGGCGATACAGGTTCCGAAAGCATCGAAGATGTGGTTACTGACATGGTTGCTTCAAACATCATGGCGATCTTTGAGCAAAACCCTGAGCTTCACTCAAGCGTACGTTTTAAACTGCTTAAAGAAGCAGATGCCGTTGTAGAAGACCTTGGTGAAGTGCTAGCGGGCGTGTGGAGCAAGAAAGCAACGAACGAACAGATTGCTTTTCTAGATGAATACATTGCGTTAGTGAAAAACCTATTTGATACCGCAGTCGCCACTTACGACTAATGTTCAAATGCCGAGTATGCCCCCTAATATTCAGCTAAACACTATTCCAACAATAAGAAGGGTTACAAGGTAACTCTTCTTACTTGCCAAAACTTGGACGCCCAGTAAGGGTTGTCGATTCTAGAAATAATTACCCCTTTAGACGTTGATGCGTGCATAAACTGCTTGTTCCCCAAGTAGATTCCAACGTGGTAGGTGCTTCGTCGAGTTTTAAAAAACACCA
>NZ_JAWOQN010000695.1:0-623 GCF_033337395.1 Vibrio sp. YT-19(2023) | reverse complement strand
CGCTCGTTTCACGCCGTGGAAATTCATCTTCCTAACAGGTCACCACACGCTATTTATGTCGATGATGAATTTTCGCTCGTTTCACGCCGTGGAAATTCATCTTCCTAACAGGTCACCACACACTATTTATGTCGATGATGGTGGCGGCGATTCTGGCATCTAGCGGCATGAAAGGTGTTCCACTGATCGCTCTTGGCTCTGTGGTTGTGGGTTCTGTAATGGTGTTCTTCCCTGCAATTGCGCACAAATACATGAAGCAAGTAACAGGCTCAGACGACGTTGCGATTGGTCACTTCTCTACCCTTTCTTACGTCCTAGCTGGTTTCATTGGCAGCAAGTTTGGTAACAAAGAGCACTCAACAGAAGAGATGAATGTCCCTAAGAGCTTGTTGTTCTTACGCGATACGCCAGTGGCTATCTCGTTCACAATGGGCATCATCTTTATGGTGACGTGTTTGTTCGCTGGCGGCGATTTTGTCCGTGAAGTCAGTGGTGGTAAACATTGGTCTATGTTTGCGCTAATGCAATCCATCACATTTGCAGGTGGTGTGTACGTCATCCTACAAGGTGTACGTATGGTTATCGCAGAAATCGTTCCTGCATTTAAAGGCATCTCAGACAAA
>NZ_JAWOQN010000694.1:0-623 GCF_033337395.1 Vibrio sp. YT-19(2023) | reverse complement strand
CCTCAGAACATGGGTTTGATGGCCGAGTTTGCCAACTCGAAACGTAATTCGATCAAAGAAGCGTTACCAAGTGTCGATTTACGCCGTAAGTTCTGGGAGCAATTTTTCTCTAACCCTGATGTTGAAAACGCGCGTAATAACCGCGAGCTTGAAACCATCTATCAGGCAACGATGGCAAACCCATTGGATGAGAAGGGCAGCTGTACTTGGATTCATCTCGGAAAAGACGTCGAAATGCTGCCAATCAAAGCTGTTCGCTACATGCAGCAAGCCGAACTCGCGCTGTATTCGACTAAGTGTGAATCAGACGCAATGGAGCTGGTAAGAAGAGATGCCGAACGTGAGGCCTTTTCAAATGCGGCAGAACTGTCTGATAAGTTAGCCAAAGCGAAAAAAGACAATTTACGTGTGTGTGTGTTCATTCCTCAAGGCACAAGCGAATTCATGTTGCTGCAAGGGCAAGATCTTGTGATTTAGTTTGTGGCGCTTTAGCAAAAACAACGCTCTCCCAAACACTGACAATAAAAAAAGCGCCGACGAAAAATACGTCGGCGCTTTTATTTTTGCTTCTTCTAACTGGTATCGAATACCAATTAGCAAAACATATTAATCACGGAAGTTGT
>NZ_JAWOQN010000693.1:0-624 GCF_033337395.1 Vibrio sp. YT-19(2023) | reverse complement strand
TGAGCTTGCGAGCACGTTGTTCTAGCTGGCGTTTTGAGCCGCGTGCTTTATCCATGCTGACACGATTGGTCTGCTCTTTGAGCATTTTCAGTGCATGTTTTCGGTATTTTTTAAACGCATTAAATGCCGCTTCGAAATCGCCTTGCTCTTCAGCAACGCGAGATTGCTGAAAACAGATCTGACTTAGCAGTTCGCCGTTATCGAAATTAAGCGCGGATTCTTCTGCGGCAAGCAACAACTCGGCTGCGCTGTCCGTGTTTTTACGCAGTAGCTCTAGTCTTGCTCGACTGATGAAAGAGTGTGCTTTCATCCACGTTAGATCGTGCTCAATGGCCAGCTTGTGCGCTTTTTGGGTTGCTTCTTCCGCAGCGTCTAGGCGTTCTAAGCCAAGGAGTGCCAAGCCTTTAAAGTCCCAAATTTCGGCTTGCCAAGTGCTGTCTTCATGGTCTTTGAGCACTTCTGTTGCGCCATCAAGTACCGTTAGCATCTCAATAAAGTTGTTGAGGAGGTAGTAGTCCCAAGCCAGCAGAATGCGAGCTTTACCTTCTAACCATGCAATTCGGACGTTGTTTGCCACTTTAACTGCAAGCTCATGAGTCGATGCGGCAAGTTTGTGTTCGTTGG
>NZ_JAWOQN010000692.1:0-624 GCF_033337395.1 Vibrio sp. YT-19(2023) | reverse complement strand
GTGTTCAACATCAGTGCTTGCTGACTCATGGATTTATGCAGGCGGCCAAATTGGTCAATCAGATATTGATGGCGAAAACGACACAACGTATGGCGTGCATGTCGGAACGGGGATTCTGCCGTTAATCGGTATCGAAGTCGGCTATTTCAACCACGGTAAAGTCGACTTGTCTTTCGGTGGCAACAAAGGGGATGCGGATTTCACTTCGTTCTACTTAGCGGCGAAACCAAGCATCGATTTTGGTCCGCTACATGTGTATGCCAAAGGCGGCATTAATGCATTCAATGTCGATTACAATGGAGGATTAAGCTCGGTCAGCAAAGATGATGGCGTGTCTTACATGTATGGCGTCGGCGCGGAATATTTCTTGTTAGACAATATCTCTGTTGGTGCAAGTTACCAATCATTTGGCGTGGATATCAATGGGGACAGCGATAACCTAAGCAGCTTTACGGGCAACGTGACTTTCCATTTCTTGTAAACCGCAAACTTCCCGATCTTCTTTATCCAACTCACTCTTCACAGTTGGTTGAAAAACTCCACCAACCTCAAAATGGTCTCGCCCTTATGTGCGAGGCCATTTCTTTTGCACTGAATACCGTTTGACCTTGTTGATTGACGGTT
>NZ_JAWOQN010000691.1:0-624 GCF_033337395.1 Vibrio sp. YT-19(2023) | reverse complement strand
AGTTAAATGCCGTGAAAACAGAAATTCAGAGAGCTGAAACGTTAAGTAATGAATTTAAAAAGCGTGAACAAGCAGAAGCTGCGCTCCATCTGCACTTGCAACAAACTGAAACCATTTCGGCTCGCCAACTGCAGTTAGATAATGCGAAAAAGGCGAGTAGGATTGAACTGCCTTATATCACGCTGCAAAATGCCGCCCAGCAAGTTCAAGATTTAAACCAAAAGGTTGCCGTTCTTTCTCAAGACCTAAAAGCCGCTGACGACGTTTTAAAAACGAAGGAACAAGCCTTCCAACAGGCAAAAGAACAAGCGAATCGGGTTCCTACGCTGACAGAGCAGCAATACCAACTTGAAAGCATGAAAGGCAAGTTGGTCGAGAAGGTTGAACTGGATAGCGCCATTGCTGCAGGACTACAGCAGAAATCAGAATTTGAAGAAACGCTAAAAAAATACATAGTGTTTAGGGAAAAACTGACGCAAGACGCCCTGCAAGCGCAAAAAGTGTTGGAGCAAGCTCGCATTGATGTCGCAAGTATTGGTAGTGTGGATGCAGAGATCAAACAGCAGCAGCGTTTGATGTCGGATCTTCAAAAGTTAGGTAATTTAAATCAAGAGCTTTCACAGC
>NZ_JAWOQN010000690.1:0-624 GCF_033337395.1 Vibrio sp. YT-19(2023) | reverse complement strand
GCTAGCTGGCTTCCCTGGCCTATTCTGGGGCACCATGATGGGCTTTGCTTCCTTCATTCCAGTTGTCGGTACGGCTTTGATCTGGATACCAGCCGCCGCGTACTTGTTCCTCACCGGTGATATGACGTGGGCAATCTTCCTAACCGCATGGAGTGTAGTCATTGTCGGTTCGATTGATAACTTGCTGCGTCCATTGTTGATGCAAGGCAGCGCAGGCATGAATACCTTAATGATTTTCTTCTCATTATTAGGCGGTTTGCACTTATTTGGTTTGATTGGTTTGATTTATGGCCCACTGATTTTTGCGGTCACCATGGTGCTGTTTAATATCTATGAAGAGGAATTCAAAGACTTTCTCAACCAACAAGACAACAGCTAGCCGCTACTGAATAGTAAGCAACAGCTTCAAGCTTGGGCCAGATTGTGCGAAAATCTGGCCCTAATTATTTCTGATGAACCAAATTTATGTCTGCTTATATCGCTCCAAGCCAAATCGCTCAGCGTCAGCTAGAGTACTTCAACGGAAAACATGTTTTAGTTGCAGGTGAAGTCGAAGATATGTTCCCTCTGGAACTGACCGCACACTGTGAATCGGTCGAAGTCTTTACTTCAAACTACAGCTAT
>NZ_JAWOQN010000689.1:0-624 GCF_033337395.1 Vibrio sp. YT-19(2023) | reverse complement strand
GAGACACTGTCAGCAATCAGCGATTTATTGTGCATTCGGCGGTTCAGTCGTTCGAAGTCACTGGTTAATGCAAAGATTCGTGCAGAGCGGTATTGATGAGGATTGAACAGGCGTATTTCAATATTGGGGTGCGCATTTAGAGCCGCCATGACGTTGTCGTTGCGTTTTTGCATGTCATCAAGCAGCAGTCGGATTCTGACGCCTCGTTTGGCTGCTTCGTACAAACGCCAAGTGATCAGCTGGCTGGTTTCGTCACCGCGATAAATATAGTACTGAAGATCCAAGCTTTTTTGTGCGGACTCGATGAGAGAAGTACGAGCAAGAAGGGCATCGTGTCCTTGGTTGAGCGGGTAAAAGCCAGTGATGGTTTTAGGATCTTCGCCATAAGCTTCAAAGTAATGAGCCAGAACCGAATCTTGTTGATAGCCGAAATGGAAAGTTGTGGATTTCTCACTTGGCTGATTTGATTCGATTGATGAGCATGCTGAAAGCACTGAGAACATGGATGCGAAAATGAATTTGGAGAGCGTATGTAACAATGGCACATTTCCTTGTCTTACAAAACCTTACTGTATTGAAGTATAGACATAAGTGCTTTCAACGTGCCGTTATCGCGGCTAAAGA
>NZ_JAWOQN010000068.1:0-7451 GCF_033337395.1 Vibrio sp. YT-19(2023) | reverse complement strand
GGCTACGACGATTGATGGGCGTAGCCGCTCAGATCGTAGTTTCTTGATTTAGTTCCATCGAATTACGCAACAAAGCCCCGATAACTTGGTATGAGTGACACTCTGAGTCACCAACTACATGAGCAGAACTTTTACATCGATTTAATGCTAATACGATGTTTTCTATGGCGATGTTTTTAAGTTTAAGTTCTACTGCAATTTTGTTGATTCGAGACTTCTTTCGTATAACGTTATCGATGAATTTAGTTGGGAATAGCTGACTCAATGCCTTATTTAGCTCGTTGTAGCACTGGTCAGATAGTTCATTCGTATCGAGTTCACACTTAACAAAGTTGATCGATGAGTTTCTTGGTTCCCATAGTATTTGAAGCAAAGAATTGTTAGTTGTTTGGTAGCTAATACAGTTTCGGTAATTGCAATCACTGCTTTTTTCTTGTGTGAAACGAGAATTTTTGAGTGTTAACGCTCTTAATCTTCGATTTAAGCGCTCATGATTTTTTTCAGATACAGGACAGGTGAAGCTCAGCTTTCGGACGATTAATGGTGAACGTTTGTCGATAGCTCTGCTGGCAACTTGATCGTTTAGGATCGAGAGGTAACCAAGCGTCTTATGCTGGTGAAGTGGTTTAGTAGTCATAGTTTGAGTTCCTTTTGTTTTGGTTAGTGGTCGTCGCTGTTTGTACTAGTGCTTACTCATTTCTATAAATCTCTGTATCGATTCTTCTGAGTAGAGAACTTTGGCTCCAATTTTGATCCAACTAAGTTCTGGACAACTTCTATTGCAACGCCATTTAGCGAGCGTTTGTGGCTTTAGACGAAGTAAACGAGCGGTTTCCGAGGTTGTATAAAACACTTGAGGGTAGTGTTCTGTGTTCATTGGTACTCTCCTAATGAGTGCTTAATCATTGGGAGTAAGAATACAGCAGTGGGTGATTGAGGATTTTAGAGCTAAACCTCATCTAACTTCTCATTCAGTACTCTTAAATAACAAAAAACTAGCAAAATATGACTTAAAAAAATAAAATGCGGACATCTTTAATTTTTTTCTTATAAAACATGGACTTGAATTTTTTAGAAGATGAGCTTTGTAAAGACTGTGATGGGCGACGGTTTATCTTTCGGGATGCGAGAAGAAAGGACTTAACGCTTGCTGTGATTAAAAAACTAGAACGTTATTTAAAGCGTACCCGAGTTATACATGCTAATGACCGTGAGTTGATCCGAGAGTTACATAGGAGAATAAAGGATTTTGAGAATTCAAGAGGGGAAGACAGAATTCATGAGATGTATGGCTTAGCTTACTGTCTATCACACCCAAAAAATCAAGATTTTTTCGATAGGTTTTGGGGAGCAATCAGCAAACAAGCAAGAAGGAGTCAAGCGAAGAAGACAAAAGCAAGAGAGAGAAGGTCTGAAGATTCACGTTTAGATAAAGAAAAAAGCAGTGAACTTGAAGAGGAACAGCGCTCTGTAAGGATGCATAGAGCTTTTTCAGCTATAGATAAAGTTAACCCATGAAACACTTAGCTGAATTAGTCTGAACGTAATCTATCAGTTTCGTTTACTCGATGTGAGCATATCTGACAGGTTGCCCTAAATCAGCTCTGCCCCTTTCCTGCTTAGAGTCGTTACTCTTTATCAAACAAAAATGAATATATTGACCAACAATTTCTAATGTTGGATGCTTATGCAAAGTCAGTTTCATTGTAATGTCAAACGTTGTATAAGAGTCAGAATCTAAGCTGTAGGATTAAACATGCCATCAATAGCTGATTTCATTCTCTCGATTTCATCAAGTAGAAAGTTTGATTTATATGAATTTCTCATCTCATCAATTACTACTGGTATTACATTTTTATTTGCATTACTAAATAGATCATTACCTTCTGAAGCTTTTGCTAACGAATGTCGAGCCATCATAAATAGTGATTGGATATGAGATTCGTGGACACGAGGCAAAACTAGATAGCATATCCTTTCACACTCATCTTTTGTTAAGTCTCTTTTCATGATCATTGCACCATGAGCCATGATGTAGGCTAGCGTATTGTGATTAATCGCGAAAGCCGAATCTAATTTTTCAATAATTTCTAGTTGTGATTTAAGATCGTTCTTTAGTATAGATGCTGATGTATCTATAGTAGGGTCAGAAGAATTAATTTTTTTCTTGTTAATTATATCTTGATTAAGATAGCTTGAAATTCTTTTATCCTGAATCTTACTTGAATTCCTTCCCAGTTTTTCGAATAGCCAACTTATCATATACTAACCTCTTTATCAGTTTATAAAAATATCATTTTAAGCATCACTTAAGGAAAAGCAAAATCAGGCTTTGTTCCTCTCTACGTCTTTTTCTTGCTTGTCCTTGAATTCACAAGTATGACTACAGTAACCATTTCTTGTACCTCTAGGGGTTGGTCTAGGTATGTTATTGCTACAATCCTTCCGTCTACATTTCATAACGACTCCTATAATAGTGAGTTATGGTGATGATAAGTATAGTATTGATAGAAATTCATGGTGTTGTCTATTTTATGTTTCTGATTTTGTGGAAGTTACTGTCAAGCATCAAGTCTTAACGTGAGTAAAACGCTCTTTAACAGTTATATTCAAGTTCTTTTTGTTACGGTTCGGTGACTCGGTGGTATTTGGTAGATGAAAACTCGCTATACACAACCGCCGATCTGATCGAGATTTCTGCTTAAAGTTCCATCAAAGTACGCTCTTGCCCTGAGCTCGCTACAAAGGACTGATGAAAAATGACTCACAGTTAGCCATGTTATTCACTTTGGCAAACCTGTTTAAATTAGACCAAATGTTGCGACGACAGCCAAGATCTGTCTGAAATCCGGGGATGGCCCGAAAAGGGGCCAGAATTCGGTCTAAAACGCCCATTAATTGACCTAAATTTGACGTTTAGCGTTTGAAATTTAGGTTGGCAAAGTAAAGGCTTGCTCAAGACCTAAATTGCAGAACTTATTCGCACCTTCCCTAAATGATTTATGTCCAATTGTAAGTTACGATCTTGGCAGGATGACAATCTTGGCAGGATGATTTGTACGCTCTAGTAGTGACTAACCAAGCAGAGATGTAAAATCGAGTATGAGTTACTACAACTTAGCTGAATGCCATGAGTGGTATCAGCGGCGATTTCTATGTAATGAATTGGCTTTGAGTTTCATTGGGCGTTTGTTTAGCTCTTGAGACCAAAAATTAGATCCTAACATTGCTAATATGGCTTCGTGAGAAAGTTCACAAACTTTGGAAAAAGTAGCACATGTGTAGCACAGCGACTGAAAAGCAAAAGGCCTGAGAACAAATAAATGCTCTCAGGCCTTTCTGTATATGGTGGCCCCTCCCAGACTTGAACTGGGGACCAATCGATTATGAGTCGTGATATGACTCTTTCCAACTAATACCCAAGTTATCTCAAATTAGTAAATTTAATATTACTATCAGATGTTTAGTGGCTTTTTGATTTCTCAGCTTTTCTTATGAAATGTCATTCAGGTACACTCTTACTTGACTAATTACTTGACTAAATTTTCATATAGTCAAGTTGCGCAACAAATCAGGCTAGGGGTGGGATATGTTAACAGTGAGCACTATAAGAGGCTTAAAGCCAAAAGATAAGCCTTACTACGAATGGGATACAAACAGCCAGCGAGGACGCGGCAAATTAGGCGTACAAGTGACACCGAAAGGAAGCAAGCGTTTTGTATTCCGCTACTTTGTCGAGGGTAAAGCGAAGTTTATCCCGCTTGGTCAGTTTCCAGAGTTAACGCTAAATGATGCGCGTAACAAACAAAAGGAGCTAGGCGAGCTACTGATACAGGGAGTAGATCCCAAAGAGTACTTGGAAGCACAGCAAAAAGCCCAACAGCAAGCTAAAAGGGAAGAATCACGCAAAGGTAGCCTGAAACAGTTATTTGATGCCTACGTAGCGCAGATGGAAAAAGACGGCAAGCGAACTCACAAAGCCGTTCTTGCCTCACTGGAAAAGGAAGTCTATCCCCATATCCCACCAGAAACAAAAGCAAAAGATGTTACGAAAGAAGATGTTAAGTTTATTCTCGCAGCCATGATAAGGCGAGGCGCTAAAACCCAATCAAACCGAGTACGTAGCTATCTAATGGCAGCGTTTAACTATGGCCTAAAGCATGATGACGATCCGGCAAACTACATCGATGAAGCTACGTTTGGGCTAGATATTAATCCCGTGGCAGGCATCCCAAAACAGAAAGATGCGGAAAGAGTCGGTGAACATTACTTAAAACTTGGCGAGGTCATGGCACTAATTGATGATCTCAATAACGAATACCAGCGTTTTAAAATGGGCGAGTCTATACGCAATCTAATCTTATTGTGCCTTTTTACTGGTGGACAAAGACCGTATGAGTTAGCGGCTTCAAAGTGGGAGGCTATCGATTGGCAGCAAAAAACGTTACTCATTACCGCAGACATTTCCAAAAACAAACGTCCTCATATCATCCCCCTTACAGATAGTGCGCTGGTGGTACTGCAAAAACAGCAGTTCAACAATGAAAGCGCGTTTATATTTCCACATCGTTTTAATACTGGCGAACATATACGCCTAGATTCGCTGTCACAGGGCACAGCACGTTATCGAGAGTCCACACCAGAAATAAAGCCGTTTACGCCTAGGGATTTACGCAGAACGTGTAAAACGTTAATGGGTGAGCTAGGGATCAGCAAAGATATTCGCGACCGCCTACAGAACCATGCTTTAAATGATGTATCTAGCAAACACTATGACCGTTATGAGTACTTACCAGAAAAACGCAGAGCGTTAGAGGTATGGGAACAAAAATTAAGCTTACAGACAGTTGATAACGTTTTGGCATTTAAAGGATAAATTTAATGAGCAATGAAGCGCAAAGGTACATGTCAAGGAGATTGAGGGTCAAAAGTGAACTTTTGTTATAAATACTCTAAAAGCCTCGAAAAGCGAAAGAAAATGCGAAATAAAGCCAGATTGTTCACTAATATCTCGTGATCTCGTATTCCCTCAACTAAGGTTATTTGTTTAAACTGTGTGAGATGGATCACATAAGAGGTTAAATAATGAAATATCACCTTGAACAATCACACCAAATTGACCGCATCATTCCGATGGAAGAAGTCGCTCAGATACTAGGAAGAAGCCTCAAGACACTCTGGCGTTGGTGGGCTAAGGACAAGATCATGCCAAGGCCCTTGATGGTAAACGGTCGGGCCATAGGATACAAATTAAGTACGCTAGAAGCCTTCATTAACAGTTTGGAAGGGGGCGAGTAATATGCCTCTTACCTATCAAGAAATACCTCAAAACGCAATTCCTAAAGCTGGTACTCAGTGCCGGAAGATGCTCGATCTATTTATGGGCGGTGACAGTATCCCAGAGCAGCAGCTTTGTGATGAGTTTGGGCGCAATTATCGCAGCTATCTACAACAGCTTAGAGGTAGGTCATTCCAATACTGGCGCTTCATCGATGTAAGAGAAAACGGAGTTATCGAATATCGGTATTTAGACCCGCGTCATTTATCTAAGGTTCGCTATCTTGATGCGTTAGCTAGAGCAGAAAGGCGAAAGGAGTTGAAAAAAGAGAGCCACACAGAAGCGATGAGCGGTGCTAGTCGTGTGAAAGAAGCATACAAGGAGCTAGAAGCAGCTAATGAGGGATTAGAAGCCCTAAAAAGAAACGCGCCCAGCCAACAAAAGCCGAGCGCATAGATATAAGAGCTGGTGGTCTGAATCTTGGCGGAAACTACCACCAGCCCACAAAAGTGAGTCTAGCAAATGACACAGCAAATACCAAAAGGTCTATCTCAGAGATCGCAAAGAATTTATAAATCGATTCTTGCAAAGTTGCGCTTTATTGAAGCGGCACAACGGATACTAAGAAGCAAGGAGGACAAATGAAGGCAGATATTAAGGGGTTTGACGAACTAGCAGCCACTTGTACTGATTTGATTCCTCTATGCCCAAGTACTGGTATCGCCCGCTTTTCTAATGAACTAGCCCAAAGCGCAAAGATGCCCAAAAACACTACATTTCTCACTGTTTTGAGCATCTTTAGTTCTGTAGCTTGCCGAGCTTATCGCGTTAATTATGAACATGGCGGATCTCAGCCGTTGAGCATTAACTTTTGTGGTGAGCAGCCACCAGCAGCCGCAAAGAGTCGAGTCTTATCGGAAGCACAAAAGCCAGTCATTAATGAGGTTATGCGCGAGAACAAAGCCATTCGTAAGGAAATAGAAACAAGGCAAGCCGCAATAGAGTGCGAGGACGACAAGGACGCAGAGAAGCAGTTAAAAGCACAACTAAAGCAAGCGCAAAAAAGGTTGAGCGGTCTCTTTGAGTTCATAACAGATGCAACGCCCGAGGCGCTAGATATGTGCTTATCACACACCAACGGCTATTACTCTATAGCAAGCGCAGAACAGGGGGCCATTAACACGCTTATGGGTCTTTCATACGGTGATGGTAAAGGTACTCAAAACCGTGACTTAGTGTTAAAGGGGTGGAATGGTGAGTGGCATAGTTCAAAGCGAAAATCCCGCGATAGTTATACGGGGTTTGTTGTCGGTGCTATTTCCGCGATAGCTCAAGATGGAATGATTGAGAATTTACTAAAGGCATCCGACACTAGCGGGGCCATTGAGAGATTTATCTTATGGTCAGAAAGCACGCTGCTTGGTGAGCGAGACCATACTCAATATCACACAATGAATGATGAGGCCGTAAACGCTTATCACAGTGCGCTGGTGGAGTTATACAAAGAGATAGCCAATAGAGACTATAACGATTTACCCGCTCTATCACTAAGCGGTAGGGCGTGGGACAAGATAAAGCTTAGACGCAACGGTTTAGAACCAACAATCGCTAATGATGGTGAGAACGCTAATAGCTTGCTTAGGGGGCTTATTGGTAAGTATGACATTCATGTGATGAAAGTAGCGGCATGTTTGCACTTGAGCAATGACCGGAACAACTTACTGATACATGATGATAGAGTTGCTGAAGCAATGGCAATTGTTGATTGCTACATATTGCACCTGAAAGGGCTTATCAATGAATCTGCTATAGTCGCATTCAGCGATCGCGAGAAAGCAGTTATAGAGTATGTTAAGCCTAAGCAGGGTGTAAAAGCTACAAACGTTGTAAACGCACTATCACGGCGAAAATGTTTTACAAAGGGCAAGAAAACCAGAGATTCAAAAGCAGTACAGGAAACGATAGAGCAATTAAGTGAACGTGAGCTAATAGGTATAACCAAGAAACCAAGCGCACCATTTGGTGAAGCAACGATCACTATGATATAGCCCCATACCCGCCAGTCCTTTATGAAGCTGGTGGGTATTTTTTTATTCATTTTCAGCCCTAAACCACCTACTTCAGTAGGTGGTTATCATCCGCTTCGGCTTTGCCTGTAAAACTACTCATGCTA
>NZ_JAWOQN010000688.1:0-624 GCF_033337395.1 Vibrio sp. YT-19(2023) | reverse complement strand
CACGTTTTGGTCCAAATGCGGGTCACCCAATTCTTGGTGCTGCGGATTATAAACTGGTTCACCATTGTAAAAATGGTCGTACCGTGTACAGCTTTTGTATGTGTCCAGGCGGCACTGTTGTTGCGGCGACATCTGAAGAAGGTCGCGTAGTGACGAACGGCATGAGCCAATACTCTCGTGCAGAGCGTAACGCAAACAGTGCGATTGTTGTGGGTATCTCTCCTGAGGTGGATTACCCGGGTGATCCTCTAGCAGGTATCCGTTTCCAACGTGAACTTGAATCTAACGCTTACAAACTAGGCGGCGAAAACTACGATGCGCCAGCACAGAAAATCGGTGACTTCCTGAAAGGTCGCGATCCAAGTCAACTTGGTGATGTTGAGCCATCATTCACGCCGGGCATTAAGCTCACAGACTTATCGAAAGCGCTGCCTCCATTTGCGGTAGAAGCGATTCGTGAAGCCATTCCTGCTTTTGACCGTAAGATCAAAGGTTTTGCATCTGAAGATGGCCTGTTGACTGGCGTTGAGACTCGTACCTCTTCACCAGTTTGCATTAAGCGCGGTAAAGATTTCCAAAGTGTAAACTTAAAAGGCTTCTACCCTGCGGGTGAAGGTGCAGGTT
>NZ_JAWOQN010000687.1:0-624 GCF_033337395.1 Vibrio sp. YT-19(2023) | reverse complement strand
TGCTGAATCTGTGCGGTCGACTTGGCGTCGGTCTAACACTTCAACAATGTGCCAGCCATGAACCGTTTTGAATGGTTCACTGATTGAGCCAACTGGTAGCGTTTCAACTTGGTGTTTAAATTCAGGAACATAAAGATCCGGTGTTTGGTAACCAAGTTCACCATCTTGAGCCGCAGAGCCTGGGTCTTGGCTGTATTGTGAGGCCAATTGAGCAAAGGTCGCTTCGCCAGCTTTGATGCGACGAACGAATTCATTTAACTGCTTTTTAGCGCCTTCATCACTAAGAATCACGGTTGGTTTGATCAGAATATGTCGAGCGTTAACTTCCGTCACCGCAACGGTTTCTAGACCCTTCACATCTTCAATTTTTAGGATGTGGAAACCAACGCCACTACGGAATGGACCAATGATGCTGCCTTTGTTCTGCATCTTGATTTGATCAGCAAAGATGGTTGGCATTTCTTCTTTACGCATCCAACCCCAATCACCACCTTGGAGAGCTTTCGGACCTTTAGAGTAGGTGTAAGCCATTTCGGTGAAGTCTGCGCCGTCGTTCAGTTTTTTAACCAGGGCTTTTGCTTGTGCTTCTACTTCTGATTTATCTTGACCGTCGGTGAAACGCAG
>NZ_JAWOQN010000686.1:0-625 GCF_033337395.1 Vibrio sp. YT-19(2023) | reverse complement strand
GAAATCTATTTCCCGCCGCTGCTTTTAGTCATCGGATTGGCTTACGTTCTGACCACGATGGTGACTTCGCTAGCAACGAGATGCGGACTACATAAGTACGTTGCATTCCCTGCACTGGCAGAGCTAAGTCTGATTGTCATTTTTACCGGCGTTATTGGCCAATTTATTTCGATCTTTTGAGGAAAGCACACTGTGATTAAACGTTATCTCATTACCCTTATTTTGTTGTGTACCGCGGGTACTGTGCTTTACACCCACTACCAAACATACACAAACAATCCATGGACGCGAGACGGACAAGTGAGTGCTTATGTTATCTCCATTACGCCTCGAGTCACTGGGCAGGTTACGCAGGTGTATGTTGCTGATAACTCAAAAGTAAAAAAGGGAGATTTGCTGTTTGAGATTGATCCAAGCACATACGTTGCGTCTTACCACAAAGCACTGGCAAACCAGAAACAAGCGACTGCATTGCTAGCAAAGGCACAAAATGAAGAACAGCGAGCACGAAAATTAGAGAAACGTACGCACGGTGCAGTGCCTGCGTTAACACTTAGCAATTTACACAATGCCGTACAAACAGCGCAGGCAAATGTTGAACTAGCGAAAGCAAACATTGAAGAAG
>NZ_JAWOQN010000685.1:0-625 GCF_033337395.1 Vibrio sp. YT-19(2023) | reverse complement strand
CCGAAGCGTATGCTTCTAACAAGTTGTTATCTGGATGTTTGTTCATAGTTGCTCCGTATGCATTGAGTGCCTTAACTTTTCTACTGCGAGTCTTAACCGAGACTTCACCGTGCCTAGCGGTATGTCAAAAAGTTCCGCAACTTGCTGATGTGGCAGTTCTTCGAGATAAACCGCTTGCAATACGTCTCTCTGATTTTTAGGCAAAATATCAAGAAACTTCACCACCTGTTCCTTCAACATGTCTTGTTCTGGAGAATAATGATCAACCAAATCTGGCGGATAATATTCCGATGGCCAAATGTCATCAGAATGGATGTGAAGCTCTTTACCCTTTTGTTTTCTGAGTAAGTCAAAACACAAGTTGCGGATAATCGTGTATATCCACGTCGATAACGCACTCTTCTTTCCATCGTAAAGATGAGCTTTTTGCCAGACCGTTGCCATGGTTTCTTGAACCATCTCCATAGCAACTTGCTCATTACCAACGTGCTTGTAGGCAAACTGTTTTAGCTTGGGTGCATAAAAACGGAATACGAACGCAAAAGCCTCTCTATCTTTGGCTTTTACTTTATCCATGTAAGCGTTCCATTCATTTCGCCCCAGTTTTTGTGGGCTATCACTCATC
>NZ_JAWOQN010000684.1:0-626 GCF_033337395.1 Vibrio sp. YT-19(2023) | reverse complement strand
TTAACAATGTGCACCATTGGTTTAGAGGAAGGTGAGAACACCGTGCCTTCAGGTGGGTTATCTTTTAGATATTTAACCACCGCTTTAGAGATAGCCTGCGCTAACTTATCTTGGTGTGCGCGTTGGAACAGCAGTTTCTCTTCTGTTGGGTTAGAGATAAATCCAGTCTCTACAAGGACCGATGGAATTTGTGGCGAACGCAATACTGCCAGACTAGTGTTGATTGGCTTGGTGTTGTGTAGATGCGCGACGCGTCCCATTTCACCCAAAATTTCGGTCGCCAACTTGTAGCCTTCTTTTTGCGAATGGCTGAACTGGATATCGAGCAAAGTTTGGTTCACGTTGCGGTCTTTCGTGTTCGTGACAAATGCATTGCCAGAACCACCGAGCAACTCGGACTGTTTCTCGTGGTTCTCAACCCAGCGAGCAATCTCAGTGTTTGCGCGACGCGTATTCAATACGAATACCGATCCCCCACGAGGTTGTGGTGATGTGAACGCATCCGCGTGAACTGAGATTAACAGGTGCGCGTCATTTTCGCGGGCAAATGTAACACGGCGGTTTAAGTTAACAAAGTAGTCACCGGTACGCGTCATGCGCGTTTTTATTCCCGGCGTCGCATCAAG
>NZ_JAWOQN010000683.1:0-626 GCF_033337395.1 Vibrio sp. YT-19(2023) | reverse complement strand
AGTTTGAATATCATTGCGATAGCTTGAAAGCTAGAATCAAAAGGCCACCGAAAGGTGGCCTTTTTTGTTTGTTCTCGGTCTAGCGTAATTGGTTATATTAATATCAACGACGGATCACATTTGTGGTTCATTATCCGTATCATTCTTGAACTTAATCACACTTTTCGGTAGCATTCGCCAACTCAAGTTTTCGACACCATTCTACTGCTGCTCTTTTATTACTACGGTTTACACTAAGTACCTTGAATGTAGTTTCATCACTTAGTGGTTAATGCAAATACGAATATGTGTCGGGATAAACTCATCTCAACGAGAACTTAAAGACAAACATGTTCGAATTCCCGCAATTTTCTAAGCACTCTATTAAAAATGACGTGCTATCAGGTTTGACAGTTGCCCTGGCACTTGTCCCTGAAGCCGTAGCATTTGCATTCGTTGCTGGTGTAGACCCAATGGTTGGTCTGTACGCAGCATTCATCGTTGGCCTTATCACCTCAATCTTTGGTGGTCGCCCAGGCATGATCTCTGGTGCTACAGGCGCAATGGCTGTAGTAATGGTCTCTCTTGTTGCAAGCCACGGTGTTCAGTACTTATTTGCTGCCATTATGTTGGCCGGTATTCTGCAA
>NZ_JAWOQN010000682.1:0-627 GCF_033337395.1 Vibrio sp. YT-19(2023) | reverse complement strand
GTGAAAAAATTCATTCTAACGCCTGTCGTTCTAGCCCTCAGTTTAGCAGGTTGTGCAGTGGGCCCTGACTATCAAGTACCGACCACCAGTATGGCAGAAACCTACTTGAACGCCGAAAATGCAGGGTTGAGTACCGATTCACAACACATTGAGTTTTGGTGGACTAAGTTTCACGATCCGGTGTTGAATCAAATGGTTCAAGACATGCAGAGCCAAAACATTCCGCTGAAAGTGGCGGCCGAGCGGGTGAAAATGGCCAACAACTATAAAACCATGGTGGAGTCATTCAAGGTACCGACAATTAATCTCGGTGCGGGTTACATGAACTATCAGTTCAGTAAAAATGACTCTTCACTCGGTCCGATATTGAATCCACTCAGTGATTCCGTGTCGGGTCTGCCACCTCAAATTGGTAACGTCACCCTAATGGATAATCAGCACGATGGCGTATTTGCAGGCGCGAGTATCGCTTGGGAGGCTGATCTGTTTGGGCGCATTGACCGCCAAGCGAACGCGGCGCAAATTCGTCTCGAACAAGCTCAGATCTATCAAATCGGCTTGAACACGGTGATCACAGCGGATTTGATTCACAACTACTTGCAATACCAAGGCGCGAGTGAGCGCCTT
>NZ_JAWOQN010000681.1:0-627 GCF_033337395.1 Vibrio sp. YT-19(2023) | reverse complement strand
TGGCCTTCAACAGCTACGCAGCGGTTGATTGTGCCCCTCTAGAAGTTTGGGATTCGTCAAAAGTTTATAATGGCGGCGACCAAGTTCAGCACGAAGGTAACGCATACAAAGCGCGTTACTGGACGCAAAACAATAACCCTGCACAAGCTGGCCAGTGGGGCGAGTGGGAATCTCTTGGTGCTTGTGATGGAACAGGTCCTGTTGACCCACCACAAAATGAAATCCCGACGGTGACTCTAACCGCTCCTTCTGCGTCGGCATCTATCACCGCTGGTGAAGTGGTTAACCTAGCCGCAGATGCAGCAGACACTGATGGCACAATTAGCAAAGTTGAATTCTTTGTTGATGGTGCTTTAGTTGGTCAGTCTACTTCGGCTCCTTTCACTGCATCTTGGACTGCAACTGAAGGCGTACACGAGTTTTCAACTAAATCTTATGATGACGCTGGTGCGGTAAGTACTGCAAGTTCAGTAACGCTTACGATTGCTTCAGCTCAACCAGGTAATGAAGCGCCTACAGTGGATGTTGCGCTTTCAGCTACTTCAATCGAGTTAGGCGGTACTGTTACGCTTACTGCTAACGCAGCAGACGCGGATGGTAGCATTGCTAAAGTTGACTTCTACGTTG
>NZ_JAWOQN010000680.1:0-628 GCF_033337395.1 Vibrio sp. YT-19(2023) | reverse complement strand
AAATCATCGCAAGTTTCTCGCGTTAGGCGGCGCATGCCATCACCTTCTGCGCCCATGACAATTGCCAGAGGACCAGTCAGTTTTGCTTGATAAATGTCGTGTGTCGCTTCACCCGCCGTACCCACGAACCAGATGCCCTGCTCTTGCAGAGTACGCATTGTGCGCGCTAGGTTGGTTACACGAATCAAAGGCACCACTTCTGCAGCGCCACAGGCTACTTTGCTTACTGTCGCATTCATTGGTGCTAACCGATCTTTAGGAACGATACTCGCAGCAACACCAGCAGCATCGGCGTTACGTAAACAGGCACCAAGGTTGTGAGGGTCAGTCACGCCATCCAACACCAATAGCAACGGTGTCTCATGCTGCGCTAGGATGTCGTCGATGTCGTTTTCGTTCAGCTGTTTTGCTGGTTTTACGCGCGCGATGATGCCTTGGTGGTTTGCACCATGTGCTTTGTCATCCAAGGTTTTACGCGTCATTTGTTGGATAGAAACACCACACACCTGCAAATCGTTCAAGATTGGCATTAGGCGATCGTCTTGGCGTCCTTTTAGAACGTACGCTTCAATAAAACGTTCTGGTTCGCGTTCCAATACCGCTTTCACGGCATGAATGCCGTAAATAA
>NZ_JAWOQN010000679.1:0-628 GCF_033337395.1 Vibrio sp. YT-19(2023) | reverse complement strand
CACTGCAACGCGGATTTGTTCAATTGCGTAATCAATTTCTTCTTCAGTGGTAAAACGACCGAATGAGAAACGAACCGAGCTGTGAGCCAACTCATCATCCATGCCTAGGGCACGAAGTACGTAAGAAGGCTCTAGACTCGCAGAAGTACATGCACTACCTGAAGATACCGCTAGATCTTTTAGCGACATCAGCAGAGATTCACCTTCTACGAAAGCAAAACTGATGTTTAGGTTTTGTGGTACACGCTGCTCTAGGTCACCGTTCACTGTTACCGCTTCAAGGTCTTTCACACCATTAAGAAGGCGGTTACGAAGTGCTAGTGCGTGGTCGTAATCTTTCTGCATCTCTTCTTTTGCAATGCGGAAAGCTTCACCCATACCTACGATTTGGTGAGTTGCTAACGTACCAGAACGGAAACCACGCTCATGGCCGCCACCGTGCATTTGTGCTTCAAGGCGGATACGAGGTTTACGACGTACGTAAAGTGCACCGATACCTTTTGGACCGTAAATCTTATGCGCTGACAATGAAATCAAATCAACTTTCATTTCTTGAACGTCGATTGGCAATTTACCAGCAGACTGAGCTGCATCCACGTGGAACACGATCTTGCGCTCACGACATAGT
>NZ_JAWOQN010000067.1:0-7608 GCF_033337395.1 Vibrio sp. YT-19(2023) | reverse complement strand
ACCCAAACGTTTTTGATCTATAAACTGCATATGTTTCTTCAGATCTGGTAAGTCAAGATACCTCGGTGAACGCTTACGGTAGCGAGGCGTAACGCGGTTCATTCAAACGCAAATCCGTGCTGATGATCGCAGGCAGATCCAGTTTGAGCGTCTCTAAGCCACCATCGATTTCTCGTGTAACCAGAACCGTTTCCCCTTCTACTTTCACTTCCGATACAAATGTCCCCTGCGGACGATTCGACAGTGCTGCCAACATTTGCGCGACTTGGTTGTTATCCGTATCGATTGACTGTTTACCCAGAAGCACCAATTGAGCCTGTTCTTGTTCCATCACGACTTTAAGTAACTTCGCGACCGCAAGCGGTTCTGGTGACGGTTCAACATCAATATGAATCGCACGATCCGCACCTAATGCAAGCGCTGAGCGCAATTGTTCCTGACAACTGGTGTCACCAATCGACACCACTAACACCTCTTCTGCTACCCCAGCTTCTTTAAGGCGTACCGCCTCTTCCACCGCAATTTCACAGAATGGGTTCATCGTCATCTTCACGTTGTTGGTTTCCACGCCGGAACCATCAGATTTCACTCTTACTTTAACGTAAGGGTAAATTACACGTTTAATCGCAACCAGTACTTTCACATTCCCTCCTAGCAGATCGCAAAGCGATACGCGTCCTAGCAATTGGGTCATGCGCGACAAAGATTTGCATTAAAGCTCAGGTTTTTCATAACCTTGCTTGGTAAAAACACATCATGACACCGTCACTCAAAACCTTTATCACGCCCTATGACGTTACCATTTGAGCTTAGTTTAGTTTACGTTTACGTCAACTGGACTATAGTTCTTTATACGAGCACTGCGTAATAGAAGAAGCACCTAAAACACAAAGAAAGGTTTCGTATAAAGGAAGCAAGAAGATGGAAAGAGAATGCATGGAATTTGATGTGGTGATTGTCGGCGCCGGACCTGCTGGTTTGAGTGCAGCATGCCGCTTAGCGCAACTCAATCAAGAACGTGAAGGTGAACCTCTGTCTATTTGTGTGGTAGAGAAAGGTTCAGAAGTTGGTGCACATATCTTATCTGGCGCGGTATTCGAAACACGTGCACTGGATGAACTTTTTCCTGATTGGCAAAGCATGGGCGCGCCTCTTTCCGCAGCTGTAAAAAACGATGCCTTCTTGTACCTAACCACAGAACTTAATCACGTTCGTGTTCCCCACTTTCTTACACCTAACCCAATGCACAATGACGAAAACAACTACGTCATCAGCTTAGCGAACTTATGTCGTTGGTTAGCAGAACAAGCAGAATCACTTGGTGTCGAGGTCTATCCCGGTTTCGCCGCATCCACGATTAACTACGATGCATTTGGCGCTGTTACAGGGGTAAACACCAGCGACATGGGTTTGGACAAGAAAGGAGAAGCCAAACCCAACTTTGAAGCAGGTATCGAGCTAAAAGCCAAATACACCGTATTCGCCGAGGGGTGCCGAGGTCATCTAGGTAAAGAGCTCATTCAACGATTTGGTTTAGACGATGATAAACAATCGCAACATTATGCGCTTGGGCTTAAAGAGATTTGGGAGTTACCTGTCGATGCCAAAGGTCAATCAGGCAGCGTGATTCATTCTGCAGGGTATCCTCTGTGTGAATCCAGCACCACAGGCGGCGGTTTTCTCTACCACATGGAGAACAACCAAATCGCCGTTGGGCTTATTGTCGACTTAAATTACAGCAATCCTTACTTGAGTCCGTTTGACGAATTTCAACGCTTTAAGCACCACCCTGCAATCGAGCAACATTTGAAAGGCGCTCACCGAATCGCTTACGGCGCAAGAGCCATAGCGAAAGGAGGGTTGTCTTCTCTGCCGAGACAGCAATTCCCCGGCGGTTTATTGATTGGCTGTGATGCGGGCACCTTAAACGTCGCCAAAATCAAAGGCAGCCATACTGCAATGAAATCCGGTTTGTTAGCCGCAGAAGCCATTGCTGAAGCATTCACAGAATCCAATTCGGAACCGGATTACCAAACCAAGTTTGAAGATTCATGGTTATATGAAGAACTTAATGACACACGCAACTTTGGTGCAAATATTCATAAGTTCGGCAGTGTGATCGGCGGCGCACTTTCCACCTTCGAGCACAATCTATGGCAGCCACTGGTAAAGAAACCAATACCGTGGACGGTCACAGATCCTTCGCACGATCATGAACAACTGAAACCAACCGACGAGTGCCAACCTATTCAATACTCGAAACCAGATGGCGTAATCAGCTTCGATAAACCTTCATCGGTATTTTTGTCAGGTACGCAACACGAAGAGAATCAGCCTTGCCACTTGCAACTCGCCTATCCTCATATTCCGATTCAAGTCCATTTAAAGAAGTTTGATGAGCCAAGCCAGCGCTACTGCCCTGCTGGCGTGTATGAAGTGGTAGAAGTCGAAGGCGAGCGAATATTCCAAATCAATGCCGCAAATTGTGTGCATTGCAAAACCTGTGACATCAAAGATCCATCGCAAAACATTACATGGAAAGCACCAGAAGGTGGCGGTGGACCGAGTTATCAGAATATGTAGTCCCTGGATTAACCAAAATAAAACGGCATCTGAATAGTTCAGATGCCGCTTAACATTAATGGTTATCTTGCCAAAGATAAATTATTAGTCCGTTGTAAACACGTGATGTTGGAACAACTGGTCAACAATTTCATGCGAGGTCGCTGATGCGCCCAGTTCTAGGCCAGACATGTCGAAGTGCTCCAGTGCGACCGATGTAGATTGGCCTGTCTCATTAGTAATCGTTAGGTTGAGGGTATCCTGTTCACCATCAAAACTAGCGCTGACGTGATCCAACAAGGCTTCCATGGCCGCCACATCATCATCTGCTGGTGAAACAATATCACTCAAGTCTAATTTATCTTCACCGAGATTAAAGTCTTTGATGACATCCATAGATGCTTCAGAACTTAAAGACTCATTGGTGAAAGTAAACGTATCGCTCCCTTCACCTCCCGTTAGGATATCATTCCCTAAACCTCCGATGAGAATGTCATTGCCAAGACCACCCACTAGGATGTCATCGCCTGCAGCGCCATTTAAGGTATCTGCACCGTCTTGTCCCAGCATGATATCAATAGTCTCACTACCATCAAACAAGTTGACCAGGTCATTACCCATGACAGCATGACGCTCAGTAGAAGCGACGTCTGCACCTGATTCACTAAGTGTTAGAGTAAAGGCGTTGTCACTCACCCCGCCTCTTCCGTCTGACACTTTAAAGAGAAAGTTAAGATCAACTTGTTGGTTACCTTCTAAGGTAAAGCTATCACTTTGTGTAAAGCTGTAACTGCCGTTTGACTCGACCTCTAACAAGCCAAATGCCGTTTCAACATGTAAGCTCCCATCGACTTGACTCGTCGAAAAAACAAGGTCTTGGTCGACGGTGACATCATGCAAATCAGCACTTAAAAGAGTGAAATCCCCATCAGCCAAAGAGACTGTCATGATGTCGCCATCTGCATCTTGGCTTCCTGACAGCAACTCACCAGCAATTGGTTCAGGTGAAAAATGATTGAGGAATTGGCCTAACTGCTCGCCAGAATCGATAAATACAACTTGGTCGCTCAATTCTTCCAGTGCTTGGGCTGCACTTTCATTGTCTGACGTTGCAATACCAATACCATAAACTTTGGCATCATGCGTTTGCTTATAGTCTTCCCATCGTTCATTCAAATCTGGAGCTGCTGTTTCACCTTCTTTAGGGTTTGGTGCACCGTCAGAGATAAAGAATATGGTCTCTTTACTTTCGATTGGCTGTTCTTTCAAGTACAGATCCCAATCAAAATTGCCGTTTTCATCTAAGCCATCTTGCCAAGGGAATTGAGTTCCTATTTCATTGAAGGCCATGACGGCTTCTAGTGCCTTGCTGTAGTCTGTGTTCGTACCGTGATTAATATCACACCATTGACTCACGTAAGAGGCAACTTCGCTGAGATATTCAGGATCATTGGAATCACGTCCATTCAGCAAAGGCGGACGGCTCATTTCCTCTACTTGATCTAAAGTTAACCAGCTCTGTGTAGACGTATCTCCATCAAAGCGAACCAAACGAATGTAAGTATTGGATTGCCCACCCTCTTCAATCATGTTCTCAACCATTGAGTGAAGGGCTTCCGCAGCTTTGTAAGCTCTTGATTCTGTCTTGGGTGCAGTAGCCTCACTACCGACGGTATTTTGCCCATCAAATGTGCGAGTCATACTGTTTGATTCATCAAACACAACCGTCACTTTGTTAATCGGCAAGTCTTCCATTTCAGCAAAGCCATGTACTGGCGATGAAGTTGGGGCATGGTTTTCAGTTACATTTAGAGTGACCTGAGTTGTGTCTTTGTCCGTACCATCCGTCGCCGTGACTTCCAACTGATAACTATCCTGAACAGAGTGGTCTAGCTTAACTCCGTCTTTAAGCCAAATCTCACCGCTATTTGAATCTACGCGGAATAAATTGGCATCACCGCCACTTAGCTCGTATTTAATGGTATCTGCACCATCAGGGTCGAAAGCTTTAACCTTACCCACCAACAATCCAGCTTCCTGCTCTGCAACGTTAAAAGTTGCATTATCCGCAGTTGGCATACCGCTGACATCGGTTCCATGAGTCTGATCTGCATCAGTATTGCTAATAAACTCAGGAGCGCGATCTCGAATATCGATTGTCACTTCACCAGTCGCGGTATCGCCGTCTGCATCGAGAACGGTGATATTGAATTTTTCTTGTTGATGACCCTTAACATTCGTCGCTTTGTAGTCATAGCGACCATTTTCAAAGTTAAGAGTTAGCGTACCATGCTCTGTGTCGATCTCTGCTAACGAGTGTAGAGAGATAATTGCCCCATTACTGGCACTTACTGTGCCATCAGCTTTATTGTAATGATAGGTTTCACCATCAACTTCAATTTGATCCACCCATTGGCTATCGCCATTAATATCATCTAGAAGATTGCTCTGAAGCTGCCCTGATACTGTTTTGTTCAGAAGCCCCTCTATTTGTGAGTCATCAGTTACTACCAGTGCAGAGCCTTTATCGGTTGCAACTGGTTCTAGATATTTCATATCCGCACCAGCGCCAATACCAATTGACCAGATGTTCTCTAAAGATGCACCACTCGAATCGATACTGCGATCCATCGCATTTTCAAGAATGATGCTTTGCTCAGCGTCTGTCGGTTGATCCCAACCATTAGCTAAGTACTCGTAGCGCTGCTCACTTTCAAAATCGTCTGCTGTAGACCACTTCATTAAGCTCTCGCGCAACTCTGTATATGCCGGATCTGACGTATTTGTCCATGAATTGAAGTCGCTTGGCGCACCATCCGAAATAAAGTAAAGCTGATGATTGCTAGTGTCATCTGTTTCTTGGCTAAGGTCAGTTAAGGCAGCATTTACCTGGTCAATCGCTTGGCTATATGGCGTCCAGCCACCACGACCAATTGAATCCAAGTAAGCATCAATCTCATCCACAGATTCTAGCCATTCAGACGTTTGACCATCTGGATAACCTGAGTGCGTCGCAATCTTAAATCGAACGTCACCAAGATCATCATACTTTTCAAACATGGTCTTAATTGCACTGCGTGCTAGGTCCCAGCGAGTAACTTCAACGCCTTGCTCGTTTTTAACCATGTCATCCCACATCGAACCCGATGCATCTAACGCGATAACAACACTGTTGTTTTGTGGATCAACATCCATGATTTCATGGTGCTCTGAATTAACTGAAGGTAGAGAGTCAACAACACCAAGGTGCAAAGTTGCATTTTCAACTCGGCCACCCGCATCCACTTGAACGCTAACAGGGATATCTAATGTGTCAGCACCGAGTTCCGAGTGATCTACTGGCTCATATTGCTCGACGGTATAATGCCCAGTTTTACCATCAATGCTCGCTTCAATGACTTTGACCTTATCATCACCTGAGCCAACATATCCGGTTAAAGTACCGCGATCATCACTCACTTCAAACACCACTGGCTTGCCTTCACTGGTAACGGTCTCCAGATTCTGTTCAGAATCAAATCGGAACTCAGCATCTGATGCAGAACCAAGGTTGGCAACTAAATCACCTTCAGCATGTACGCCAGAACTCGCACCAACTGCAGACTCATCGAGCATGATATGCGAATCATCCAATGAAATAGGCTCACCTACTACATGCACTGTTACTTCAGCTTTATCAGTCAGACCATCCGCATCTTCAATGACGTATTCAAATGAGTATTCCTTTATTTCCCCAGTCTTAATCGTGCGCTGATCTTCTGGCAATGATTCAAGATATTTGGCTGCATCAAACACCAATTTGCCATCTATTAAGTTTAGATATTCTGTTTGTGGGTAGTTAATAATAGTCAGTTCGTCACCGTCTGGATCGCTATCATTCGCTAACACATCCAGCTCTAGAATACCGGCTCCTGTTGTTTGATAGTCCTCATCAAAGCTCGTCAAATCGGCAGAAACTTGTGTTACAAAGTACTCCGACCCCTTAGGATCAACCAAGCCATCTTTGTAACCCACGGCTGACATTTCAATGCTATCAAAATATCGACCATCCGCATCAATACTTACAACTTGCTTACGATTGCCAGTTCCTTCAAATACTCCCGAAGCGACAACCTCACCTTTGTAGTAAGCCTTCCAAACACCGCGCTCAACTCCAGGCTCCCAAGAGCTCCAAAGATTTTCAACTTGAACTTTAGCATGATCTGCGACTTGTCCATCAGCGAAAGTGAAACGCATAGCCTCACTGTGTGAAGTAGCATCATCGAATCCAATTTGACCGTCTTTTACCTGATCCGTACCACCATCTAAGGAAGAGCTAACCCCAAACTTATGCGTACCACCGTCACCAGTGTAATCCGCCTTGTTAGCGTCACCGATTTTGTTACCTGTGTTGGTATCAACGATGTAGTAGTCCACACTAATATCTGCACTGTCGTCCCAGTTCGTGTGATCTAAAACCTTAGTCTCTTTCTCAATACCTTTGTCATCTTCAGCGATTGGAGCTTCGTTAATGTCATTTATCACGACATTGACGTTAGCCGTATCCTTTGCCCCAGACTGGTCTTCAGCTTCTACCAATAGTTGGTAGCTATCTGACGTTTCATGGTCAAAGACTACGCCACTTTTAACGCTGATCTCACCTGTGTGACTGTTTATTTCAAAAAGGTCAGTATGGTTGGTTAACTGATAAGTTACATTGCTACCTTTATCGACATCAAATGCCTCAACCTGCCCAATTACGCCAGCAACAGCATTCTCATTAATGCTAAATTGGTAACTATCGGTATCGGCTTTGCCATCTTCATCTAGGCCGTGGCTATCATTCGTTCCACTAATAAATTCAGGAGCATCGTTGTTACCTGTAATAGTCACAACCACGTCATGAGTCGTGCCATCTGCAGATGTTACTGTCATGGTACGAATCACCGGATCGCTATCGGCGTCTAACGATTGCACGTCTGGGTGGCTATTGTTCAGCTTATACGTCCAGTTACCTTGCTCATCGATAGAGAACGTACCCCAATTGTCATCTTGAACGTCGGTTTG
>NZ_JAWOQN010000678.1:0-629 GCF_033337395.1 Vibrio sp. YT-19(2023) | reverse complement strand
CCCGGAAAGCCACAAGCTGCAAAGCCGAGTAAACAAGCTGTACAACGATCGCTTAGCAATGATGACAGGTGAGAAGGCTATTGACTGGGGTATGGCTGAAACATTGGCTTACGCGACATTGGTAGACGATGGTAAGCGTATCCGTATTTCTGGTCAGGACTCAGGTCGTGGTACTTTCTTCCATCGTCACTCAGTTCTTCACAACCAATCAGATGCAAGCACTTACATCCCGCTAGCGAATATCCATGACAAGCAGGGGCCTTTCCAAGTTTTTGACTCTGTGTTGTCGGAAGAAGCTGTTCTTGCATTTGAGTACGGTTATGCAACAGCTGAACCTGGCGGTTTGACCATTTGGGAAGCGCAGTTTGGTGACTTCGCTAACGGCGCACAAGTGGTTATTGACCAATTCATTTCGTCTGGTGAGCAAAAGTGGGGACGTTTGTGCGGCCTGACGATGCTTCTGCCTCATGGTTACGAAGGCCAAGGTCCGGAGCACTCATCTGCTCGTCTAGAGCGTTACCTTCAATTGTGTGCTGAGCAAAACATGCAGGTCGTTGTACCATCAACGCCAGCTCAGGTGTACCACATGATTCGTCGTCAAGTAGTACGCCCAATGCGTCGACCATTGA
>NZ_JAWOQN010000677.1:0-629 GCF_033337395.1 Vibrio sp. YT-19(2023) | reverse complement strand
CATTCAAATCGTTGCCGTTTTAGAATTCGTTCCATTAAGATTATTTGCCCTACTGTTGCTTGCTGGCCACAATATGTCCGCAGTGCTTAATGGACTCAAACAACAAGCGAAATCTTGGCCATTGCCAGGACCAGCTTGGTTGCTGTGTACTATCGGTAATAAGTTCCAGCTTTCGTTAGGAGGCCCTGCTCTATACCAAGGCGTCAGAGCAGAACGCACCAAGATTGGTGGACGCATTGTGCCTTCTGCTATTCATCTTGCACAAATCCAAATTTTGCTGGTTTGGCGCATCTTTGCTTGGATTGTGATTCAAAGCTTTATTCTAGGACTGATTTATCAAGGATTATGATGAACAAAATTTTCCTATCCCTCCCCCTTTTCTTCTCCTCTCTTACGATGGCGAACGAACCCGTTGAACGAGTGATCAGTTTAGCGCCTCACGCCACAGAGATTGCTTATGCTGCTGGCTTAGGTGACAAACTGATCGCTGTGAGTGAGATGAGTGATTATCCGAAGGAAGCTGGTGAACTGGAGAAAGTATCCAATTACCAAGGCATAAAGTTGGAACGCATCATTGCCCTTCAGCCCGATCTCGTCATTGCTTGGCCTGCGGGTAACCCCGCCAAAGA
>NZ_JAWOQN010000676.1:0-630 GCF_033337395.1 Vibrio sp. YT-19(2023) | reverse complement strand
ACAAAATCTTTTCGCCACGAGATGCAATAGCGACCAGAGCGCACACTAAAGCCAGACCATATAGCGGGTTTTCAGACAATAAGCCTTCCGTGATGCCAAAACTATGTAGGAAAGATGCCGAGTCATTGTTGATGGCTGTTGAGTAAACAAAGACCCAAATCACCAACATGATGAAGTACAGCACACCTAATAACGCCCCCCATTTGTTACCAAGGTAACCGGAAATGACGCCAGCGTAATCTTGGCACTTTGGTGAACTTGAGAGAGTGTTGATGAAAAGGCGTTGGAACAAGTACATCGCTGGGTAGCCGATCACGGCAGAGGCCAAGAATACCCAAAGGCCCAATACGCCTACTTTTACTGGTAAAAAGACAATACCGGCACCGATTGCCATGCCGATACTCATGATCACCCATCCCCAGTCTGTGCTATCAAACTTGGTCGCGGCTTTCCACTCGTCTAGGGCCATGCCTGCTTTTACGTGCGGTGGCTCTTTACCGATAGGTAAGGTTTGTGTAGGTGCTGTCACGCTCATTTTATTGTTTCTCTTGTTAGTATGAATTTTTCTCAAATTTAATTGAGAAAACATATATCACCAATTTTTTTGTGGAAAATTCAGATAAATTTGAG
>NZ_JAWOQN010000675.1:0-631 GCF_033337395.1 Vibrio sp. YT-19(2023) | reverse complement strand
CTCTTATCTGCTCAAATTTAAAACCAACAAGAACCAAAACGACCTAAAACTTAGGAGAAACCCGAATGAATAATTCATGGAAGAAAGCGCTGTCTGTCGGCGCGCTAAGCACAATCGCATTTTCGACTTACGGCTTTGCCGGAGAGTTACCGGGTGAAGGCGTCACGGTTCAACCTGTACAGTCCACTGTCGCTGAAGAGACGTTCCAAACGTTGATCGTAAATCGTGCTCTGGAAGCTTTGGGTTACGATGTCCAACCAACCAAAGAAGTGGATTACAACGTCGGGTACACCTCGATAGCAAAAGGTGACGCGACGTTCTTAGCGGTTGGCTGGTTTCCGCTCCATGCAGACAAATACACCATGTCAGGTGGTGATGATAAGTTTTTCCGAGAAGGCCAATACGTCAGTGGCGCAGCGCAAGGCTACCTCATCGATAAGAAAACCGCCGAGAAATACGGCATTACGAACATGGGTCAGTTAAAAGATCCAAAATTAGCGAAGCTATTCGACGCAAATAGCGATGGCAAAGCCGATCTTACCGGCTGTAACCCAGGTTGGGGGTGTGAAATGGTTGTTGAGCATCAGTTGGACGCGTTCAAACTTCGTGACACTGTCACTCACAACCAAGG
>NZ_JAWOQN010000674.1:0-631 GCF_033337395.1 Vibrio sp. YT-19(2023) | reverse complement strand
AACTTATTCCAAATGCCTGAACATTCTCGGCGTTGAAGTGCGTACTCGATATCCAATGTATCGACGACGGGAAACTGAATCCCTTCGCCAATGGTGTTTAAAAGCGCATTGTAAAAAAACTGTCGCTCGATATTCTTGTAGTGCACCAGCACCACCTTGCCAGCGAGTGCATCCAAAATCTCACCTAGTATTTGCGTTAATTGGGGCGCGTTTTTCACTTCAGAATCCGTAATGCCATGAATAACGACAGACTCCTCATTAAGCTCTCGGTTCGGATTTACAATCCAATGCGCTGAACCACTGCACTGCACTCGGTCAATCGTAAACGGCACAAGACCAATGGTAAGAATGGCATCGTCTTCTGCATTTAAGCCCGTCGTTTCAAAATCTACCGAGACAAACGGCACCTCTTTTAATGGCGTATCCCCATTCACCATAGGAGTCGAATAGTATCGCTTCAACCGTTGATCTTGCGCTTGCTCTGCCAACTGCTCAAACAATACTGACCACTCCGGCGTTTGCGAAGTATCGAGCAGCGGTGTACTCGCCTTATTTTTTGCCAACCACATCATTTACTGCTTCTTTGGTAGCGGAACTTAATGAAGTTCTGCGCATTGCTTAGAATTTGGAA
>NZ_JAWOQN010000673.1:0-632 GCF_033337395.1 Vibrio sp. YT-19(2023) | reverse complement strand
CCGATTGAGCCTGCACTAGAGATGACTTCATTTTTCGCGTAACACTGCAGGATTGAACCTGCTTTCTCAAATTCAACGCCGACCGCTTTTTTCCCTTCCGGCCCTTTATCTCCAAGCCTTGTTTCTTCAAGTAATACACGACGCACAGTCACTCGCTTCATGAGCGTGAAGTTCTTGCGCTTTTTGGCACGGCTTAAGTATGCATTAGAGGTTGAAGCACGTACGCCTTTATCAACGGTCATGTGCATCGGACCAAAGCCTTCCTGCTGGAAACCGTTGTAATCGTCAGTTTCTGGATAGCCCGCCTCTTTACCAGCCTCAATAAAGGCTTCATACAACGGGTTCAGCTTCATGTCATTGCCACTACATGTGCCTATAGGGCCACTGTCACCGCGGTAATCATCAGCACCGCCGACCCAAGATTCAGCTTTGCGGAAGTACGGTAAGCATGCTTGGTAATTCCAGCCTTTGGCTCCCTCTTCTTCCCACTGGTCGAAGTCGCAAGCATGGCCACGTACGTAAACCATACCGTTGATAGAAGAGCTACCACCGAGAACTTTTCCGCGAGGACAGTGCAACTGGCGTCCGTCAAGACCATCTTCTTGTACGGTCTCGAACTGCCAAGCGTATTT
>NZ_JAWOQN010000672.1:0-632 GCF_033337395.1 Vibrio sp. YT-19(2023) | reverse complement strand
ATATCTTCAAGGCTCTTTTCGATGATCAACTCACCCAAACGCACCATCAAACCTGAGCTTTCAGCGACAGGAACAAATTCGTTAGGTGGTACTTTGCCCAGTTCCTCGTCTTCCCAACGAACAAGCGCCTCAACACCATAAATCTCGCCATTGATGTTTAACTGCGGTTGATAAGCCATAAACAGCGTTTGCTTCTCAATCGCAAGCCTCAGACGTTGCTCGACTTTCATCTTGTGCAGATGACTTGCTTGCATCTCCTGATTAAACAGACTGTACGCATTACGCTGTTTTTTCGCTTGATACATGGCGATATCTGCAGAAAGCAGCAGCGCGTCTAAGTTGTCGCCGTGCATTGGGTAGAACGCAATCCCAATGCTGCAACTGAGCAGGAACTGGTTATCGTTAACGTTATATGGTTTGGAAAGCGTTTGAATCAGCTCGCTTGCTAGATCTTTGATGGTCTCTTCATCAGTTCGATTAACGATAAAGATGAACTCATCGCTTGCCTCACGGACGATCAAACGACCTTCGCCCGAAAAGTGGTTAAGGCGAGTCGAGATCTGTTTTAGAACTTCGTCACCAAATTCGTGGCCGTGTGTGTCATTGACCGATTTGAAGTTATCGATATCAAT
>NZ_JAWOQN010000671.1:0-632 GCF_033337395.1 Vibrio sp. YT-19(2023) | reverse complement strand
AAAAATCTGCACCAAAGCACAGGTAAACATCACAACGTAAGTGGTGCTCGCTGGCAGTGTTTGCGCCCAGACGAAGTAGAACGGAATCACCGTTAAGATCAGCGACGCAACGAAGCCTTTTACGTAATCCGACGAGCTGGTTTCAACATGTTGGCCCATTACATCACCCCCATTAAGTAAACGATGGTAAAGACACAAATCCAAACAATGTCTAGGAAGTGCCAGAACAGGCTCAAGCAGTTAAAACGCATCGCCATGTTGTCGTTCAGACCTTTAGTCGAAAGCTGGTGATAAGCCACTGCCAACCAAATCAGACCAAAGGTCACATGCAAGCCGTGCGTGCCAACCAGAGTAAAGAATGCCGATAGGAACGCACTGGTTTGTGGGCCATAGCCTTCTTTAATCAGGTGATGGAACTCGTAGATTTCCATGCAGATAAAGCCAAGACCTAGCGCAAACGTCACTAGCATCCAACGCTTGAGACCCGCCACGTCATTACGCTTCCTAGCGATAATGCCAAAACCGAAGGTGATACTACTGAATAGCAGCAACATGGTTTCGACAAACACGAACGGCAGTTCGAAAATCTCTTTACCTGTAGGACCAGCAATTGAGTTGCTAGACAGCACCGC
>NZ_JAWOQN010000670.1:0-633 GCF_033337395.1 Vibrio sp. YT-19(2023) | reverse complement strand
ACATTGTAGAATTAATTTTAAACCAACCTTTAACTTGGCTCAAGCATCATTACTTTGATGAGGTACTCATGGCAAATATCGTATTTATTGCAACCAGTCTGGGCGGTTACATCGCAGATAAACAAGGCAAACTCGACTGGCTACAATCCGTACCAAATCCAGACAACATTGATACTGGCTTCGTCCCACTAATGGAGCGTATAGATGGCTTGGTAATGGGTCGTAATACATTAGATGTCGTACTGAGTTTTGGTTGCAATTGGCCGTACAGCAAGCCCGTGTTCGTACTCAGCAATACCATGACAGAAGTTCCACAAGGCTACGAAGACAAAGTCTTTTTAGTAAAAGGCGAGCTAAAAGATGTACTTGCTGACCTAAATACAAAAGGCTTTAACGAGCTTTACATCGACGGCGGCGTGACGATTCAAAACTTCCTCAAAGAAGATCTTATCGATGAAATGGTGATCACTCGCTTCCCTATCCTACTTGGCGGCGGCGCACCTTTGTTTGGTGATTTGGAACAACCACTCAATTTTAAAGTGATCAAGAGCGAAGTGGTGCTAAGCACCTTAGTTCAAACGACTTACGTGCGTGAAAGGTAATCTACCTAGATAATTTAAACAAAAGAAAAAC
>NZ_JAWOQN010000669.1:0-633 GCF_033337395.1 Vibrio sp. YT-19(2023) | reverse complement strand
AGCATGATATTTTCCTTCTTAATGCCTTGTCTTACAGATAATTGCAGTGCATTGAACCGGAAGTGCGTCACCTCCGGCTTAGTTCAGGAAAATCGTCACCATGTTTTCTAACCTCGTATGATTGGAAAGCTCTACAGCACTATAGCGAGCCGAAAAAAGAAAGCAAAAGCACTCAAGCGAACAAAATGGCAAGAAAAACAGAAAAGGGAAACAAAATGGTGCCGCTACTCAAGCCTCTGGCAGTTAGTAGCAGAAAAGCCAAAGTCTTGGCATAAAGTGGTGATTTTCATACCACCAAGAAACAAAAAAGCAGCGATGGCTCGCTGCTTTTTTCTATCCAAAAACGCTTGTCGCTACACGTCTAGGTTTGCAACCTTCAGTGCGTTCTCTTCAATGAAGTGACGACGAGGTTCAACTTGGTCACCCATTAGCGTTGTGAACAATTGGTCTGCGCCTACCGCATCTTCAATCGTTACTTGCATCATGCGACGTGTCTCTGGGTCCATTGTGGTTTCCCAAAGCTGATCTGGGTTCATCTCACCTAGACCTTTGTAGCGCTGACGGCTTAGACCACGCATCGATTCTTTAACCAACCACTCAAGTGCTTCAGCAAAGCTTGATACTGGCAGAGTA
>NZ_JAWOQN010000066.1:0-7825 GCF_033337395.1 Vibrio sp. YT-19(2023) | reverse complement strand
TGAGTAGTTTTACAGGCAAAGCCGAAGCGGATGATAACCACCTACTGAAGTAGGTGGTTTAGGGCTGAAAACAAAAAGAGCACCGAAGTGCTCTTTTTGTTTATTGATACGGGTTTAATTACGCGTTCACAGTTTTGGTCGGGCGACTCGGTGAACAACCGTCATTACGGTAAGGAATGATATACGCATTCCCCTCTTCAGGGTGAATAATTTGATAGTACTGAGGCAGGTTAAAGTTAATAAACTTCGACGCGACGCGACTATCGTCTTTTACCGACGTGTAGAAACTGTTTACAGACGAAATCATTTCATCTTTGGAGCCACTAAATTGGTGATACACTTCAACTTGATTTGACTCATCCAACACATAAATATTGAAGCCATCTTCGTTATCTTCAAAGAAGAACTGCACCAGACCTTCACTGGCAAACCCATCCACCGCTTCCGGCATTTGATATTCTTGCTCACGATCGAGCATTAACAGCGGCGAGCCTTTGAGTTTGTTAGTGGAAATGCTGCGGTAGAAATCGATGGAATTTTCTAGCTTCTGCACCGACACACCACGACGTTCAAAGAACAACCCATAAGTCTGGTTACCAAGACGCATCGCTTTAAAGCGGCGACGTTTCTCTTGCTCTACTGGTTTCAAGCGTAAGTCGATACATTCAGCTAAAAGCTGGTAAACCATATTGCGCATCACACCACGCATGTTCTTCGCATAGCAGAACACATCCACTGATTCTGGTGGCAACGCATCTTGGTGCATTTTGCCCAAAATGGTTTTCAGTGCATCCAGCATCGCCGTTTCCCCTTTGAAATGCAGCGTACGCACTTCATGCCAAGAATTACGGTAAACAAGGTCAACACTGCCGACTAAATTTTTATGTTCTGGACCAAAGCTAAAAATATCGGTGTTCTTAACATCCACTTTCAGCGAACGACCAGAAAGTTCAGACGTCGGATCATTTTCGAAGTTGATGAACATCGCAAGCTGGCTTATTTCACAAGGACTCGCTAGCGCCTGCATAGATGGACGACGCTTACGCAACGCAAAAGTATTTCGTAAGTCACTCACCATTTGGTAAAACTTATCAATATCTAGCTGCGCTTCACGTACCACGGCATGTAAACGAGTCGATTCAGTGATCAAGCCATTGAAGAATGCCCAAGCAACCAACTTACTCAAGTATTCATGATGCTCTAGATATGGTTGCCCCAAAATGCGGTGCGCAATAAGCGGTTGTTTATAGAGGTACCAACCAGACTTGTTTACCCCCCCTTTTTTCACTTCGATAAAGCTCAAGTCAGGCTCGTGCAGATCAGGTGAAATCTGTGGGTTTAGTAACGTTACTTTGCCCGGCAATACTTCAAAAGCCGCGTAAAGTTTACGAGCCAAAATACTGATGTCTTGCGGACTGATAGCAGAAGTGATGTCGTTACGACGCGCAAATTGAATCAAGTTACGGTAGCTTTGCATCAACGCATCCAGCAATGCATGATGTACCACCTTTACTTGTTCAACCTTCCAATTACGGCGGTCATCGAGCTCTGCAACGACACTGGCATCCCAATTCCATTTTGCAATCATATCGCTCAGCGCTTCACGACGCCAAGCTACTGAGCCAACATTCGGCTCACGAGATAGTTTTTCATGGGTTTTGAGATAGAAACAGCGACGCACTAAATCCAAACGTGTATCGTCTTGAATTCGCTCTAAGTAACGGGTTACTTTTTCCAACATTAAGTAGTACGCATCCATGCCATAGAGATCAGGCTCATGAGCAAAGAAACGACGTTTAGTGTCGATGCTTAACAATTGAGTATGCGGGTATTCCCACGAGTAAGCTTCTAGCAAGATGGCTTTTAATACCGATTTGTAGGGAGAGTCGATGCTTTTGTATAACTGCCACAAGTTCGAGCCGAAGTATTCTTCAGCAGGAATGCAGTTCAATTTACCAAAGTCGATCCATTCACTACAGTCGATGTAACCATCACTGCACAGTTGAGAAACGTACTCGTCGTAACACTCTTCCATTTCTGGCGGCACGATTTGCCATAACAAACGCTGTCCGGCAATACGCACCGCACTACGATAGAATTCATCTAGCAAAAGTAAGTGCTGAGATGAACCACAGTTATCACCTGTCATCTCCTCAGAATGATTGCTTCTAAAGCGCTCTTTATCCATTAAGAAAAAGTTCGCTTCCACGCCTTTGCTTTGTGCCCAATCCGTGATGAGTAGGCATTTATTGGTCAATAACTCGCGTTCGTCACAATCCATCTCTGGTGAAATACACACCCAAATATCCAAATCACTGGAAGTACTTTGACCAATCGAGGAGGTACTGCCCATGGTGTACAAACCCAATATAGCGGGCTTTTCTACCGTCTTGAGCGGCTGACCAATGGCAAGTTGAATATCATCTATGAATTGTTGCTGAATGCTATTTAGTTCAAGCCCATGCACACCAAACGGGACATCGGCATCATAATAGCCAGGAATTACAGGATGGTTGTAGTTCAACAAGGCAGGAATCAAATGGAAGACTTGCTGGCTTTGCGAATCCATAAGCGCCAACGCGCGATCAACTCGCTGCTGATTCAAATTATCTAGTCGCTGGATGATTTTTTGGGTGTAAGCCTGCAAGGGGAATTCCTTGGTTGAACAATCACGAAAATCTGCTGACGTTTTAAACCAAAACGGCTTAAAAACGTGATCAATTTAACACTTTTATTGGTGCGGGTAAAGCTTCACGCCCGTGTATCACTCCGGATACAAAACCATACTTTAGTCACAAAATTAATCGCGCGGTAGTGTCGCTCTTATTACCTGTTACTAATAATAGTCCTTAGTCTAATTGAGAATCCAGTCACACTATTTTCATAACGTCATGTAATTCCATTCATAGCCTTCAGAGATAACGAACTAACAGTAAGCATTTCTTGATGAGAATGGTAGGATAAACCCAAATCCAAACAGCATTGAGAAGATCATGACACAATCCACACCGATTCGCATTGCAACTCGAAAAAGCCCTCTTGCTTTATGGCAAGCTTACTTTGTTAAAGACGCCCTTCAAGCCGCTCACCCAGGCTTGGAAGTCGAGTTAGTAACCATGGTGACCAAAGGTGACGTGATTTTAGATACACCACTAGCAAAAGTTGGCGGCAAAGGCTTGTTCGTAAAAGAGCTTGAAGTCGCGATGCTAGAAGGACGTGCAGACCTCGCCGTTCACTCAATGAAAGACGTACCCGTCGATTTCCCAGAAGGCCTTGGCCTCGTGACCATTTGTGAGCGTGAAGATCCTCGTGATGCCTTCGTCTCTAATACCTATAGCCACATTGATGAGCTCCCTCAAGGTGCCGTGGTTGGTACTTGCAGTTTGCGCCGTCAATGCCAACTGAAAGAATATCGTCCGGACATCATCATCAAAGAGCTTCGCGGTAATGTGGGCACTCGCCTTGGTAAGTTAGATGCGGGTGAGTATGATGCAATCATTCTTGCTGCGGCTGGCCTCAAACGATTGAAGCTTGAAGAGCGCATTCGTAGCTTTATCGAACCAGAGCAATCACTACCAGCGGTAGGCCAAGGTGCTGTCGGTATTGAGTGCCGCCTTGACGATGAAAGACTGCTTAAGCTGCTTGAGCCACTTAACCACCAAGACACCGTAGACCGCGTTTTGTGTGAGCGCGCAATGAACCTTACGCTAGAAGGCGGCTGTCAGGTACCTATCGGCAGCTATGCCCTACTAGACGGCGACAACATTTGGCTACGCGCATTAGTTGGCGAACCAGATGGCAGCGAAATTGTTCGTGGTGAAATTCGTGGCCATCGTAAAGATGGCGAAGCATTAGGAGTGCAGCTAGCCAATGAGCTGCTAGATAACGGCGCTCGTGAAATCCTAACTAAGCTGTACGCAGATCACGAATAACCATGGCAGTGTTGGTCACTCGGCCGGGAGAGCAAGGCAACGCGCTTTGCTCTCTGCTCGAAAGGCACGGCATTTCCGCATATCACCATCCTCTGATCGACATTGTCGCCGATCTCACGGACACGCACCTCTCTAAACATCTACATCAAGCTCAAATTGTTATAGCTGTTAGTCGACATGCCGTGCAATGTGCACAGCAAATCTTAGCCAGCAACGAGACATCATGGCCGAAACAAGCCATTTACCTTGCCGTTGGTCAAAAAACAGCACACTATTTAAGCAAATGTACCCAACAGAAAGTACACTATCCCCAAGTCAGTGATAGTGAACATTTATTGCGACTGCCAGAGCTCAATAATGTTGCCCAACAACAGGTTCTTATCCTTCGTGGGAACGGTGGAAGAGAGCTGATCAAAGATGCATTGGTGAGACGTGGCGCAAAAGTTCACTATAGTGAGACTTACAAGAGAGAATTCATCCCATTCGATCCAGTAAGCTGTGTCTCACTATGGAAAACCCTACAAATTGACCAGATCATCGTCACCAGTGGTGAGCAACTGGATTATTTGTGCAGCCAATTGACGTCAGAGCAATTGACTTGGCTTAATCAACAAGAGTTGTATATCCCCAGTCAGCGTATCGCTGACATCGCACTTCAAAGGGGGTTCACTCGGGTGAGATGCACGGGAAGCGCATCCAACCAAGAATTACTGGCGGCTCTCCAGCCCTAGCTACACAGGATATAGGCATGACAAGTAAAAATAACGACCAAAAAAATAACGATAAAAACCTTTCCGAAGAAACCTCATCGGCACCGATAGCCGAAAAAAGCACATCGCAGCAGGATGCGGCCCCTAAAAAAGAACAGCCAAAAGTGGCCGAGCCCCCAAAAACAGCCGAGCCAGCCAAAGTCGAATTTGAAGAAAAACAAGGCAAGCGCGGAGTTAAACTAGGCACAGTCGCTATCATCTTATCGATTATTTTTGGCGGTGGCCTCGCATACAAACTACATCAGCAGCAAGCCGATTACCAAGCGCAGATCGCCCAACTAAAAAGTCAGCTAGAAAGCACTCAAGTTTCCATGAAGCAAGAGCTCAGCCGGGTACAAGAAGAAACCATCGAGAAAGCAACGACCGTGACACACAAAGCGGAAGTGGTACTTGGACAGCAACAGAAGAGCATTGAAAGCTTACAGCTCGCCGTTGCCGATGTGAAAGGTCGTAGACCAAACGACTGGCTACTTGCTGAAGCCGATTACCTCGTCAAATTAGCAGGTCGTAAACTGTTCTTAGAGCATGACGTAGAAAGCGCCACTCAACTAATGGAAAGTGCTGATCAACGCATTGCCGCACTGAATGACCCTAGCCTCGTCAAACTACGTAAAGCAATGGCGAACGATATCACCAAACTTCGTACTATCCCGCTGATTGACCGTGATGGATTGGTACTACGCTTAACTGCTCTGCAACAGCAAGTAGACAAGCTACCTCTCGCCAATGCACTACTCCCAGAAGCAGAAGTCGTAGAGAACACTGAAGTGTCTGAAGATATTGCAAACTGGCAAGATAACTTAATGACCTCTCTGAAGGACTTTTCAGAAAACTTCATTACCTTCCGCACGCGCGATGGTAACGTCATTCCACTGCTTTCTCCTGAGCAACACTTTTACCTAAAAGAAAACATCAAAGCCAAATTGGAGACCGCAATAAAAGCGGTGTACCAAGAGCAAGGTGAAATTTACACCATGTCTCTAAAAACGGCCGACAAATGGGCATTAGCTTTCTTCAACCAAGACGATAATTCCGTTAAAGAGTTCAACAAAACTGTTAACCAGTTAAGCCAGCAAAACATTCAAGTGGAATACCCAACGAAACTGCAAAGTCAATCTCAACTATCAGATGTCATCCGTGAGCGCCTACGTCGCGAAGTCACAACGATGACAGGTATGGAGGATAAGTAATGTTTCGTCTTATTTTCCTATTTGTTGTACTAGGTGCAGGACTATTTGTTGGTACTCAATTTTCAGGTCAGCAAGGCTATGTACTCATCTCCATCGCTGAGAAAACGATCGAGATGAGCGTAACGACATTGGTCATATTCGTTATCGCAGCACTCGCAGGTCTTTTTCTACTTGAGTACCTAATTAAAAAGCTAGTTTACGCAAGTTCTACAACATGGAACTACTTCAGCGTGCGCAAAATGCGCCATTCCCGTCGATACACCAATGAAGGCATTATTAAACTCCTTGAAGGAGACTGGAAAGGTGCCGAGAAAAAAGTGACTCGTTGGGCGAATCATCACGATATGCCGCTACTTTGTTACTTAGTCGCGTCTGAAGCTGCACAAGGTCAAGGTGATAAAGCAAAACGTGATCACTACCTGGAGCTAGCGAGCCAGCAAGAGAATGCTCATCTCGCAGTAGAGCTGACTCGAGCGAAACAATTTATCCGCGACAACGAGTTCGAGGCTGCTTTCGATACTTTGCAATCGTTAAAAGGTCAGTATGCGAGTAATTCGATTGTATTGAACTTGCTGAAAACAACGTACATGCAGCTAAAATTGTGGCAACCTCTTATTGACCTCTTGCCACAATTAACCAAAGCAAAACTCATCACGGAAGAAGAACACGCAGAGCTGATTCAAAAGGCGCAATGCGGCTTACTCCATGAAGTAGCACAGCAGCAAGGTAGCGAAGGGCTTATCTCTCATTGGAATGGCCTTGCACGCAAAGTAAAACAAGACACACACCTAGTCGCCTGTTTTGCTCGTGAGTTGATAGCCCGGAAAGCAGATGCTGAAGCCTTTACTGTGCTAAAAGAAGCATTGAAAAAACAACCGGCTCCTGAGCTTTATCAACTACTGCCAGATCTAAACCTGCCAGATACCCACCCTGTCGTGGTCTTCTTAGAGGGAGTGGTGAAGAAAGAACCGGATAACGCCGCTGCCCATAGCGCATTAGCGCACTTCTATTTCCGTCAAGAGAAATGGCAAAAAGCCCAAGACCACTTTGAGATCGCCTTAAAGCTTCGCTCTGACGTCTCTGACTATGCATTCCTAGCAGACACACTAGAGAAGCAAAACCTAACCAAAGCTGCTCACGAAGTCTCTCGTAAAGCTCTCACGCTCGTACAGAATGACTAACTTAAGATGACCTAACCAAGCCGACAGCTTACCTGTCGGCTTTTTTATTGCCTGCTATTAACCCTTTAGTCCTTAGTCATCAATATGTTTATCCAATTCATTGGCTCCCAAGTAGTGCCCGACTTCCTAGTAACTCACTATCGTTTCACTTTCACTCTTCTCTTTTGACTACTCTGATCCTGTCATTCCAGCAGAATCCAAAACAATTTTAAAAGATGCAGGAATACGTAACTTTAGCCTGTTGATGTATGGTTTTAAGACGTAGCTAGATTTAGTCAATAGAGCACACGCGTCGCTAGACTGAGTAAAACAAAAAGATACATCAGTGAAACAGTGGCTATTTGAGTATACTTATTTGTTCGGTCTATCCGGTAAAAGGGGCTAGAGAAGCAATGGTAGTGCTTTAAGAGAACGATAAGGCAATAGATGGTTCAACACCTTAACAAAGCATCTCCAACAACCTTATCGGGACAGCATGCAGTGATGAGGATGAACAGCGTTAGAGGCAACTGCACTTCTTAGCAAAAATCAAAACGTCACAACCAATACCGATACCAATATTACTTTGTCGAAAAGTAGATCGCATATGGAATTGATTTTTGACAAGCACAGATAGAGTAATAAAGATGTGCGGAAATGAAAAAAGCCTCGCTATTTCTAGCGAGGCTTCTTAATAGTGGCGGAGAGATAGGGATTTGAACCCTAGATACGCTATTAACGTATGCCGGTTTTCAAGACCGGTGCTTTCAACC
>NZ_JAWOQN010000668.1:0-634 GCF_033337395.1 Vibrio sp. YT-19(2023) | reverse complement strand
TAAAATAAAAACTCATTTCGGTCGCTTGTTTCCACAATCTCATTCTTACCGTCACTACCCAGAGCTCATGACCATAGGTGAGGGTTGGAATGTAGATCAACCAGTAAATCGAGAGCTTCGCTTTCTGGCTCCGGGACTGCCTTGTCAATAACATGATTATTTTAGTATTTCACAATAAAAAGCTTCACGCTAACAAGTCATTCATTAATTAACCACTTATTCTGTTAGGGGTCACGGAGGAGGCTGAAGTCAATCATTCATATTCACACCTATGGCCAATTTAGAGTCACCAATGAACCTAACGTGCATGTCTCTGGACTGTGTGAGGAAGCTGGAGAAAACCCACGCTGACACAGGGAGAGCATGAAGCTTTTGCACAAAAAGGCTCCCACACCCTAGGGTTCAAATGCCACACCCTGGGTTTGAACCAGGAACCCTCTTGCTGTGAGGCAACAATGCTAACCACTACACCACTGTGCTGCCTTAAACAGGGTGTATGCTGTACAATTCCAGTGAGTCATTATCTACAATCAAAGATCATTGTCTCTCTTACATGTAAAATCATAGCAGAGGTCTTCAGATGACTCTTGGAGCTGATTATATCCAGATGAAGACCTCCAGCTGTGAAACTGAA
>NZ_JAWOQN010000667.1:0-634 GCF_033337395.1 Vibrio sp. YT-19(2023) | reverse complement strand
CCTCACCAAGCGTCGATACTTCCAACCTAAAATACGTCGACCCATTCATCGGTACTGGCTTTAACGGACACACCTTCCCGGGTCCCGTGGTGCCAGAAGGCATGGTGCAACTTTCTCCAGATACCGAGCTGATCGGCTGGCACTCTTCATCAGGTTACCACTTCGATAAAAAGACTCTATTTGGCTTCTCCCACACTCACCTATCTGGCACGGGGATGGGCGGTTTAGGTGACATTCTGTTCCTACCGTTTACCGAAGATAAAGCTAAATACATCGAAGAAAGCGACGATTACCGCGAAGCGATTTCGGTCAAGATGGACAAAACCTCAGAAGTGGCAGAAGCGGGTTACTACTCTGTGAAGATTGCTGAGAACGGTATCAAAGCTGAGCTTACGGCGTCTGAACGTGTCGGCTTCCATCGTTACACCTACCCGCAAGGTCAACCACAACGTTTGAAGATTGACCTCAACTCCATCCTAAACAGTGACTGGGGTTCGACCTCTCTGCGCAACAAACTGACGGTGAGCGAAGACGGCCATACCATCACGGGCGAGCGCGATGCAGCGCACTTCTCTGGTTGGGCGAAAAACCAAAAAATCTTCTTCTACGCGACTTTCGATAAGAAGATCAAAGA
>NZ_JAWOQN010000666.1:0-634 GCF_033337395.1 Vibrio sp. YT-19(2023) | reverse complement strand
TTAGAGAGCGTTAACCCGTACGAATTGGGTGATATTGAAGTGATGGATGGCGTGAACCATCCATCGGATCGTTAGACTAAGTAGCTAGGCGTGTCATTGGGATTAGGTAAACAAGCCGCCGTTCATCCACAAATGAGCGGCAATACTGGCGGCGTAGCCCAGAGCGATCACGGGCGTCCATTTTAAGTGGCCAAAGAAAGTGTATTGGCCACGCGCTGCGCCCATCAAAGCCACACCCGCGGCAGAACCAATCGACAACAAACTACCCCCTACGCCCGCAGTGAGCGTAACAAGCAACCAGTTACCAGTGGACATGCTTGGGTCCATCGTTAGTACCGCAAACATGACCGGAATGTTATCGACAATGGCAGAAAGCACACCGACCATCACGTTCGCCCAAACCGGATTCCATTGGGTGTACATGACGTTTGAAACCAATTCGAGATAACCGAGCAAGCTCAAGCCGCCTACACACATCACGACGCCATAGAAGAACAGCAAGGTATCCCATTCGGCGCGAGAAACACGATGGAATACGTCAAACGGTACGACAGAGCCTAAACGTTTCAGCGCATGATCGTCCCCATTCGCAATCGCCATGGCCGCTTTTTTCGCGAGCGAATGTTTGAGGGTT
>NZ_JAWOQN010000665.1:0-634 GCF_033337395.1 Vibrio sp. YT-19(2023) | reverse complement strand
GTTCTTGTTCCATATTCGCTCTTCATTGGTTATCGCCCTGAGCTTGCCTGTCGGCATCCTTGCAGCGTTCATCGTGATGCATTCTCAAGGCATTAATGCCAACATCATGTCGCTCGGGGGGATTGCCATCGCCATCGGTGCAATGGTGGATGGTGCCATCGTGATGATAGAAAACGTCCACAAGCACATTGAGCGAACGCCACTCACGGATAAGAACCGCTGGCAAGTGATTGGCAAAGCCGCTGAAGAAGTGGGCGCGCCCCTATTCTTCTCGCTGCTTATCATCACGTTAAGCTTTGTTCCAGTGTTTGCACTGGAAGGTCAAGAAGGCAAGATGTTCTCTCCTCTCGCCTTTACCAAGACGTATGCTATGGCGTCAGCGGCAGCACTTGCGATCACGCTCGTGCCAGTTCTAATGGGTTACTTTATTCGCGGTAAAATACTGCCAGAACATAAGAACCCTGTGAACCGTGGTCTGGTTGCGCTGTATCGTCCATTGCTTAATCTGAGCTTGAAATATCCGAAAGCGATGATCGTACTGGCGCTCGGCCTATTAGCATCGGCGTACTACCCAACTAGCCAACTAGGCAGCGAATTCATCCCACCATTGGATGAAGGCGATTTGATGTACATG
>NZ_JAWOQN010000664.1:0-635 GCF_033337395.1 Vibrio sp. YT-19(2023) | reverse complement strand
TGATATTAGCAAGTGATTGGCTAACTTCTTGTGCCAGAGCTTGGTTGTCTGACAGCATGGCTAAGCTTGAGTGCATGCTTTCATTCGCGTGACCAGATTGCTGTTGAAGCTCTTCAATGATGGTCTGGATCTCTTTTGTCGATTCCTGAGTTCGCGCCGCTAGCATACGGACTTCATCGGCCACTACCGCGAAGCCTCGGCCACTTTCGCCCGCACGTGCAGCCTCGATCGCTGCATTCAGTGCAAGCAGATTGGTTTGCTCAGAAATGCCTTGAATCGTACCCACTACGATACCAATCGACTCAACACGCTCTTCAACTTGGTTTACGGCTTGTGCAGAAGAAGCAATATCTGAAGATAGCTCGCTCATCTTCGCCACTGTACTTTGCAAGAACTGTTGACCTGTCACGGCTTGCGTGGACGCCTGTTCCGTCAAAGAAGAAGCCGTTTGAGCATGATCAGCCACCGTTTGTACGGTCGATGACATCTCACTCATGGCCGTCGCCAGTTGGTCAATCTCGTTGAACTCTTCTTGCGCCGACTCTTTAGTTTCTGACATGCTCAGTGTCATCACTTCCGTCAGTGTCGCTAGCTCGTCGGATGCGTTGATTTGCATTTGAATCACGTCATGCAGT
>NZ_JAWOQN010000663.1:0-635 GCF_033337395.1 Vibrio sp. YT-19(2023) | reverse complement strand
TCGCTGGGGCTACTTAGCTGTACGCTTCATGATAGAGAAACACCCTGAAGACGTTACTGAACTGTTAGGTTACTCGCGTACCGGCCAATACAAAGAGTGGGTAAAACTGCTTGAACGATTAGGTCCTGCTTACAATACCGAGTTTCATTCGTGGCTGGATGAGGTCACAAAAGACATTGACGATTCGGATATTTCTCAGCCAAAACCGAAAGAGAAGCCTAAGAAAATCGAACTCAATACCAGCATCCAAGTAAGCGGTAAAAAGTTCTCTGAAACGCTCTTCTTTGTCGATGTTTCAGAAAGTTATAATCAACTGGAAGTGTCTATCTCCGGCACTGGTGATGCCGATCTATACGCTTGTTACGACAAAGTATGCCACTACTTCGAGTACGAATGGTCGAACTACACCCATGGTAGTAACGAAACGATTTCAATCCCAAAAAATGAAGACGGGTCGATCAAAATGGGACAATACTATTTCAGTATCAGTGGTCGTGAAGAATTCGACGTAGAACTGTCTGTTGTTGCGAAATAAATTTCTATCATGAGAGTGTCCCGAATTCTGTGTAACTGTCTAGACTTAAGCCTTAAAGGCTAAGGACGGACAATATGGATAAGAAAGTACTCGAAGCTTT
>NZ_JAWOQN010000662.1:0-635 GCF_033337395.1 Vibrio sp. YT-19(2023) | reverse complement strand
CCAGACTTCGCCAAGTAAGCTGACATTTCAGCTTCTGGCACCATCCCTCCCCCGGTCGCCCAAACTAAGTGTGTGGCATTTTTCAAACGTTCATCCGTAAGCTGTAAACGAGTCTGGTAGTGTAGAGAACTCGAGACATGCACCGCGCCCATCATTCCCGCTAATGCAGAGGGCTCCAAATTGATGCCTTCTCGTTCGCTCAACTCTCCTAAAAGCTGATACATACGTTCATCCGTCACTGTGTAGTAACCATCAATTAGCCGCTCCATGGCTCGCCCAACAAAACCAGAAGGACGACCAACGGCCAAGCCATCTGCCGCGGTGAGATTATCTATACCAATATCTTGCACCGCTATCTCATCATGCAAACCAGTATGTACTCCCAACAACATGCAAGGAGAATGTGTTGGCTCAGCGAAGATGCAATGCACGTGGTCACCAAAGGCCACCTTGAGCCCAAAAGCAACACCACCTGGCCCACCACCAACACCGCATGGTAAATACACAAACAGTGGATGACATTCATCAACCACAATACCAAAATCATCCAATTGTTGTTTTAAGCGTTCACCGGCAACCGAGTAACCTAGGAACAAGGTTTGTGAGTTTTCATCATCGATAAAAAGGCAGTTGGG
>NZ_JAWOQN010000661.1:0-636 GCF_033337395.1 Vibrio sp. YT-19(2023) | reverse complement strand
GACCGAGGCAGCATCTACCGTTACGGCAAAACAGATCAATGACGTAAGCAATGCTGGGCATTTACTAAAAAATCGTAAGATTAAGTTGGTTGATGAGCGCATTTACATTGGTGGACAAACGCTAGCTTCAGGCTATTTTCACCAAGGTCAAGTGACGGTATTCGTGGACGAGGATGGTTGGTTCGACAGTAAGGATCTCGGTACTTGGCAAGGAGATGAGTTAAAGATCATCGGTCGGGCCGATAATCAATTTATCTCAGGTGGAGAAAACGTTCACTGTGAGGAAATAGAAGCAGTATTAAACCAAATTCCAAGCGTCATTCAGAGCATTGTCGTGCCAGTCGAAGATGCTGAGTTCGGTCATCGTCCTATAGCCGTTATTCAATCAGAAGCGTTACTGAGCCAACAGGAATTCGAGCAATACTTGCGGAAAAAGCTTGAGAAGTTTAAATGGCCAATCGCTTACTATTTGATGCCACAAGCCTTGATAGAAGGTGGGATTAAAGTCTCGCGTAAAGCGGTAAAAGAGTGGCTGCTTTCTGAGTTAGATAATCAACGTTAAATAGCTGGCGCTCATTTTCCCGGCGGAAATGAGGCGAAGATTAGTCAATTTTGCTATGTGTTAGTCGGAAAGGG
>NZ_JAWOQN010000660.1:0-636 GCF_033337395.1 Vibrio sp. YT-19(2023) | reverse complement strand
GAACTGGGAAAGTACCTCAGATATCGCCATCGAAAAGCGTCGTGACATTCGACTCAATACTCAAGACGAAATTCTGCCAAGCAACTCGATGGAGTCACCAAGCTTGCATTTGGTGATTGAACGCGGCGATCTTCGTCGCGAAACGGTCGAGCAGCAACACGCAGAATGGCGAGACGAAGTGGCCATTCAACTGATTCAACAGCGTTTGATCAGTCTTCTCAATGATGCCGCCGAGCCTTACCAATACGTTTATGCGCAGCCTTACTACTCGAACTACCAACGCCTGATGTCGGCGGGTATCTCATTTTCGCCTGACCGCCGTGAACAAATGCACCAAATTTTCATCAGTGCGTTGACGTCACTTCGCGATTACGGCGTGACACAAGCTGAGCTAGAGAGCATCACATCTAACTGGTATGGCGAACTGGCAAATCTTGATTCTGATTGGAGCAAACGCAAGCCAAATAGTTACGCGGAAGCGCGTATTTTCCAATTGGAGCAAGACAGCGTAAGCCAATCGAAAGAGAGCTATGCGCAAAGCTTGGCAGCTTTTTTGGATAAAACGACGCTAGAGAGCGTAAACGCGCAGTTAAAAGAGCTGCTGTCTAATCAACCAAGCTTTGTGATTGGCATGGG
>NZ_JAWOQN010000659.1:0-637 GCF_033337395.1 Vibrio sp. YT-19(2023) | reverse complement strand
TACATATTTTGCATCATCACTCTGCGCGGCTTCAAATTCTTGACAAAGCGCTAATAATTCTTGCCCTTGATCTGTTGGTAACATACCAAATAAGCGTTCAGCGGCTTTTATTTCTTTTTCTGCTTGCTCTTTTGAAGCTGCAGTATCATAAACAAACGTGTCGCCTGCGTCGATCTCAACAACGTCATGTATCAATAGCATTTTCATCACTCGACAGATATCGACTGGCGCATTTGCGTGCTCGACCATTAAGACTGCCATCAATGCGACATGCCAACTGTGCTCACCACTGTTTTCAAGACGACCTTCGGCGCTTTTCACCCGAGTACGACGCAATACGCTTTTGAGCTTATCAAGCTCAATGAGTAATGCTAACTGCTTTTCTAATCGATCCATATTAGCGCCCTTCTTGCTGCCAATGAGGGTTAGTTAATGATGTCAGCACATGATCTTGCCATTCACCATTGATCAAAAGGTAATCTTTTGCGTAACCTTCTTTGCTAAACCCGACAAACTCTAGCACAGCTTCACTGCGTTTGTTATGAGGCATATAGCCGGCTTGGATACGATGCATTTTTTGCACGTTAAACATGTAGTCGCATGCCATTTTTAACCCACGACGCATATAGCCGTGACC
>NZ_JAWOQN010000065.1:0-7864 GCF_033337395.1 Vibrio sp. YT-19(2023) | reverse complement strand
TTAGCATGAGTAGTTTTACAGGCAAAGCCGAAACGGATGATAACCACCTACTGAAGTAGGTGGTTTAGGGCTGAAAACAAAAAACGCAGCCTACGCTGCGTTTTTTACGACAAGAAGTTTCACGTGAAACATCATTAAAACAGTCGAGTCGGCTCGCCAAGATAGTAACCCTGCAAATAATCCACCCCCATGTCTTGTGCAATGGTACACACCTCCTGATTGTGGACGAACTCCGCCACCGTCTCCGCGTTAAACACCTGGCACAAACGCACCAACTGGGAAGCGATCTTGCGCTGTTTTAAGTCTTTATCAATATCACGAATCAAGCTGCCATCGAGCTTTATGACTTCTGGCTCCAACTTTAGGATTTCATCGATATTCGAATAACCGGACCCAAAGTCATCAACAATGATACGCGCCCCTAAGCTTCTAAAATGACTGCACACTTCTATCATTCGGCCGTAGTCTTTGATCTGCTCAGATTCCAGCACTTCTAAACCAATTCGCCTTGGGTCATTTAGCTGGCTAATTTCATGCTCTAAAAGCATTAAAGTTTTATCACTGAGCAAATCTTGCGGCGATAAGTTTATAGAAAAGTCACCTTGCTTATCTCGCATATAATGCAACGTAGAATGAATCATGTGCCGACTTAGTCGAGTGTAAAGATGCGTATCAGAGATAATTGGCAGAAAACGCCCTGGCGCAATCACCGTTCCATCGGCTTCCAGAATACGAACCAAACATTCTTGGCTTGCCAATTTGTGGCTACCCGCATGCACAATGGGTTGGCTATAAGTGATGATATTCTGTTTGAGAATGGCTCTACTGACGCAACTTAGCCATCCAAGTTGCTCTTTACGCACATCCTCACTGACTTCAATATCTTTCGCATTACAGATATGGGTATTACTGCGTACACCGGAGCGCCTCGCTTCGATGCCTTTGAGTAAGAGCTCATCTACTGAAGCGGATGGAAAATCTCGACGACTCACTAAGCCGCCGCATAGCGAGATAGAAAGATAATCTATTTCACGTAGACCAATTGGCTCAAAATTAGTTTGTTCTACCGCATCGGCAAAACGCGTAAAGTGCTGTTTGATGGTTTCGCTGCTTTGGTCAGCTTTAAATATGAATGCCCACTCACCAACCCCAATACTATAAAGCTGCAAAGCCGTTGGCATGCCGAAACGCTTTCGTAGTCGATTCGTAAAGTGCATTGAGAGATCTTTGAGTAATTGATCTCCCACTCGGTAGCCGTATTTTTCGTTGATATGACTAAAGTTAAGTAGCTTTAGAGTCAACAAATGCTCATCCAAATCGATGTTACTCAGCCGCTCTTGCAATGCGACCCGGTTTTGTAACCCCGTACGACTGTCGCGTCGATAGCTTTCTTGTAACTTGCGCGTTTGGCGATCGAGTTGATATCCCATATGCGCGTTCATATGGTTGAGATCGCCGATCGCATTTCGAATCAAGCTAAACAACGGTGAAATAGAGGAGCTAACGGGCGACTTAGGCAAGTTCAATGTTTGCACTTCGTCTCCCTCTCGCATCGCTAAATACGTCAGGCTGTGATGAAGAATTTCGGGCTGACCAATACCACCATGCAGTTCCCCCATACAGTAACTACCAAACGTCGTCGCAATATCTTTGAAGGCTTGGACTTCGTCGCTGCTGTCAATAAAGTCTAACCGTGACGCGCAGTTAAAAATCATCACGACTTCAGGTTGGTGCATGGCTAACTCAACCACACCATGCCGCACTTGCTCGAGCGTTAACGAGGGATGGTTATAGCAAAATTGCACTTCGTCACCAAGACACCAGGGCCTGTCGAAGCTCATACTGCCATCAGCGTGCAGCTCCGTTACCGTACAAACTTCCTTTCGCCCTAAGCTTTCTCGATACAAAGGAAAGCTGAGCAGTTGACTCAGCGTCACGTCATGGCCATCCGCCAAGTAACGCTTGTATACGTCCAGCGCTTTCTTCTCACCTAGACAATACAAGCGCGTTCCTTTTGCATGAGTGACTTTGTGTGGCATGCCAATCGGGTTCCATTCCGAATACGCATCAGTCCATAGCTTCAAAGTATCACTGTGCAAAGCTACGGCAACCACAGCGTTATCGTAAACTCGGTTTTGATATAGCACCCAGCAGCCATCGTCAATACTCTGCGCCAACCCTCCAGAAATCACTACTTCTTCACTGGCGAAGGTTTGAAACAAGGGATAGTCACGTCGTTCAATTTGCACAGCAAAGCTGAGGATCACCTGTGAATTATGCTGCATTAGAAGAGAGCGCTTGAGCTCCCCGCCATCAATGTCAGGGGAGTAAGAGTATGTTTGTACCGCAGAAGTCAGCGTGGTTTGCTCAAATTCAATCACACTCACTAGGCAACCAGAGGTAAATATCTCCCCTTCCAGAATCACATTACGCGTACTATGCCCCATAACATGAGCATTCGGCAGCGACGACAAAACGGCGTCTGCAAGTGTAGTCGTAATTTCGCGCGATTGCGTCGACAATATTTGTACTAAATATTGTTTATCTGAGGAAGTCGGAAAAGTGACTAAAAAGTCATTCAGTTGACTGACATCGTGAACCAGTTTTGAAAAAGCTCGCATGGACCTACCACTGCCGTAACACTATCTTCACCACGACGTGTGGCGTTACTATTTTTATTTAATAGAGAATAATTTACGTGGCTTTGCGCTGCTTTTCTAGACACAAAATGAGATTAGAATGGATTAATGCGAAAGCAATTAAAAAAGTGTGAGTAACGGCTGCAAACTATTGATTTCAATATCAGGTAAAGTACGTGTTTTTGAATGGTTAATGACATTTTTATTCATATCATTAAACCAACAGGCTGCAAAACCAGCCAACTTTGCACCATGCACATCCGTGGTTAGATGATCACCGACATGCAGAATATTCTCCGCAGGAATATCCAAGAATCGCTTCGCTTTAGTAAACATATCGGTTGCGGGTTTCGCCAATCCATCTGGTCCTGCTTTAAGTACCTGTTGGAAATAAGGCGTAAGACCGATGCGGTCTAAATCCACATTACCGTTGGTGATTGCTACCAACGGGATGTGCTGCGCGAGTTCCTCCAGTACATCGAGGCTTTGCTGCGGCACTTCAAAACGGTTACGCCAGTCCAACGCAACGTCTACTGCGGCTTTCGCGGCGGCATGTGCTGCGTCTTCGTCGTAGCCTACTTGGGAGAAGGCTTGCTGAAGTTGCACTAAACGCCATAAAGTGACATCGCTCTTCAGCTCGGGTTGTTGCTGCACAACACGCTGCTTGAGAGCAAACCAATCCGCTTTGTTCATATGGGCAACCGCTGGATGATGGTGCTTGAGCCAAGATAGCAACTCACGCTCCATGCGAACGATCACAGGATAGTTGTCATAGAGGGTATCATCTAGGTCAAAGGTCATTGCCTTAATAGGCTCGATACGGCGATAAAATTTCATACTTCGGCTCACTCCCCGTTCTTTTTACGTGCGCGTGGGTGGGCTTGGTCGTAGGCTTGCGCCAAATGTTGGAAATCCAAGTGCGTATAGATTTGGGTCGTCGAAATGTTCTCGTGCCCTAAAAGCTCCTGCACCGCACGTAAGTTATTGCTTGATTCGAGCATATGTGTCGCAAATGAGTGACGCAATTTATGCGGACTAATATGGCTTGCGACAGACTGTTTCTGCCCCCATTCAGCCATGCGCTTTTGCACGCTACGATGCGAAATACGCGTTCCGAGCTTAGATACAAACAAGGCGGGCTCACCTGGAGCGGCTAAATCACCACGAACGCGTAACCACTTCCCAACCCACTCGGTTGCCATCCCAGAGAACGGCACTTTACGTTCTTTATCGCCTTTACCAATAACACGAAGCTCACCACTACGCAGTTGTACGTCACGTACATCCACACCCACCAACTCAGCCAAACGTAAACCGGCGCCATACATCAGCTCCATCATGGCGCGATCGCGCACAGCCAGCGGGTCGTCCTCGTTGACTTCAAGTAATTGGCTCACTTCGTCAACATCGAGGTTTTTGGGCAACGGGCGTTTTTTGCGAGGTGCTGAAACCCCTTTGGCTGGGTTAGCCGACATCTCGCCACGCAGAATAAGGAAATCGAAAAAGCTACGCAGCGATGAGAGGCGCGTTGCCAAACTGCTGGCTTTCATGCCTTCTCGCATGCCCTTACCTGCTAATTGGCGCACCCAACCAGCATCCACTTGAGACCAATCTTTGAGCTCCATTTCAGCTAGGTGCTGCGCCATAGTTTCTAGCTGCTGTTTGTAATTGCGCTGAGTATGTAGGCTAAGCCCCTTTTCGCTTCGTAAGAATTCATAGAAGCGCTCAAGAGGCTTTTGCAGACTATTTGGCAGAGGAGTGTTGGGAGTTGTCGTCATCGTAACTTTGCCATACCAGTGTTTGAGCGAGATGTGCCACTACTAATGATAGGTGACGCAAAAACAAGGTATCCATATCTGGCTGAAAATGGCCGCCATCTTCACTAGAAAAAGCAAGCACGCCCAGTGTTTGCTGTTTCACGAGCGGCAGTACCACATAGGACCCCATTTCCGGCACTTCCATGTTGCCAAACAAAGCTTCACGATCTACTTTGCGAAGACGTCCTAAGTACGCATCTTTGCCATTTAAGTGAGTGGTCGCAAAGCGTTGATAACTTTCCTTACTCAATTGAATCGATGCGTCGCATTGACTAAACAACCGAACAAACGCACGTAAGCCCAATGCTTTGGCTTTATCTTCGATAGAATGAATGACTTGTTTAAAGTCACCACACTTTAGAATCTGCCCCTGCAAATCCATAAATTCGTAAAAGGTGCGATCATTGTTCGCCGCAAGCGACATTAGTGTAGTGATCTCTTCCTCTAACTCTTCAATGCGCTGACGTTGGCGATTCATTTGGATGTGCACCAAAGATACCGCGCCTAAGTCTGAGTGTGGGAAAGATAAACGATCCACAAGCTCCGGACGTTGCACAAAAAAGTCTGGATGATCTTTGAGGTACTCGGCCACTACTTCAGCCGTTAAGGCATCTGTTTCTACTTGAGACAAACCGTTTCCTTTTTCTTCAACTAGCAAGACAATTGACCATCAAATACATGCGTTGTAGGTCCGGTCATAAACAACGGCTTGCCAGGGCCTTGCCATGCAATTCGCAATTCACCACCAGGTAGAGAAACCTTAACGTTTTCATCCAACAAGCCCTGCAGAATCCCAACCGCGACTGCCGCGCATGCACCACTACCACAAGCTTGTGTTTCTCCTGCGCCTCGCTCGTAAACTCGAAGACGAATATGGTCACGACTCACCACCTGCATAAAGCCAGCGTTGACGCGCTCTGGGAAACGCTCATGCGACTCAAGCAGCGGACCGAGAGTTTCCACTTCTGCCGTATCCACATCGTCGACCACGGTCACTACGTGCGGGTTACCCATGCTCACAGCACCACAAAACAAGGTATTGTCGCCTGCTCGCATGATGTAAGTTTTCTCTTTTTGCTTCGCTTTGAAAGGAATTTTGTTCGGTTCAAACTCTGGCACGCCCATGTTGACCGTCACTTCCCCATCATCTTCGATGTTGAGAATCATCTTTCCTTTCTTGGTGCTCACGCTGATGCTGTATTTATTGGTCAGCCCCTTCAAGCGAACAAAGCGGGCAAAACAGCGTGCACCGTTACCACACTGTTCAACTTCACTACCATCGGCATTAAAAATCCGATAATGGAAGTCGGTTTCAGGGTCGTAAGGGGCCTCTACCACAAGCAATTGGTCAAAACCAACGCCAGTATGACGATCCGCCAAGCGGCGGATCAGGTCTTGCGAGAAAAACACGTTCTGGGTAATACAGTCGACGACCATGAAGTCGTTGCCCAAACCGTGCATTTTGGAAAAGTGGAAATGCATTTGTTGTGTGTTACTCCGGTAGAATCTGTTCCAGCTGCCACAAACTGGTCAGCTCCTCACGCTGGCGAACTAAGTGGCTTTGTTTACCGTCCACCATCACTTCTGCCGCTCGGGTACGAGTATTGTAGTTCGAAGACATCACAAAACCATAGGCACCTGCTGAACGAACCGCGAGTAGATCACCTTCTTGCAAAACGAGTGCGCGATCTTTACCCAAGAAGTCGCCGGTTTCACAAATAGGACCAACCAAGTCGTAAGTCTGTGCTTCACCCTTTCGCGGTGAAACTGGCACAATATCTTGCCATGCTTGGTATAGCGCAGGACGCATCAAGTCGTTCATTGCAGCGTCGATAATCGCAAAGTTTTTATGCTCAGTATGTTTTAAAAACTCAACACGCGTTAGCAAGATACCTGCGTTCGCAGCAATTGCACGGCCTGGCTCAAAGATCAGCTCCAAGTCTTGGTGATTTTCAAGACGGCCTAGTAACGCTTTGGCGTAATCAGAAGGCTGAGGTGGTAATTCATCACGATAGACCACACCCAAACCACCGCCGACATCAAGATGACGAATGTTAATGCCCTGCGCTTTTAAATCATCAATCAGAGCTAATAAACGGTCTGTCGCGTCGATAAATGGGTCTATATTGGTCAGCTGAGAACCTATGTGGCAGTCGATACCTTGCACATTCAAGTTAGGCAGGCTTTGCGCGAATTTATAAACATCTGGCGCACGATCAAACGCAATGCCGAATTTATTGTCGCGAAGACCAGTCGAAATGTAAGGGTGTGTTTTCGCGTCGACATCTGGATTGATACGCAGAGAAATTGGCGCAATCACACCAAGCTCACCCGCAACCTTGTTCAAACGTTCTAGCTCTGGCTCAGATTCAACGTTGAAACATTTGATACCTAGCTCAAGAGCGCGCTTCATCTCTGCCGGTGTTTTACCAACACCAGAGAAAACGACTTTTTTCGGATCACCGCCTGCGGCAATCACACGCTCAAGTTCACCACCCGACACGATGTCAAAACCCGATCCCAAACGCGCTAGCGTGTTCAATACGCCTAAGTTTGAGTTGGCTTTCACCGCGTAGCAAACCAGGTGAGGATGCTGACCCACAGCACTATCAAACGCCTTCCAATGGCGCTCTAGCGTGGCTCGAGAATATACGTAAAGAGGAGTGCCATATTGCTCTGCAAGAGCTTGAAGTGGGACGTCTTCGGCCCAAAGCTGGCCATCATCCTGATAGTTGAAGTAATCCAAAATTCGCTTCCCTTATTTTATTCGACTGCTGAACCCTAATTTCACCCTAAGGTGCGGTTATTTATTGTGATTGCTCATTCTGTTGAGTGTCATCTGGAATGTATAATGAGCCAGACTGACCACACCCCGCTAAGGTCGCGGCAACCATCACAAACAACACAGTAACTAATTTTTTCATTTCGCATATCGTGATTATTGAATCAATGCCCCCTATAATCGCACCACACTCAGGAAAAGCAATAGGATAGACGGATGAACGATACTGAATTTCATCAACTGGTGGATGCGCAGATGCAAATCATCGAAGAATCCATCGATGATTCAGGCGCAGACATTGATTACGAAGTCACTGGCAACGTAATGACATTGGAATTTGAAGACCGCAGCCAAATCATCATTAATCGCCAAGAGCCGATGCATGAGATCTGGCTAGCGTCCAAATCTGGTGGTTTCCACTTCAAGCTTATTGAAGGTAAATGGACCTGCTCAAAAACGGGTATGGAGCTATTTGAAATGGTGAAGCAAGAGTGTGAAAAGCACGCAGGCGAAGCCATTGATTGGGCATAATTCTGGTCAATCGTCACCAAAGTAAATTACCACCTTCTAAAGAAGGTGGCTTTGTGTGAGCCCCCTAAAAGGGGGCCTTTGTTTAGTCCAGCGCC
>NZ_JAWOQN010000658.1:0-637 GCF_033337395.1 Vibrio sp. YT-19(2023) | reverse complement strand
CTTTGATCAAAAAGCGTACCTCTGGTTCATGCTCACCTGAAACAATCGTAAACGGATGCGGATCTTCATTACCAAAACGAACATAAGCAAACTGCCCAGCTTTGTGTCCTTGCCAAGGTTTTCCTTGACCGTTATTGCTTGGCGCCAAAACCAACTCCATCACTCGCGCTTGAGGGAAGTAGCGAGTCGACACCACTTTAGCGGGATGACGATTCGCTCGTCCGACAAAACCAAGCAAGCTATAAACGGCAGCTGCAGAGCCCATCAAGGCAAAGCCCAAAGCAACGAAATGAATTGGTTCACCCCAGTACGCGTGCTTGATCAGCAAAACGGAGTGAACAGCAATCATCAAATACACAGCAGCCATTAAACGATGCGACAACTTAAATGGCTTGTATTTAACAACCGTCCACAATGACACCACGAGCAATGCCAAGAGCAGGTAAAAACCCCACTCCCCCAAACCAAGCCCCACATCGCGCAACTCTTTGACCCAGAGTTCTAAACCGACAAAGTTGTTCCCAGAAGGCCCAACCCCGGTGTGTTTGATTGGTTTTTCGAGCACTCCTGCCGACACTAGCCATTTTGGCACTTTATACGTCAACCAATGCACGATTCCGAGGCTAACCCCCGCAAT
>NZ_JAWOQN010000657.1:0-637 GCF_033337395.1 Vibrio sp. YT-19(2023) | reverse complement strand
GTTTACTTATTATTCTTCGTTAACAAGCGGCCAACCGCCGAGGGCCTTCCATTTGTTCACGATGCCACAGAATAACTCTGCAGTTTTTTGTGTATCGTAAAGGGCAGAGTGCGCTTCACGATTGTCAAATTCCATCCCGGCTGTTTTGCATGCTTTAGCGAGAACAGTTTGACCATAAGCAAGGCCGCTTAATGTGGCGGTGTCAAAAGTAGCAAAGGGATGAAAAGGGACTCTTTTTAACTTGCAGCGCTCGTTCGCTGCATTAACAAAACTTAAGTCGAAAGCGGCGTTATGTGCAACCATTATTGCACGTGAGCAATCAGATGCTTTTTGTTCTTTACGAATCAGCTTATAAATTTCTTTTAATGCTTCTTGTTCAGAAATTGCACCGCGTAACGGGCTGAAAGGGTCACGAATACCATTAAACTCAAGCGCTTCTTTCTCTAAATTCGCGCCTTCAAAAGGTTCAATATGAAAATGAATAGTGGAGGCTGGATGCAGAACGCCTTCTTCATCCATACGAAGGGTGACGGCGCAGATTTCTAAAAGTGCATCAGTTTGAGCATTGAAACCAGCGGTCTCAACGTCAACAACCACTGGGAAATAACCACGAAAACGCTTTTTCAGGGTTAGGGCT
>NZ_JAWOQN010000656.1:0-637 GCF_033337395.1 Vibrio sp. YT-19(2023) | reverse complement strand
GCATTATGCTTTTTAGTGCCGGCCAATCTACGGGGGGCTTTGAACTGACAGACATCGCACTTGCAATCGCCGTTGCTTTGTTTATTCAAGTCTCAATTTCCACAACGCTTGGCGGTTTGTTGCCAATAATTGCCCGTGCTTGCAAGCTAGACCCAGCCGTATTGGTGAGCCCTGTGCTTGCATCAATCGTTGATATATCAGGTATGTGGATTTACTTTACTGTGGTGAATTACTTCTTAGGTATCGCCTGACTAAAATTCACGATGTCACGGTAAAATAACTGCTCAAAATGCGTAATAGGGGCGATGACAGGTTTGTTATCGTCCCTTTTTTCTGGGAAGTAGTCTGAGACAAACTGGACGAAAATAGTATTCGGCTGGCCATTTTTATCTAAACCATAACCCGCCATGTTGTAGGTTCCGTACAATGAACCACTCTTGGCAATCAGTTGACCTTTGATTGGGGCATTCCGCATGCTTTGGCGGTATTGCAGCGTACCCGATTCGCCTGATTTAGGCATGATGGCAATCAGCTTCAGTGTTTTTTCGTTTTTCCAAATATAACGTAGGATTTCAGCCATTTTGGTCGCAGAAATGCGGTTGTTTCTTGAAAGGCCCGATCCATCTTCCAAGCGTGC
>NZ_JAWOQN010000655.1:0-638 GCF_033337395.1 Vibrio sp. YT-19(2023) | reverse complement strand
ACCAATTAGAAAGGTCCATAGGTATGGTTACAGTTTGACCTGAAAAAGAAATGCTAGGATACGATAAAGAAGCTAGTAAAAAAACTCTTAGAACGAAAAATAAACTCAATTTAAAATTATATATCTTACATTTCCATGACTTAAGCAGTTTAATTAAATATGCCACCGAAGCTCTATAACTGGCATAGCTAATCATGTTAATTACCTATTCTGAAATATTTAAATTGATTGGCAAACGTTTAGCATGAGCTGGAACACCCATAAAACAAACGAGAAAAGACCAATAAAACAACTAGTTATATTAATATTTTTATAATAATCACGTTAGTCACCAGATAGAGGATCCTGGTGAAATAACAACAAAGATTGCTCAAAAATTGTTATTTTTACTTATTAACCGATTTATAAATGAAACTAACCCTTTTTAATTTTTATTAAAAGCTTCGCATGTACTGACATAAGCAACATGTGAACTAAAGTCACATAATTCGAAGTTAAAACTAAAACATCATGAAAAACTCTGTGTAGACTACCGAATATTAAGTTAGAAGAACTTAGTTTGTTAACGCACGGTAAAATATAAATGGAAACTAGAGTTAGTGAGTCTATTTCCGATATCAAACCTCTTGATGTCGAAT
>NZ_JAWOQN010000654.1:0-639 GCF_033337395.1 Vibrio sp. YT-19(2023) | reverse complement strand
GAACAAGCAGATTGCATTTGAATCTCTTGCTGTGCACTCGCCTCAACTACACCAATATGGGTTTCGTATTCCGTATCTGAAATGCGCGTTGCGGCTAGGTAGCTACCACCACCTAAGAAGTCTGCAACAAACTTGCTCGAAGGTTGGTAGTAGAGTTCTGAAGCCGTGCCGTATTGCTCAATAACACCGTGGTTCATCACCGCCATTTTGTCGGCAAACGCAAATGCTTCTTCACGACTGTGAGTCACGAAAATCGCTGTAACGCCTTGTGCCTTAAAAATCTTACGGATCTCGCTGATTAACTCGTGACGAACCTGAGTATCAATATTGGAAAACGGTTCATCCAAAAGCAGCCAATCAGGGCTGTAAGCCAGAGAACGGGCAATCGCAACGCGCTGCTGTTGCCCACCAGAAAGCTGATGTGGATAACGATCGGCGTAACCTTGAAGGTGCACGAGTTCTAGCATTTCATCGACTTTCGCGCGCTTTTCTTGTGCAGATTGATGCTTCAAGCCAAAGGCTATATTTTGCGCAACTGTCAGATGAGGAAATAGTGCATAATCTTGGAAGATCATTCCGATATTGCGCTCTTCTGGCGGCAACCAATTTTCACCATCATCAATCGTCTGACAATTTAAG
>NZ_JAWOQN010000653.1:0-639 GCF_033337395.1 Vibrio sp. YT-19(2023) | reverse complement strand
GTATTTAACACTCTCAGCTTGCTGCTCTTTGAGCCACTGACGTACGGTAGAAATGTCTAAACTGTCCATTGCAGTGGCTAACCCAAGATCTTCCAGCGTGGCTACGTTGCTCTGCTGTTCAAATTGCCCTGCCAGTGGTTTCATTAGCAGTTTTTTGCCAAGAGAAAGTGCTTCTGAAGGCAATTCAAAACCACCATTGGCGATGACCCCACAGCAACGATGTAGATGGTGCTGAAAGTTGGTGTGGCACAGCGGACGCAATTCTATGTTCTCCACTTTCTCTACTTCTATCACGTCTGGTTGATAACAAATAAACGTCTGCTGATTAAAGTGGAACAACAAGTCGCAGATGTCCTCAATCGACTCAAACGGTAAATACACCAACACGAAATCATCGTTATCCGCTTGGTTATCCAAAGTGTGAACGATGGGCGGTAGCAACGGCTGATCAAAGTGATACCAGTGCAATCCAAGCTGATGTTGAGATGGTGCAAAATACTCAAGTACTGATTTATCCAGCCAGCTAGCCCCCTTCAGAGGCACTGGATAGCGAAACGCATTTTGGTGACTGATACCGATACACGGCTTATTTTGTTGACGAGCAGCCCAAGCCGTGACGGGTTCAAAGTCGTTGATGAT
>NZ_JAWOQN010000652.1:0-639 GCF_033337395.1 Vibrio sp. YT-19(2023) | reverse complement strand
TAAGCTCATGCGCTTCTTGAGTGTCGTTCTCTTTGTCTTTGTCAAAACCACGACCTTGAGACGCTGCAATTTCATGCTCGCGCATCTTGCCGATATCTAGACCAAACCACGCTACTGCAAACACCATTAACAGCGCAAATACAGCGTAGAAGTTCATTGGTATAAGACGCACATACGCCCCAAGCGCTGAATACTCAGTAATACCATGTGATACTAAAATACCGCCGATGATAGTAATGATGTAAGCACCCCAACTAGAAGCTGGCATGATGACACACATAGGTGCAGCGGTTGAATCTAGGATGTAAGCCAGTTTCGCACGAGATACATAGAAGCGATCCGTTACTGGGCGTGAAATCGCACCTACAGCAAGACTATTAAAGTAATCGTCGACAAAAATGAATACGCCTAAAAAGGCTGCAAGAAGTTTAGAGCCGCGTTTACTTTTCACACGAGACTGTGCCCATTCAGCGAATGCGCGAGTACCGCCAGAAAGCGTCAATAGAGCCGTTGTCATGCCTAATAGAATTAGGAAACCAACAATGCTCATGTTCCAAGTGTTAATTCCACCATCTTCAATGAAGACAGAAGACACTTGAGTACCTACATAGCTTGCAGTACCACCAATTGACCAGCTGT
>NZ_JAWOQN010000651.1:0-640 GCF_033337395.1 Vibrio sp. YT-19(2023) | reverse complement strand
ATGTATCAGTTCCGCTACGAAGCTTTGAATGCGGCTGTCGCGCATGTTGAATCGGATCAATACCAGCGAATGACCGCTTAAATTTCACGCTCTGTATGAAAGCGCTGCTCAGTCTGTTTAGCGGCGCTTTTTTTGTTTCCCCTTAACCCCCTCAATTGAAAACCTTGAAAATTACAAGGTTGATATTTCCAATATTGTCGAAAGGTTTAATTGTAATCATCGTTATTCGACGATAAACTAATGAAACTTTCTCCAGCTTCCTACTAAGCTTCAGGTGATGCTTATCTTGGAACTGGTCATCCCAATTCACTAACAGATGGCAATCATTACGCTATGTACGCATTAGAAATTGAACAATTACGTAAAACGTATGCGGGCGGCTTTGAAGCGTTAAAAGGCATCAGTCTACAAGTTAAAAAAGGTGACTTTTACGCGCCTCTTGGACCTAACGGTGCAGGAAAATCAACCACGATCGGCATCATCTCTTCTTTGGTTAATAAGACTTCTGGAGTAGCAAAAGTTTTTGGTTATGACATTGATACTGATTTAGAACTTGCCAAGCAAAATCTTGGTTTAGTGCCTCAAGAATTCAACTTCAACCAATTTGAAACGGTTGAGCAGATCGTCATTCAACAAGCGG
>NZ_JAWOQN010000650.1:0-640 GCF_033337395.1 Vibrio sp. YT-19(2023) | reverse complement strand
GATTTGGCGTTTCTCGACTCTCACGACCTTTCCTGCATTGTTGATGTTACGGCGGAGTTCGCAGGTTTAGAAAGCGCCATGACTGACAAGCAATTCAACTACCTTTCTATTCCCGTGCTGGATCATAAAGCGCCGACTTTGGAGCGTTTACGTCATGCGATTAATTGGATTGATACCCAAATCGCCTGCGGGCGCTCTGTGGTTGTGCATTGCGCACTTGGGCGTGGCCGTTCGGTGTTTGTGGTGGCGGCTTATTTGCTGAGTAAAGACCCATCGCTCTCGGTGGAATCGGTGATGCAGAAAATCAACAGCGTGCGCAGTACTGCAAGGCTCAATAATCTGCAGATCAAAACCCTGCGCGCGATCAGTGAGAAAGGCGTGCTAACACTCGATGAGCCGACCTGGATGGTGGTGAACCCTGTCGCGGGCGGTGGGAAATGGCTGCAATACGAACAACATGTGATTCGTGAGTTGACCAAAAAATATCGTCTCAGCATTCGCCAAACAGACGAAACCACCAGTGCAGAAAGCCTCGCACTGCAAGCTAAACAAAGTGGTGTGAATCAGGTGATTGTCTCTGGTGGCGATGGCACGGTGACTGAAGTGGCGAGCCAATTGGTCGGCACTGACATCCAGCTTG
>NZ_JAWOQN010000649.1:0-641 GCF_033337395.1 Vibrio sp. YT-19(2023) | reverse complement strand
TAAAGTGTTTTCTTGGGTATTGAGTGCGCAGTTCTAAGAAAAACTGGCAAATGAACAAAGCATGCTGGTTCAACGTGCTACAACCAGCATACTCAATCAGGCAGAAAACCATCTTTTTCTGCCTGAGATTGAAATAAGTGAGTGCTTACTTAATTAGACCCACTTCTTTGTAGTATTTTTCTGCACCAGGGTGAAGAGGGATAGAAATACCTGCTTTCACCATGTCTTCTTTTTTCAGGTTAGCAAAAGCTGGATGCAGACGTTTGAAGGTGTCGAAGTTCTCGAACACGGCTTTAGCAACGTTGTATGCAACTTCATCAGAAACATCAGCTGTTGTTACCATTGTTGCTGCAACACCAAAGCTCTTCACGTCTTTATCTGTACCACGGTACATACCAGCCGGCACTGTGCTGAATGCGTAGTACGGGTTATCTGCGACGATCTTGTCGATCTTAGGACCAGTTGCAGGCACTAGCTTCGCATCACATGATGTGGTTGCTTCTTTGATTGAACCGTTTGGATGGCCAACCATGTAGATGAACGCATCAATTTTGTTGTCACAAAGGGCTTGAGAACGCTCTGAGCCTTTTAGCTCTGAAGCAAGTTTGAAGCTGTCATTTGTCCAGCCCATTGCATCCATT
>NZ_JAWOQN010000064.1:0-8083 GCF_033337395.1 Vibrio sp. YT-19(2023) | reverse complement strand
GGCATGAGGCTACGACGATTAATGGGTGTAGCCGATCAGATCGTAGCTTCTTGATTTAGTTCCATCGATTTAAGCAAAAAAGCCCTATATGATGTACATGATCATGCATTTCATAAGGTGCTATAAAAAAGCATAACAAGTTGCTGCACCCGGAAAAATTACTCGCTGCGCTCATAATTTTCCGGTGAGCAAGGCGTTATGAGCCTAGGGTAGGCGTTAAGGAGAAACTAATGTTTAAGAAATTATTTGGCAAAAATGAAAAATCTGAATTGGAAAAAATGATTGATGCTGATGGTATTGAACACGCCGCAAAACGATTTGCAGAGATCATCTCAAGAAAGCTACCCACAAAAGAGATTGCATATCAATTTATCTTAGAAGAAATTGAAGCTGCAAGCCAAGGCAATGCGGCTGCAATTAATTTCGCTAAAGAAAGCGGCATTGGTCCAGACGAATATTCTGGAGCAATGAATAACTCAATCCCTGAAATTGACGGAGCCGATGGCCCTCAACAACTGCTACTGCAAATTTGCTCACAACTTATGAGCAATACTGACCTAATGGTTGAGCTTAGAACCAAAATCACTGACAACATAATGCAGCAATTTTCTTTAGGTAAGTACGACTTACCTAGCAATTCAATATTTAGCAAAATATTACAACCCAAAGAAAGCAATTCTATAAAACTAGAAAACATTGTTAGTAGAAACAACCAAACTGGAAGCATTTTTGTAGACATCATAAATGACTTAGGTGAATCAGTTGAAACAATAATGGAGCACTCCAAATTAATACAAATGACTTATGGCTATGCACGCCGAGCTGCGGCAACAGCCCTCTATATTCAAGGAATAATAGATAAAGACGTTTTTGACCATAACCTAGCTTTCTTCAAAGCAATACAGGTAAAAACTGAGCATACAGTTGAGTTTCAGGAGCAGGCATTCTCAGATGCTATTGATTACATGCAAACATATAATCCAATTATCACTCGTCTGCTCATAAAAAACATGGCACCAATTGCGCAATCATTCACTCCACCACAAGAAATACTTAGTGATGCAGAATTAATAGAGATTGTAATGGATGCATATGCTTCATAATAAAAAGCTCATAACAAGGCAAGGCATTGGACTGTCAAAAGCGTCACTTAAATAGCTTACGCAATTACGTGCCACTTTTGCCAGCCCATGCTTGCGGCGTTATGAGCCTCTCAGAGAAAAGGAGAAACAATGAGCAATGAATTTATCCCGCGCTGGGGCGGTTCAGTTTTTGACTGTGATTTTTGCGGTGCTGAAGGTATGCAATGGACTGAGGTATCACCAGATAAGTGGATGCCTTATGACCTCTTGAATAAGGAAGTCCACCATTGCCCAAATAAAAATATCGACAAATTAACCCGTGATCAAGTACTTGAGCACCTACAAAATATCGGCTTCGAAGCCTATATACCGAGAACAAGCTCATGGAAATATGCCTTCATTGCAAGCAATCAGAGTCAGACTATCTATTTTTTGGTCGGTAAAAGGGGAATAGATTTTAAACTTTATAACTCCGTCAGAGAAACAAAGCTCGATGAGAAAGGGAAGCTATTTACTGATGGCGGGGATATGGTTAGAAATTACTATCGTGACAGCGATGTAAACATTCATGAGCTGATTCTGGAAATCGCATCTCGCTTAGTTACAAATACTCCAATAGATGAATCCTTCACTTCTGGTCATGGTAAATCTTGGCAAGAGCAGAAAGCTGAGTACATCCGAAGTCTGCCCAAATCCAATGAGGCTGCGGCTAGAGATGAAATGAGAGAAATATACGAAGCAATTTCATTGGGTGATGGAGAGGATGCTTATTTAGGTGATGGAATATGGATTAGTTCTGATGGTTCATTGGATGATAGAGGGCGGTAGTAATGGCTCATAACAGGGGTGTGACGCCCAATGGAACGAAAACGTACGCTAACAAAAAACAAGCATGTCATTTAAGTCATGACACAGCCAGTAGTGACACATAGGTTATGTCATATCCTGATTTTGGGGTGGTTTTTACCAGTGATCGTAGGGTATACCTAAGCGTCATACCGTTCTAACTGTTTGATTTAATGCTTAACGTACGAAACCGTACCGTTGGGCTTCACACCCCTGTTTATAGTTATGTACACAAACTTTGTGTGGGCAAATCTGACACAGAAGAGCACTCTCGAAAATCGAACAAGGAAATTTATGAGCGTTCGAGCACAAGTTTGTTAATGTCAAACTCGTTTTTTGTTAATTGGCGCATCATTTTGATCATTTCATCAGTAGGGTTAGTTTTTATCGCGCCATTTTCTAATCAAGAAAACCCTAATAAACTGAGCAATTGCTTATTAAACAAGGCATCATACGTTTTCATTTACCAACAACGTTCTTGACTCCGCTTGCACATCAGACCAGCTCGTTAGCGAATTTATTCCTGTTTTTATCGATTTACATGTAACAAATATGTGCCTAACCCTGTTAAATACCAGCAACATTGTTGGTTAATTTCTCCACACCCACACGAAACAATCACCAAAACTATCAATTTAACGCTCGTTCGCGCTTTTGTGAGCAATATATCGAACGTAAATGATAAAAAAAAACATACTAGTTGTAAGTTTATTAAAGTTGCATAAGGTAAAGGTCATGACGGCTTATCAACGAATGGAAACCGACGTTGTCATCATTGGCGGCGGCGCGACCGGCACAGGCATCATGCGAGACTGCGCATTGCGAGGCATCGCGTGCATTCTGTTAGAGAAAAATGACATCGCCTCCGGCACCACGGGTCGTAACCACGGCTTGCTGCACTCTGGTGCGCGCTATGCCGTCACTGATGCAGAATCGGCCAAAGAATGCATTCAAGAAAACCAAACGCTCAAACGCATCGCTCGCCATTGTGTGGAAGCGACTGACGGCCTATTCATTACCCTGCCTGAAGACGAACTCAGCTTTCAAGACACCTTTATTCAGGCTTGCGGCAATGCCGGTATCGAAGCGACCCGTTTAACGCCAAAAGAAGCACTCGCGCTCGAACCGAACGTGAACCCGGCGCTGATCGGTGCGGTGAAAGTGCCCGACGGCACGCTGGATCCGTTCCGTTTATGTGCCTCGAACGTCCTTGATGCCAAAGAGCACGGCGCGCGCATGTTCAACCGCACCATCGTCACCAGTTTGATTCGCCAAGGCGATACCATACTCGGTGTACGCTGTTTGCAATTGGGCACCAACCAACAGTTTGAAATCTTTGCCAAAGAAGTGATCAACGCCGCGGGTATTTGGGGACAACATATCTGCGAATATGCCGACCTCAACATCAAGATGTTCCCTGCCAAAGGCTCGCTGTTGATCCTCGATTACCGCATCAATAACTTGGTGATCAACCGTTGCCGTAAACCTTCCGATGCCGACATTCTGGTGCCCGGCGACACCATTTCACTTATCGGCACCACGTCCGAACACATTGATTACGACCAGATCGACAACTTGCACGTCACCGAACGTGACGTGGATGTGCTGTTGGCAGAAGGCGCGAAACTTGCGCCGATCATGGCCAATACGCGCGTACTGCGTGCCTACGCGGGGGTACGTCCTTTGGTTTCGGTAGATGACGATGGCAGTGGCCGGAATATCAGCCGCGGCATCGTTTTGCTCGATCACCAAGAGCGCGACGGCCTCAAAGGCCTCACCACCATTACCGGCGGCAAACTGATGACCTACCGCTTAATGGCGGAATGGGCGACCGACTTAGTGGCGAAGAAACTGGGCAACACTCAGGCGTGCGAAACCCACACGCGCCCACTGCCGGGGTCAAACGAAACGCCAAAAGCCATCAAGAAAACCGCCAGCATCGCCAAACCGGTGTATGAATCCGCCATTTATCGCCATGGTGAACGCGCCACGCAATTCTTGTCTGACGATGCCAAGAGCCAAGCGATTATTTGTGAATGTGAAATGGTCACTGCGGGCGAAATTGAATACGCGATTAAACAGCTCGACGTCAACAACTTGGTCGATCTGCGCCGCCGCACTCGCTTAGGCATGGGCCCTTGTCAGGGCGAACTGTGCATCTACCGTGCGGCCAGCCTGTTTTCCGAATATGGTCAGGTCGATGGCTGTCAATCGAGTGAATTGTTGGTCGATTTTCTAGAAGAGCGCTGGAAAGGCATCAAACCCATTTTCTGGGGTGATGCGCTGCGCGAAGCGGAATTCAGCTATTGGATTTACGAAGGATTACTCGGTGCCAGCGACCTGCCCCAGCCCGCTCAATCAGAACACCCTCAAGCAGAACAACAAAAACAGGAGGCGGAATTATGATGCATTATGATGTGGCCGTGATCGGCGGGGGCATTGCGGGTTATACCGCTGCAATTCGCAGCCTGCAAGCTGGCAAAAAAACCGTGCTCATCAATCAGGGTCAAAGCGCGTTACATTTCTCTTCCGGCTCCATTGATGTGCTGGCGAAATTACCAGATGGCAGCGCGGTCACCCACCCGTTTGATGCCCTCGACGCATTACAGCAACAAGCGCCGTCCCATCCGTACAACACGGTGGGTCGTAGCACGCTGCAAAAAGGGCTGGAATGGTTTCGTCAAACGCTCGCCACCGCGAACGTGCCGCTATCGCATCAAGATGATTTGGCCAATCACGGGCGCATCACGCCGCTTGGCACACTCAAAGCGACTTGGCTATCGCAGCCATTTGTTTACCAACACCGCCAAGAAGTTTCGTTTGAGCGTATTGTGGTGGTTTCGATCGATGGCTATCGCGATTTTCAGCCACAAATGCTGAAAGATAACCTTCACCAGCATCCCGATTTTCAAGGTGTGCCGATTCACACGGTCACCCTGTCGATTCCGGGGTTTGACGGATACCGCCGCAACCCAAATGAGCTGCGCTCAATCGACATTGCACGTTTGCTAAAACACGATGCCGCGTGGACCGCGCTATGCGATGGTTTGATGCGTGCAGCCAATCGCAACGACTTGGTGATCATGCCCGCGATCATGGGCAACGGCGATGGCCTAACGCTGCTAACGAAGCTACGCGACACCACGCAACTGCAATTTCACGAAGTGCCGACCATGCCACCATCGCTGCTGGGTATTCGCATTGAAGAGGCGCTCAGTCGCACCTTCCTGCTGCTGGGTGGCATTCACCTCAAAGGCGACAAAGTGGTCAACGGCACGTTTGACGGCGAGCGTCTGGTTAGCCTGCAAACGCAAAACCTGCGCGACATGGCCATCAGCGCTGACAACTACATCATGGCAACCGGCAGCTATTTCAGCCAAGGGTTGCATGCCGAGCAACACGCCATCCAAGAACCGATCTTTGGCTTGCAAGTGACGCATAAACCAGCACGCGTTGATTGGCGCAATCCGGCCTTCTTTGCCGACCGTTCACACCCTTTTATGGCATTCGGTGTCGAAACCAACGCGCAATTGAACCCACAGCGCAGCGGCGTCACCATTAAAAACTTGTACTGCTGCGGCTCCATGTTGTCGGGATACGATCCCGTGTTTGAAGGGTGCGGTGGCGGCGTCGCGATTGGCACCGCCTACCACGCCATCATGCAATGCCTAGAACCTCAATTGTCAGCGTCTCACCCTAACCCATTCGATCAGGAGGTGCTCGCATGAACGCGCCATTTTCAAAAGCTGCTCCTCTGAATACCAGCTTTGACCAATGTATTAAATGCACCGTCTGCACGGTGTACTGCCCCGTGGCAAAAGCCAACCCAGATTACCCAGGCCCGAAACAGTGCGGGCCGGATGGCGAGCGCCTGCGCATTAAAAACCCGGAATATTACGACGAAGCGCTTAAATACTGCACCAACTGCAAACGCTGCGAAACCGCGTGTCCTTCTGGGGTGAAAATCGGCGACATCATCGCCGTCGCGCGGGGTAAACATGGCAAGAAACCGCTCAATCCGAAACTGATGCGTGACTACGTGCTGAGTCACACCGACCTGTTCGGCTCACTGACCACGCCATTTGCACCAGTGGTGAACTTCGCCACATCGATGCCATTGGTGAAAAAAATCATGCACAAAACCATCGGCGTGCATGACCACAAAGCGTTGCCGAAATACTCGCACGGCACGTTCCGTCGCTGGTTTAAACAAAATTGCACCAGCCAGCCGCTGTATCAGCGCCAAGTCACCTACTTTCATGGCTGCTACGTCAACTACAACCACCCACAATTGGGCAAAGATCTGGTGAAGGTGTTGAATGCGATGAATATTGGCGTGCGCTTGCTGAACAACGAGAAATGCTGCGGCGTGCCTTTGATTGCCAACGGTTTTCATGACAAAGCGCGTAAAAACGCATTGCTGAACGTGAAGAACATGGAAACTGCGGTCAATGAATATCACACCAAAGTGATTTCAACCTCCTCAACTTGCTCGTTCACGCTGCAACAGGAATACCCGCATGTGCTCGGCGTCGACAACAGCCAAGTGTCCAACGACATTGAATACGTCACGCGCTTCCTGCTGAAAGAGTTTATGAATGGCAATGCGCCGAAAATGAAACCGGTCAACCTCAAAGTGGTTTATCACACGCCTTGTCACTTGGAACGCAGTGGCAACGTGATGTTTACCATTGAGTTACTGCGCATGATTCCGGGCCTAGAACTGATTGTCCTCGATAGCGAATGCTGCGGTTTGGCGGGCACCTATGGCTTTAAAGAAGAGAACTATGACGTGTCGATGAAAATCGGCTCGCACCTGTTTGACTCGATCAAAGCCTCCGATGCAGATTTTGCGATCACCGACTGCGAAACCTGTAAATGGCAAATCGAAGAGAACACCGCGCTGGAAACCATTCACCCGGTCAGCTTGCTGGCGCAAGCACTGGCTTAGTCTTCCAACCCCAAAAAGGCGTCTTCAAAGAAAGTCGTTTCAACGCTCAACGTACAAAAAAGCGGGCATTGCCCGCTTTTCTTCTGTCACTTTCGCTTTTCGTTTGCTGCTGTCTATCGCACCACAGCATGGCGAAGGCTGTCGACCTAACGAATGGTCACGTCAGATAAGCGATACCAGCCCGACGCCTGCAACCCTTCATTGGCCAGATTCACTTCTGCCTCAGCATGGCGATCGACCAAGGCCAACTCAAGGTAGTAATGGCCGGTGGGGATCGTTTCAGGCAAAGTGAAACTGCTGGAGGTCGCGTGTTCACCCGGCAGCCAACGCATGACATCTGCGGTTGAGACGTTGAAAAACGCGGTTTCTTCGTCCTCATTCACCAATCGATACGCCAGATAATGGTGCTGATACGGTGGCGCGTTCCCTTCGTTCACAAGCAAGGCCTGAACCGTCATGGTCGCGCCCGGCGTCAATTCAGCAGGGTGCACCAGTGTGTCTACACGCAGACGATAGCCAATTTGAGCCAACGCATCGTCCAACAAATCACGATACTGAGTCGGCACCACGTGCGATTTCAGGTTCAATGTCGAAGCGTGCTGCGCAATCGCCCAATCCAAGCTTTCTGGTATGGCTACCAATCTGCAAAATCAGCTTGGAAAGGTTCAAGTCACCTAGAGTTGGAAAATTCGGACATTGCCCAGAGTTGGTTAAAAGTCGTTTTAATGGCGATGGCTATCACTTTTTTAAATCCACATGTATATCTGGATACGGTGGTGATACTCGGGGGCGTGACTGCTCAAATGGAACCTGATGAAAAACTATTGTTTGTTATAGGGGCACTGATCGCATCAGGGGGCTGGTTTTATGGATTAGTGTATTTGGCTAACAAGTTGATCCCACTTTTTAGTAAGCCAAGAACATGGCGAATTTTAGATTCTGCGATTTCATGCATCATGTGTGGTATTGCATTGAAGCTGGCAGCACCTTTGTTAAGCCAATACATATAGAGCGTCGCGATGAAGCTGCATTTCTATTAACTAAATTGCTCCTGTTAGATTGGACACTGAGTTTCCATACCAGAAGTTATTCGTCCTTTGCTAATTTAAGTAAATACTCTAAACCATTTCTGTCCGTGCGACCTGAAGTCGTATGAAGCGTTGTTCACCGCTTTATGAGTGAACCGTCTGTATCACCAGATGAA
>NZ_JAWOQN010000648.1:0-641 GCF_033337395.1 Vibrio sp. YT-19(2023) | reverse complement strand
GTGTATCAAGAAGCACTGGAATACAATGGTGAAGTGAACAACTTTGCATCCTTACTGCGCTGCGCATGTCTCACGTATGCTCGCCAACCGGAAAACACGCTCCATCAAGCTCTTGCTCAACTTAACGCCTAACACCTAACTATTCTTACCAAAATATTCAATGGCATCGATGAGGCTTTACGCCTCAATCGTAAGCTATTGAGCGTATTCTTATTTGTCGTACTCTAGTACTACCCAAACTCCTTTTGTACTCGCTAACCTATGCGGACAATTAAGGAGTACTCATGACAAAAATGATACACACCATGATCCGAGTACGCGATCTGGACCGTTCCCTACAATTTTACCGCGACGCACTTGAGCTAGAGATCAAAGACCAATACGTTTTTGATGGTTTCTCCCTAACCTATCTAGCAAATGAAGAAACAGGCTTTGAATTAGAACTTACCCACAACCACGACCAAAGCGAACCTTATACTCACGGTTCTGGTTACGGTCACCTTGCCGTTAGCGTGGACGACATCGAACAAGCTCACAAACGAATTAAATCTCTAGGTATTGAAGCAGGTGACATCAAAGCGTTTGACCACCGGCAAAAACACCTAGCGACCTTCTTTTTTGTCACCGATCCTGACGGTTAC
>NZ_JAWOQN010000647.1:0-641 GCF_033337395.1 Vibrio sp. YT-19(2023) | reverse complement strand
GGGGGATCACCAACATGGTTTCGTGATGTTCAAAATATTCTTGGTAAGTGAAGTTCTCACTCAGTTTGGTGTGCTTGATTTCTGCACCTCGGCTTAACAGGCTCGCTAGCTGAGTGTACCTAACATTGCCCCCCATCAACAGCTTGCCGTGATACTCCTGAGCAACAGAGTGCTTTTCACTGCCGTTTCCATTCGTCTTCACTTTTTGCAGACAATGCACTTTATCTTCGCCAAACTCGTCGACAAATTGCATACAAGCCATGATGTTGAAGTGTTGATCTGGCGTGAGTGCGACCACTTGACCAATGCCAATCATGTTCAGGTTGTCATCCGCATGGCTAGAAATCGGGTTACCGTAATAATAATCCAGGCCCATCATACGAACTTGGCTGATGTACTCCCAGTTTGAGTCCGTCATCAGTACACGTCGATCATAACGCGCTAACGCTTGGCCAATTTCACGTGCGACTCGGTTCGCCCCAATAAGTAGGAAGCCTCTCGGCGCAGGTTCAGCGACACCCAATGCAATCGCCATAGGGCGAGCAGTGGCACTTTGTAATACCACCGTACCGATGATCACCATAAAGGTCATTGGTACCAGCAAGCTTGCTCCATCGACTCCGTATTCGGTCAACTTAATC
>NZ_JAWOQN010000646.1:0-641 GCF_033337395.1 Vibrio sp. YT-19(2023) | reverse complement strand
TTTAAGCAGCAATGGGAAAGAACGATCCGAATAGAAGTGATCAAACTTAAACCAGCTCTGCTTAGCTTGCTCAGGTAATGTCGACAACCCTTGATAGATGGTTTCCCAATCGCCCAGCTCTTTCAATCCAGCAGGTTTGCCGTCTTTGATTGCTTCAGTCAGGTGCATCATCGCGGCATAACAAACGTCGGCCGTGAAATCCATGTTTGCTTGGGTCATGCCATCGTACAACAAGTAGAACCCGAGGTTGGCCAGTGAGTAGTTAGGTTTTTCCCACAAAACAATGTGCGCACTTATCGCCATGTCTAGCAGCACTTTGACACCATATTCTGACACGCCTGTTTTTTCGGCGATATCAATGGCGCTCATGCCTTTTGAACCAGCGCTATCGAGCGCCGCTAATATACCCAAATCTCTGAGCGTTCTCGCGGTATGGAAAACGATAGGGGCAAAAGATAATTTTTGAGCTTCTGTTTTTGCTTCAAAAGCATTAAAAGGATCATTATTTTGATTTAACACGAAAAAACCTAACTGCATTTAATAATTTTTATTGCTGAGACTGAGTGCCCAACAACGCAAGTGCTCGCTGAATATCAACATTTAAATTGTTTACCCAACGATTGTAATTGCGGTGAATTTTG
>NZ_JAWOQN010000645.1:0-641 GCF_033337395.1 Vibrio sp. YT-19(2023) | reverse complement strand
ATGGAGCCTGAAAGGTCAACCACCAGCATTAAGTCTCGGTACTTAGGTTGAAACTCGACAGGTTCGCCAAACCAAACTGGTCTCGCACAAGCGATGACCAATAATGTCCAAACGCCTACAGCTAACGATTTTTGTAGCCATTGTTTAGGTTTATGGCTGTTTTTGCTTTCTGGCAAATACGCCAGTTTGATTTCTGCTTGTCGAGTTTCTTCAGGAAGAAGCTTGTAAATCAGCAGAGGTAAGGGCAACAAAAAAAGTGCCCACCACCAGACAAATTCAATGTTTAACCATTGGGAAAGGTCTGTCATGAGTGTTTGCTCAGTCACGGGTGTTTGCCTTTTTCTTCGGTGGCAAAGCGTGAGTTATCCAAAAGGCACAATCGTCGATCAAATCTTGATGTTGCTCTTGAGGCGACTTTTGATATAACGCGGCTTGCCACTGTTGTTGTTTGTCTACGAATCGAGTCTCTTTGGTATGACTGTCGAGAAATTCATACCATGCCATTCCAGTTAACGGGGCGATGTCTTCACGTGGGAAGTAACTCAATGCTGCTTGACGCAGAATTTCCAGAGCAGAGGAAGGCGTATGAGGTGTGACGGATTGAGTCAAAAGCTTTAATGCCGTTTTTTTGGCAAGTAAGC
>NZ_JAWOQN010000644.1:0-641 GCF_033337395.1 Vibrio sp. YT-19(2023) | reverse complement strand
ACACAGATATCGGCCGCAAAAAGGTGGATTCTGCCGCCGATGCGCTGCGAGAACTTAACCCTCACGTCGAGGTAAACGCCGTTGCCAAACGTCTCGATGATGCTCAACTTCAAGCTTTGATTGAACAACACACTGTGGTAGTTGATGCGTCTGATAACGTCGACACTCGTAATCAACTGAACCGTCTCTGTTTTGCAACGAAAACCCCGCTTATCTCTGGGGCGGCAATTCGTATGGAAGGTCAAGTGAGCGTGTTTACGTACGACGATCCAACTCAACCTTGTTACCAGTGCTTGAGTGCACTATTTGGTAGCAGTGCACTAAGCTGCGTTGAAGCGGGTGTAATGGCACCAGTGGTCGGGATTGTGGGCGCTGTACAAGCGATGGAAACCATCAAGGTGATCGCAAATTACGGCCAGCCAAAGAAAGGGAAAATCCTTATTCTCGATGCGCTCAGCATGTCGTGGCGAGAAATGAACTTGATGAAAATGCCGACCTGCCCTGTTTGTGGTTAAGTGGCGCAAACTTCACCATAGTAAAGAGTTCTCAAAAAGCCCAACACAACGTTGGGCTTTTTCTTATTCTGAGATTCAAAATTAAAACCCCGCATTTTAGATTACTAATACCCATCATAAACAAAC
>NZ_JAWOQN010000643.1:0-642 GCF_033337395.1 Vibrio sp. YT-19(2023) | reverse complement strand
AATCCGAAGTCCATCAACCAACTTACGAACAGACCAATGCCAGCCAAAAGTTGCACGAACAACCCAAAACGAAGCATGGCATGAGAGCCCACTTTTTTCACCAAACGACCGTTAATGCTGGTCATGATGATCATCGCCACAATGTTCAAACCGAATAAGTAACCAAATTGGTCAGGTCGAACACCGTATAAATCAATATAAACAAACGAACCCGCAGTTAGGAATGCAAACATCCCCGAAAACGAGAATGCACCAGACAACATCAAGCCCAACGCTTCAGAACTTGAACACAAACGGGCGTAGTTTTTTAATGTGGTGCGAAAACGCAGTGGTTGGCGGTTTTCTGGTTTTAGCGTCTCCGGAATTTTCCAGAACACCAGCAGAATGACAACCACAGCAAAGATAGCCAGCACCCAAAAGATAGAACGCCATCCAAACCAAATCGCAAGGTGACCGCCAATCATCGGCGCAACCAACGGGGCCATCGTGATAACTAATGTGACGAAAGACATTGCGCGCGCAAAGTCTTCACGGGCAAACAGGTCACGCACCACTGCTTGAATAATGACCGCCGCAGCCGCGCCAGCAAAGCCTTGTGCGGTACGAACATAGGTTAACGCATCAATGCCGTTTGTGGTCGCA
>NZ_JAWOQN010000642.1:0-642 GCF_033337395.1 Vibrio sp. YT-19(2023) | reverse complement strand
ACCACCACCTGTCAACAACTGAATAAGTACGAAGTTGTTGAAGTTAAAAGCAAAGCTTGCAATCAATAGCGGAGGCAGCGGTTTCAACATCATCGGCATTGTGATACGCGTGAAGTTGGTGATGAAGTTCGCACCATCGATAGCCGATGCTTCATAAAGATCATCAGGAATCGCTTTTAGCAGACCCATACATAGAATCATCATGTAAGGGAAGCCTAGCCACGTGTTCACAATCAGGATCATGGTTTTCGCCATGAATGGGTCAGAGAACCATGCCGGGCTGATACCAAACAAACCTTCCAGAAGCATGTTGATCTCACCAAAGCTCTGGTTGAACAAACCTTTAAAGATCAGGATAGAAATAAACGCCGGTACCGCATAAGGCAGAATCAGTAGTAGTCGGTAGATTGAACGACCTTTCAACGCTTCCCACTGAACAACGCTTGCTAACACTAAGCCGATAACCAATGTGCAGACTACGGTTAGCGCAGAGAAAACAATAGTCCAGATAAAGATGCTGATGAATGGTTCTTTGATGCCATCATCTTTCCACACACGTTCAAAGTTGTGCGTACCGATGTTCACCACGAAACCTGGAGACACTGTGCTGCCAACAAACTGACCGTTTTCATCCACTGGCTG
>NZ_JAWOQN010000641.1:0-642 GCF_033337395.1 Vibrio sp. YT-19(2023) | reverse complement strand
ATATGACAATCAGATACTCTATATTTGCGGCCAGTTTACTGGCCGGGGTTGTTCACGCCAATGAAGCACCGAAAAATATTATTTATATGATCGGTGATGGAATGGGCCCTGCCTACACAACCGCCTACCGTTATTATCAAGATAATCCAGAAACTAAACAGATTGAGCCTACAGTCTTTGACTCGATACTGCTTGGCATGGCTCACACCTATCCCGATGATGATACTTATGTCACTGACAGTGCAGCAGGCGCGACGGCCTTAAGCAGTGGTATAAAGAGTTACAATGGCGCCGTCGCTGTCGATACCCATAAAAAGCCAGTTAAAACGATGTTGGAAGTAGCGAAAGAGCAGGGCATGGCAACCGCTTTGGTGGCGACTTCGCAAATTAACCACGCGACGCCCGCAAGCTTTGCCGCGCACAACGAATCTCGTCGTAATTATGATCAGATAGCAGACGACTACTTGGATAACAAAGCAAATGGAAAGCTGCCCGTCGATCTGTTACTTGGTGGTGGTGTTCGATATTTTGAGCGTGAAGACAGAAATCTGATTGAAGAATTTAAAATGCAGGGTTATCACTACCTAACGGATTTTGATACCTTGCCTTCGTTGCAAACATTGCCTGCGATTGGGTTAGATC
>NZ_JAWOQN010000640.1:0-642 GCF_033337395.1 Vibrio sp. YT-19(2023) | reverse complement strand
TTTAATAGGCTGAGGTTTATGTTCTTTCTCCGCCATGGCGTTGGCGATGTCCCAACACAAACGGGCAGCTAAGCGAGCGGTTTGACTATCGACATCGTAATTCGGGTTGTACTCTGCGATGTCAGCTAACATAAGCTTGTTTTTGTAGTGAAGAATTCGTTCTAAAAAAGGTGCGATTGTGTCGTAACTTACACCTCTAGCCGCAGGAGCACTTACGCCTGGCGCGGTTGCTGCTGGGAATACATCTAAATCAATGGTGAGATAGAGATAGTCACAATCGTCGATAAAGTGTTGCAGTTGGGTTAGGTGGTAGCTGTGATTCAAGTAATTGAGTTGACTATCTTCTACATACCATACGTTCAGCTCGTCTGCTTTTTGGAACAAAGCTTGCGTGTTGCTGCTGCGACTCACCCCCAAACAGGCGTAATGGAAAGCCCAATTATTACGCTGACAAAAATGATGAATTTGGTTGAATGGTGTACCTGAGCTTGGTTTTACATCCGCTAATGAACTTTCGAACGCACGCAAATCGAAGTGCGCATCGAAGTTAATGATGCCAATTTTTGGTTTTTTCTCTGGATGATGCGTTTTGAAATATTCCGCTAGACCAGAAAACGATGCCCACGCAATTTCGTGTCCGCC
>NZ_JAWOQN010000639.1:0-642 GCF_033337395.1 Vibrio sp. YT-19(2023) | reverse complement strand
TGGAAACTAGAAATTCGGGTTAACACTTATCTCTTCTCCTTACCTCAGTTGCAAAATGGTGTTGAAGGTGTCATTTGCCGCCTGCATCACGCGTGATGAAGCCATGTACGCTTGTTGAAACTTCATCATGTTGGCGGCCTCTTCATCGAGGTTCACACCCGCAATCGATGCTACACGTTCTTGTGCGGCTTCATGCTCTAAACGCGCAACCGATGCTAAGCGGTTAGCCGTTGCCGATTTCAAACCCACTTCAGTATTAAGATTGTGGTAAACGTCAATCAAGGTGCTCGATTTACCATCCATCATTTTGTTGGTTTGTAACTGCTGCATCTTTCTCAAGTTGCCGTTACCACCTTCTGACGGCACCAAGTTGGCCGTAAATTTGTCGTTCAGCAGTGCGCCTTCTGTGAGTTCAAAGATGGTTGCATCGCCATTTTTGTATAGCGGATGACTTTTCGGCACTGAGATTTCAATCAGCGGATCATCTTTGTCTAACGGATAAGAGTATTTATCGGACAGTAAGTTACCTTTGTTATCGGTAATCTTTAGCCACGCTTTGTCGTGCTTTTCATCGGGTGGCTGGACCGTCACTTCAAACTCTTTTACATCACCCGCTTCACGAATATTGAATTTTGCTCTGCC
>NZ_JAWOQN010000063.1:0-8179 GCF_033337395.1 Vibrio sp. YT-19(2023) | reverse complement strand
GTCTACGTTTCGCGATCCGTGAAGGTGGCCGTACAGTAGGTGCTGGTGTTGTTGCTAAGATCTTCGACTAATTCATAACGAATTAAACGAAATCTTGCACTGTTCTTCTTTTTGAAGAAAGCGCATCGAAAAGGGAAGCTTAGGCTTCCCTTTTTCATTTCTAGATTACATTTAGTTATAAGTGTTGAAATAAAAGATGTCACTTTTTCGATTTAAAAACAGAGTTTTACCGGCTTTGTTTCTTAACGCTTTTACTCACCCCTCTTAACCCTTTGATCTTTTCCTGCAGCGGTAAAATCGTTATAACCAAATATTCTGAGCGGACACCATAATGCGACTGGTAACAAGAACTATTCTTGTTTATATTGTTTGTCACAGATTAGTTTTATAGGTTTTTTGAGTATGTACGTTTGTCTTTGCCATGGTGTCTCCGACAAAAAAATTAGGAAGTTGGCGATAGATGAAGGCGTAACAGATATTAAAGGAATCAAAAAGTGCACGGCATTGGGCAGCCAATGTGGTAAGTGCATCAGACAGGCCAAGGAAATTTTAGCGGAAACTAGTTACACGGAATTTAAACAAGCCAGCTAATTGCTGTAAGTATGCAGTAATTATTTGCCTTACATTTTGACACCTTCTCATTTGCTTCTACATTTAAATGAAGCCAAAGAGGAGGGTTTTGTCATGAAAGGCGATCCAATCATCATTCAACATCTCAATAAAGTGCTCGGTAACGAGCTCGTCGCTATTAATCAGTATTTTCTTCACGCCCGAATGTATAAAGACTGGGGCTTAAAGCACCTAGCAGACAAGGAATATCACGAATCTATCGATGAGATGAAGCATGCCGATCATCTAATTGAGCGTATTTTGTTCCTTGAAGGCCTACCGAACCTACAAGATTTAGGTAAGTTGATGATTGGTGAAGATACCAAGGAAATGCTCGAGTGTGATTTAAAGCTTGAAATGGCGGCTATTCCAGATTTAAAAGATGCGATTGCCTACGCTGAAGACATTCGAGATTATGTGTCTAGAGATCTCTTCCAAGATATTCTTGAAGATGAAGAAGAACATGTTGATTGGCTAGAGACGCAACTTGGCTTGATTGAAATGTCTGGTATTGAGAATTATCTCCAAGCGCAATACGTGGACGAAGAGTAACGATACTTTCTGAGTTTGCATACTCCAATAATAGTAAGAAGAAAGAGCACCTGACTCGAAAATCAGGTGCTTAACCCCGTTATCTGGTCTAATCTCTTTTATTATCGGCTTTTTAAGGATATTGCTCGCAATCTTGCCTATGAAGTTTGATTTCTATCCGATAGAATTTATGCCCCCTTACCTAAAAATAAAAAAGAGAAACGTCCATGTCTGAAGACAACCACCAAGCAGCCACTCCAGAAGAAGAACATCGCCAAAAAGCATTGGATTACCATGCTTATCCAACTCCAGGAAAGATTGCTGTCGAACTGACAAAGCCTGCGGAAACGGCGGGTGATCTTGCCCTTGCTTACAGCCCTGGTGTTGCAGAGCCAGTGCGTGAAATCGCACAAAACCCGGATAACGTGTACAAGTACACTGCAAAAGGGAACATGGTTGCTGTTATTTCTAACGGTACCGCTATTCTAGGTCTAGGTAACCTAGGTCCACTTGCATCTAAGCCAGTGATGGAAGGTAAAGCGTTACTGTTTAAGCGTTTCGCAGGTCTTGACTCTATTGATATTGAAGTTAAGCACCGCACGATCGATGAATTTGTTGATACTGTTGCGAGCATTGCAGACACTTTTGGCGGTATCAACCTTGAAGATATTAAAGCACCAGACTGTTTTGAGATTGAAAAGCGTCTGATTGAACGTTGTGATGTACCAGTATTCCACGATGATCAACATGGTACTGCTATTGTAACGGCAGCGGGTATGCTGAATGCAATCGAACTTCAAGGTAAGAAACTTGAAGATTCAACAATTGTTTGTCTTGGCGCTGGCGCTGCCGCTGTAGCTTGTATGGAGCTTCTGATCAAATGCGGCGCAATGCGCGAAAAAATCTACATGCTAGATCGCAAAGGTGTGATTCACACTCGTCGTGATGATCTTAATGAATATAAGCAGCTATTTGCGAACAATACAGATAAGCGCACACTAGAAGACGTGATTGAAGGTGCAGATCTGTTCCTAGGTGTATCTGGTCCAAACCTATTGCCAGCGGAAGCGTTGAAGTTGATGGCAGATAAGCCAATCGTATTCGCATGTTCTAACCCGGATCCTGAAATCAAGCCGGAACTTGCTCACGCAGTTCGTGATGACTTGATCATGGGTACTGGCCGTAGTGATTATCCTAACCAAGTTAACAACGTATTGTGTTTCCCATTCATTTTCCGCGGTGCTCTTGATGTGCGTGCAAGTGAAATCAATGATGAAATGAAACTTGCAGCCGTTGAGGCGATTCGTGAGCTAGCAAAAGAGCCTGTACCTGAAGCCGTATTGAAGGCTGCAGGTGTTGATAAGCTAGAGTTTGGTGCGGACTATATTATTCCAAAACCAATGGATTCACGTTTGCTACCACGTGTTGCAAAAGCGGTTGCTCAGGCGGCGGTTAATTCAGGTGTAGCTCGTATCGAGATGCCTGAAAACTACATGGCAGAGTAATATATCTTTCAGATGTGATACACAAAAATGGGACGCTATTGCGTCCCATTTTTTATGTCATTCATTTGGCTCGAGGCAAGAGTCATTACCTGAAACCTCTTATCAGGCTTTTTTTATTCTTCGTCGAATGACTCAAATTCGATGCCCATTTCCGTCATCAGCGCTTTTACTTCTGTTGGAATATCATCAGGACGGTCTTTACGAAGGTCTTCATCTGTCGGAAGTGGCTGACCTGTGTACGCGTGCAAAAATGCCTCGCATAGCAATTCGCTATTGGTTGCATGGCGTAAGTTATTGATCTGACGGCGAGTACGCTCATCAGTTAGCACCTTTAAAACTTTTAGCGGGATAGAGACGGTAATTTTTTTTACTTGTTCGCTTTTTTTGCCGTGCTCTGCATATGGGCTAATGTATTCGCCATTCCAGTCAGCCATTGCACACCTTCATTTATGTAATCGGTTAAAAATAATTTAGGTGCTGATTTTAGCTGCATTTACCGCCATAAGCAAAGACATATAGACGTCTAGAAGTGTTGACGTCTCATTTTTTGACGAGTAAAGTGAACATAACAGCAAAGGAAGCGTGTTGATCACTTTATGTTACTCATTAGATATAGCGCATTCCTATTTAGAAGTCATTACCCGTGAAAGGATACACCCATGAGCACTCGCAAACCTGCGACCATTGCAGTACGCACTGGTATTGAATCAGACAGCCAATATCATGCTGTCGTTCCACCTATTTATCTTTCCACTAACTATGGTTTTCCTGCTTTTGGTGAAGTGCCCAAGTATGATTACACACGATCTGGTAATCCAAACCGCGGACTGTTGGAAAGTGCGCTATCTGAACTTGAGTCTGGAAAAGGAGCGGTTGTTACTAACTGCGGTACGTCGGCATTAAATTTATGGGTTTCCGCTTTTCTCGGCCCAGATGATCTCATTATTGCTCCTCACGATTGTTATGGCGGCACCTATCGTCTTTTTAATACCCGAGCTAGCAAAGGCGATTTTAAGGTTCAGTTTGTCGATCAATCAGACGAACAGGCTTTAGATGCTGCATTGGCACAAAAACCAAAACTCATTTTGCTAGAAACTCCGTCAAATCCTCTGGTTCGCGTAGTGGATATTGCAGCTACTTGTGAAAAAGCGAAACAAATCGGCGCGTTAGTTGCGGTGGACAATACCTTTTTGACACCCGTGTACCAAAAACCTTTAGAGCTAGGTGCGGATTTTGTTATCCACTCCACAACAAAGTACATCAACGGTCATTCGGACGTAATTGGTGGAGTAATCATCACCAACACAGAGGCGCATGCAGAAGAGCTTGCATGGTGGGGCAATTGTATTGGTGCAACGGGCACACCTTTCGATAGTTATATGACGCTGCGAGGTATTCGTACGCTTGGTGCTCGTATGCGAGTACATGAGGAGAGCTCACAGCAGGTACTGGCTTACCTACAGAAACAAGCGTTAGTTAAAACTATCTATCATCCAAGCCTGCTGGAACATCCAGGTCATGACATCGCTAAAAAGCAGCAAACGGGCTTTGGCTCTATGTTGAGTTTTGAGTTTGCTGGTTCGTTTGAACAGTTAAAGGTGTTTGTGAAAGAGCTCCAACTGTTTTCATTAGCAGAGTCATTAGGTGGTGTAGAAAGTTTGATTTGCCACCCAGCATCCATGACGCACCGTGCAATGGGTGAGGAGGCGTTGGCGGAGGCTGGGGTCTCTCATCAACTATTGCGTTTGTCTGTCGGTTTGGAAGATGCACAAGACCTCATCACAGATTTAGAACAAGCGTTCGCTAAAGCTACCCAGTAATAGGAGACGATAACAATGACTGTACAACGTCAGCTGCATAAGTTTGGTGGCAGTAGCTTAGCAAACCCAGAATGCTACTTACGCGTTGTGGGTATTCTCAAGGAGTATTCGACAGAAAATGATCTGGTGGTCGTCTCTGCTGCAGGAAAAACCACTAACCGCTTGATTGAGTTTTTGGAAGGGTTAAATAAAGATGGCCGAATTGCGCATGAAGCGCTTCAAAGCTTAAGACAGTTTCAAACTGAGCTAATAGAAAGCTTGTTGGAGAGTGAAGCAAAAGAAGAGCTGTTAGCTTTATTACATGATGAGTTCAGTACTCTCTCGGAGCTGACTGCACCACTCACTAATGCGCAAAAAGCCGCGGTACTGGGGCACGGAGAAGTATGGTCTGCTCGCCTATTGGCCGCGTTATTATCTCAACGTTCTATCCCTGCGGTTGCACAAGATGCACGAGCGTTTTTACGTGCAGAAGCGGGAACTCAACCAGAGGTTGATCGCGCTCGTTCATACCCTTTAATTAAAGAGATCCTCGCGCAGCATAACCATAAACGTGTGGTAATTACTGGCTTTATGGCTCAGAACGAGGCAGGAGAAACCATTCTACTTGGTCGTAACGGCTCTGACTATTCTGCAACGGTCATAGGCGCGCTTGCTGAAGTCAGTACTGTCACGATTTGGAGTGATGTTGCTGGTGTCTATAGTGCCGATCCACGTTTGGTGTCTGATGCTTGTTTATTACCGTTACTTCGATTGGATGAAGCCAGTGAACTTGCTCGCTTAGCTGCCCCAGTGCTACACAGTCGTACGCTTCAGCCTGTGGCGCAAAGTACCATGGACCTTAATCTCAAGTGTAGCTATCTGCCAGAGTCGGGTTCTACTCGTATTGAGCGTGTATTGGCATCTGGTCGTGGCGCTAAAATTATTACTTCACTGGATGATGTTTTATTGGTGCAGTTGTCTTTCATGCATGGGCACGACTTCGAAAAAACACAGAGTGATGTATTACAAGCGTTGCAGCGCGCGCAATTAGAGCCATTGGCATTTGAAGCTCAATCCGATCAGCATACGCTACGCTTGGCTTACACCGCAGAAATCGCCGGTGGTGCATTGAAACACTTGCAAGAGCTTGCGGTAGAGGCAGAAATTAAGCTAAAAGAAGGTTACTCGCTCTTAGCTGCGGTAGGTGCAGGCGTTACGAAAAACGCCAATCATTGCTTTGGCTTTTATCAAAAGCTAAAGCACTCTCCGGTAGAATTTATCTCTGAAACAGACTCAGGGCTGAGCCTAGTCGCTGTTTTGCGCCGTACTGATACCGAGGCGTTGGTTCAAACGATTCATAGCCAGTTGTTCCAAGCGCAAAAACGCGTGGCAGTGGCTTTATGTGGCAAGGGTAATATTGGTTCTAGTTGGTTAAATTTATTTGCGACGCAAAAAAGTGAGCTCGAAAAACGTCATGGTATGAGCTTTGATCTTGTCGCGGTTGTGGATAGCCAAACCTATTGGTTCGATGAGCAAGGTATTGAGGCGGCGAGTGTTGCTGAACGATTTGATGATGAAAGCATAGCAAACAATGGGGATTGGCTGGCACGTTTGGGAGCGCTTAAAAGCTATGATGAAGCCGTCGTGCTTGATGTTACCGCGAGTAAAGAGTTAGCTCAGCGCTACGTAGAAATCGCACAGCAAGGCATTCATTTGATTTCCGCTAACAAAGTGGCCGGTTCCGCAGATAGTCAGTACTACCATCAGGTTCAAGATGCATTCGCTAAAATTGGTCGTCATTGGCTATACAACGCAACGGTTGGTGCTGGGTTACCGATAAACCATACCGTGCGAGATCTTCGTGAAAGTGGGGATGAAATCGTCGCTCTATCGGGGATTTTCTCGGGGACGTTATCATGGCTGTTCCAACAGTTTGATGGTTCTGTGCCATTTAATGATTTAGTCGATCTTGCTTGGCAGCAAGGGTTAACCGAACCTGACCCTCGTTCTGATTTAGATGGCTCCGATGTAATGCGTAAGTTAGTCATCTTGGCTCGAGAGTCGGGCCTAGATATAGAACCAGACAGCGTTAAAGTTGAGTCTTTGGTGCCAGAAGAATTAAGAGAACTGAGCTTAGATGATTTCTTCGATAATGGAGCGTTGTTGAGTGAAATACTTCAAGAGCGTCTGACAAAAGCACAGAGAAACGATCAAGTGCTTCGCTATGTGGCGCGTTTAGAAAAAAATGGTAAAGCAACGGTGGGAGTCGAAGCGTTATCTCGTGAGCACGCGCTCGCCAACTTATTGCCATGCGATAACATTTTTGCCATAGAGAGCAAGTGGTACAAAGATAACCCTCTGGTCATTCGAGGACCAGGCGCAGGCAGAGAAGTGACAGCCGGCGCTATTCAATCCGACCTCAACCGATTGGCTGGTTTATTTTAAAGTTGCGATTGACCTAAAAACCCTGGAATTAATCCAGGGTTTTTTATTCCCCTATCAGTGCCATACTGAAGTCATAACCCGTGCAAAATGGTGAGATGATGCTCAAGTAGAAACTTGAACTATCTTCATTATTAACGTGAGAAAAATTCATAATTACAAGGTTGACATTAAATCGTATTCAATACATTCTGTAGACATATAGACGTCTAAACGTCGATTTTAAGGATTTGTTTTCGTGGCGGAGTGCCGCAGGGAGAGTAAGATGGGATATACGCACGCAGGCCATATCGACGCCTTGAACCAGAATATTGCTGAGTTATCAGATAACATCAATGTATCGTTTGAGTTTTTTCCGCCAAGCAGCGCTAAGATGGAAGAAACACTTTGGAATTCAGTGCACCGTCTTAAAACGCTTCAACCTAAATTTGTTTCTGTGACTTACGGTGCGAACTCCGGCGAGCGTGACAGAACACACTCCATCATTAAAGAAATTAAAGCCACAACCGGATTGGTTGCCGCTCCCCATCTCACTTGTATTGATGCGACTCGTGAAGAGTTGATTAATATTGCCGATGATTATTGGAACAATGGTATTGAAAATATCGTCGCTCTGCGTGGTGATATTCCTCCAGGTGGCGGTGCGCCTGATATGTATGCCTCGGATTTGGTTGAGCTGCTGAAATCACGCCACGATTTCGATATCTCCGTTGCTGCATTCCCTGAGGTTCACCCTGAAGCTAAAAGCGCTCAGTCTGACTTATTGAACCTAAAACGTAAGGTAGATGCAGGTGCAAACCGTGCTATTACTCAGTTCTTTTTTGACGTTGAGTCTTACCTGCGATTCCGTGACCGTTGTGTCGCAGCAGGAATTGACGTAGAAATTGTGCCAGGAATTTTGCCTGTATCGAACTTTAAGCAAGCGTCTCGCTTTGCGGCACAGAACAACGTGAAAGTACCAGGATGGATGAGCAAACAATTCGATGGTTTGGATGATGATCCGGTGACTCGCCAGCTTGTAGGAGCTAGCCAAGCTATTGATATGGTGCGTGTACTGAGTCGTGAAGGGGTTAAGGACTTTCACTTCTACACACTAAACCGTGCAGAGATGACTTACGCGTTATGCCATACGTTGGGTGTTCGTCCTCGCGCAGTAGTCGGTGCGTAAATCTGGTTTCAAAAAGATAAAAGGCTTGCCAAGTGGCAAGCCTTTTTCGTTTTCAGCCCTAAACCACCTACTTCAGTAGGTGGTTATCATCCGCTTCGGCTTTGCCTGTAAAACTACTCATGCTA
>NZ_JAWOQN010000638.1:0-642 GCF_033337395.1 Vibrio sp. YT-19(2023) | reverse complement strand
GACGAAATTGTCCTTACCTTCAAACTCGACATTAATTAGGTTGAAGCTGTTTTTGTTCAGCAGTTGATTCGCGTTGCTGCCAAAAAGCTGCGCAATCGACGTTTTGTTTTTGCCTTGTTGACGATGAATTTGAATGTCACCTTTTTCATTCGTTAAGAACACGTAACCTGTGTCCTCAATTTGGAAGCTGTTTAGAAGTGACACCATGTCATCCATCGACTTAGATAGACCCGACATCGAGATACCGTTTAAGTCTTGGTAGTTAGTGAACATTTTCACTTCACCATTAGCTTCTTGGAAAACACTCACTGATGTTTCGCGACCCGAAGAGGTGAAACCAAAGAACCACGCGTCTTGCGAATGGTTTAGCTGACGCAAGAAACCATTTTGGTTCCAGTAGTACGCCGTTTTACGGTTTGCGACCGATGCGTCATTCAATCCATACTGAGATTTGATGTTGTTTAGCTGCTGAACAAGCTGCGTTTCAGAAAACTGTGGGTGATCAGTATTTTTTAGCGCTTCGACAACAACTTCGTTTGTTGCTAGTTGCTTCGCCGCTTGCTGCATTTGCACAACTTCGCGGTCAATTTCAGTGTTAATTTGTTGCAGCATGGCTGGCAACTCAATATCAATCAGGCGGTG
>NZ_JAWOQN010000637.1:0-643 GCF_033337395.1 Vibrio sp. YT-19(2023) | reverse complement strand
TGATCAGCTCAACGGCACGTACACCGTCGTTGTCACAGGCACCAATGCCTCAAACGTGGAAGCAACAGAAAGCACAAACTTCACGTTGGCACAGGCATTGCCAACCTTGAGCAACGCGACCTTTAACCCAACGCATCAAGCGGAAGGACAAAGTGTGACGGTAACACTGGAGTTCGATAAAGCGCTGCAAGCCGCAAGCGCAGAGCTGGGTGGTTCCGCCATCACACTGACCAAGACCGTGGATGCGAAAGTCTGGACCGGTGACGTTGTCGTGCCAGTGTCGTCAGAGCTAACCGTAGGCTTGGTGGTGAAAGACTACCAAGATCTTTCGGGGAATACGGGCGCAGAAGACCGAAGCCACTCGATGCCGATCACACCAACCTTGGCGATCACGCCAGTAGGCAATGTGGATAGCAGTAACGCTGCCACATTGCAGATCACCGGTACTTCAAGCCGCTTTGATGGCCAAACCGTGAGCGTAGAAATCAAAGCGCAAGGCAGTGAAACGGTTATCGCCAGCGGCAGTGCCACGGTACAAAGTGGTGGCGCTTGGACGAGCAACGCGATGGACATCAGTGGTGAGCCAAGTGGCACGTACACCGTCGTTGTCACAGGCACCAATGCCTCAAATGTGGAAGCAACA
>NZ_JAWOQN010000636.1:0-644 GCF_033337395.1 Vibrio sp. YT-19(2023) | reverse complement strand
TTATCAATAACTTTGATAAGTACACTGACAACGCGGAAGGTAAAGCACTGGTTGCGGCTGGTCCTCAACTGGACTAATACCGAAGCAAAACTGAGTGACCTGTGATTTGATGACAACAGTGACTTAGTTACAAAAATGCTCTTCAAGCCCCTCTTTTGAGGGGCTTTTTATTGAATCCCACACCAGATTGATACAAGCTAAAGCCTAACTGGGTTATTTGTATAACTGACCTCATCAGTTTTCCGACACTTCACTTACAGGTTCTGGCAGGGATGAAAACAGCGCGTCGAATTCTAATTCTCTTACTGGTGGTATTGATTGCCCTTCCGGCGACCATTATTGCGCTGTTAACCACCTCATACGCCAATTCTACATGGCAATGGGTTTCACCCTACCTTGGCTTACCGATCCAAGCGGAGCGCGTTCATTACGATTTCCCTTACCACCTTTCGCTGCAAAACGTTCGCTCCCAAGATGCTCAACTGCCTTATATTGAACAAGTCGACGTGTGGCTGAACCCTGACATACGACGAGATGGAAAATGGATTATCGATAGCTTGCTGATCGATGGGGTGAGTCTAAAAAAAGGCATACCGACACGGCCCAACTTAGAGTCGATCCAGTTCCACCAGATTGCGCTGAAA
>NZ_JAWOQN010000635.1:0-644 GCF_033337395.1 Vibrio sp. YT-19(2023) | reverse complement strand
ATTTTTGCGATTCAGCTTGGTTGGCTCCCCGCTGGTGGCTGGGAAGGTGGGCAATTAGCTTTTCTTGTTTTGCCGGTATTAAGTCTGGCCATTGGATCAGTCGCTAGCATCGCGCGTGTCATGCGCGGCGCGATGATTGAAACCCTCAATCAGCCTTACATTCGCACCGCAAAAGCGAAGGGATTATCGACCGCCTACATATTGTTCCACCATGCCCTGCGTCCGTCATTGATCCCCGTCGTCGCCATGCTCGGGCCAGCGTTTGTCTCTGTCGTGACGGGCTCTGTCATCATCGACATCTTTTTCGGCACTGGTGGTATGGGCCAGCACTTTGTCTCTGGTGCACTGAATCGCGACTACGGCTTAGTAATGGGCATCACCTTAATTGTCGCCTCACTCACCATCTTCTTTAATCTTGTGGTCGATTTGTTGTACACGGTGATCGACCCACGTATCCGAGTTTAGGAGTCAAACATGTTATCGATTAAGAAACTGGATACTCAATCCTTACAAGACCAAGTCGTAGACAATATCGAAGCGGTGGAAGGTCGTAGTTTGTGGCAAGACGCCTGGGCTCGTTTTCGAAAAAACCGCGCCGCGATGACATCGGTTTATGTGCTCACGTTCATCACTTTGTGCATCAC
>NZ_JAWOQN010000634.1:0-644 GCF_033337395.1 Vibrio sp. YT-19(2023) | reverse complement strand
CGTTTCGAATGTAAGCCAATCTACGACATCATGTCTGGTGTGGCGAAGCGTATGGGCGTGTTTGATGAGTTTACTGAAGGTCGCACGCAAGAAGAGTGGCTGCAATGGATGTACGCTCAGACCGTCAAACAAAACAACGATCCAAACCTGCCGTCTTACGATGAGATGAGAAAGCAGGGCATCTACAAGAAGCAATTCGACCGTCTACACGTGGCGTTTGAGGACTTCCGCCGTGACCCAGAAGCGAATCCATTGCCTTCGCCATCAGGTAAGATTGAGATCTACTCAGAGACCCTCGCGCAGATCAAGGAAGAATGGGAACTGGATGAAGATGAGTCCATCACACCATTGCCAGAATATGTTTCGACATTCAACGGCTGGGATTCGCCAGATCGTAAAAAGTTCCCACTTCAGCTAACGGGCTTCCACTACAAATCGCGCGCGCACTCAACGTACGGCAACGTGGACATCCTAAAAGCAGCAGCGCCACAAGAGCTTTGGATCAACCCGATTGATGCAGCGTCACGCAACATTGAAAACGGTGATTTGGTGAGCGTTCGTAGCAAGTTCGGTGAAATGAACGTTCGCGTAAAAGTGACCCCACGCATCATGCCGAATGTGGTTGGCTTAGGTGAGGGTGCATG
>NZ_JAWOQN010000633.1:0-644 GCF_033337395.1 Vibrio sp. YT-19(2023) | reverse complement strand
ACAAAGGATTTCGTGACAGAATGCACGTTATGCACAATCTCTTGCCCGACAGGCACATTTGGTGTTTGACGATTACCGTCAAGCCCACCACCTTGACGATACAGTTCCAACGTCAACTGGTTATCTTGCCACACTAGTAAGCTATGCAGGTTTGCTGCTTGTCCTTGTTCTACTCGCTGAATGATAGGATCAAACTCTGGCTTACTCGCCTCAACAACTACTGCGTGTTTATCACACCCTACGAGTAGAATAAGAAACCACGCTATGATGAAAGTTTTCATGCTTTCCTCTTTATTCCTCAATATGCACAACTATGAATAAAACAGAAATAAAGAGATGAGTCTGCGTGCTAGACAGATATAAAAAAAGCGTGCGACCAATCGCACGCTTTTGATTTGAAATTGACGACAAACGTTAGTGCATTGCTGCTTCTTTCTCACTCAAATATTCAAATTCAAGCGCATCATTTACTAACGACACTTTCACCGTACCACCATCAACAAGTGATCCGAACAACAGTTCATTTGCCAATGGTTTCTTCAATTGCTCTTGGATTACACGGCCCATTGGACGTGCCCCCATCGCTTTGTCATAACCTTTATGTGCTAACCAATGGCGAGCGTCTTGCGATACTTCCATGGATA
>NZ_JAWOQN010000632.1:0-645 GCF_033337395.1 Vibrio sp. YT-19(2023) | reverse complement strand
ACCTTCACGAAAAAGACGTGCTGTTTTTTATGACCGTTCGCGGCCATGTGGTACGTGAAGCGCGCTTGGTGCCACTGGATGAGTTGGATGAAGTCAAACTTAAACTGTGTGAGCAAGTGTTTGTCACTGAGAAACTGACACAAAGTGAGTCTGCGCCTAACTTAAGCGCGGTCAGTGACAAAATGGATACGGCCCCAGTTCTTGAGCCTCAAGACAAACAAGCGTATGCACTGAAATCTCAGCGCCCGAAAACGCTGGCCGTGGCGGCCATTGTGCTCGGTGTGATGTTGATTGGCGTCAGTCAGTTCACTCACTACCAAGCCAAACCAAAAGACACAGTGCAACAAGTAATCGATGAATATCACGCCTACCGCACAGCGGTCGGGCGCGCTCAAAGCGCCGCCGATGGCATGATGCACGCCCTGTCCTTGACCGCAACCAGCGCCCTCGCTCCATCAGGGTGGGCATTAAGCAAAATCTCGCTTAAAGGCAACAATCTGACTGCGGTCTTCAATCGTGAAGACGGTGGTTTGCTCTCAACCGCAAAAGCGTGGCTAGCCAAGCATTCCTTAAGCAATGCCGTCTTGACCATCGACACCCTCACCCTCAGTGAGCCCATGACGGTCAAACTGGACAAGTGGACAA
>NZ_JAWOQN010000631.1:0-645 GCF_033337395.1 Vibrio sp. YT-19(2023) | reverse complement strand
TGCAGTTATTAATGCAAGTTGCGGTAAGCCAATTCCCAGTCTCTGCGAAAACACTCAGCGAACAATTGAACGTTCCATTAAGCAGTTTGTATCGACATCTAAAACTGCTGAAAGAATGGAACTTGATTGAAGAAAGTGTGCATGACAAGACATTTGTTGTTGGGCCAGCAGCCTTACTGCTGATGCACAGCTATGAAACCGCTCAGCACGGCCTTGATATGGTTGAAACCATCTTGGCGCGCTTGGTGCAGCAAACGGGGGAAATGGCGGCGTACATGGTGCCATCGGGTTATCGAGCGCTTTGTGTCAGACAAAAAGAAAGTATGCAGGCGCTACGATGCAGCTTCGTCCAGGGTCAAAGTCAACCCCTGCTTCGTGGCGCCTCATCTAAAGTGATGCTCGCTTTTATGCCTCAAAGTCGTTGCGAAAAGATCTTACGTTACTTTAGCCAAGATCATCGCTTAGACGAATGGGAAGAAGAGCTCGCCACAATCCGAAAGAACGGCTATGCCGTAAGTACCTCCGAGATTGACCCTGGTGTTTCTGGTATCAGTGCGCCAGTCATGAAAGGAAGTAAGCTGGTCGGCGCAGTTTCGGTTATGGCCCCGGCACACCGAGTAGAAAAGGATAAGCAGCGCATTATTT
>NZ_JAWOQN010000630.1:0-645 GCF_033337395.1 Vibrio sp. YT-19(2023) | reverse complement strand
CGTTAACGCCCACTGCATTTGCAACAGTTGCGCTGGATCGTCACCGACCATTTTCATGCTGTCTTGCAGACTGCTTTTCGCGTTATCGATGGTGTTTTTTAGTTCGCTGATGTTTTCTAGCAAACCGCCTTCTAAACCGTTGTTCCCCTCCGGAATAGACATGGCTTGTTCAAAACGCTCACTCAGCCCGTCTTCGACTTGAGCATCTTGCAACTTCTCAAGGTTGGTTTGCATCACCTCGGTGTACTGTGTATTGATCATGTGTACTCCTACGACAAATCTAACTTATGGCTGTGAGTCATGATGTTCTTCACCATCGCGTTTTTTTGGATAACAAAACTCAGCTCTTCACGTACTAAATCGACTGTTGATGTCATCTCTGGCAAAGACTTTAGCTCAGCCCAACAATGCCAAAGCGCCTGTTCTTTCTGAGCGCCAAGTGGGAAGCTTTGCGCAAGCATCGCTTTTAATGCTGCTCTGTCTGTTGGCGGCTCAGCCATTAACTGGCCTGCAAAATCTCCGAGCAACTCTTGTTTCAGAACGCTCAATAATTCCGGAACGGCATCATCCGTTCCTTTGGCGCTTTTCGCCTGATGAAAGGCGTACCACAGCGCTTCTTTTTGTGTTTGAGGATCAGAAATAACG
>NZ_JAWOQN010000629.1:0-647 GCF_033337395.1 Vibrio sp. YT-19(2023) | reverse complement strand
CAGAGGTGCGCACCTTAGGTTTTTTTGTTACAAGTTTAAAACGAAAAAAAGCATTCGTTACGACAAAAATTATTTGTCGATTTATCGCGCCTTACAGTGATTGTGTGTCAATAGTTTAGCGAATAAAACCAGTGAAAAAATCATGGGCATTGAGTTTGAAATTCGCGCAAAAAACGCCCGGATTTACTTGCGCAAGGCCATGCATATTGGCGTTATTGGAACAAAAATCACAACAGAAAAGATTTTTTAGCCACTATAAATTTTACGAAACTTATACAAAAGGTGGTCTTAACCAATGTCCCCCCCACTTTCTTTACGAAAGACGCTTATTTCCCAATGATGCCTGATAACACCTCTTTTATTGTGGTATAGCGCAGCGGTAATGTGCGCCCCCGTTTTTTGACTAAATACAAATCTTCATAAACGGTTTGTTTTAGTTGCGCGACGTGCAATTCTTCTCTATTTGGAAAGCTTTCTACTGCACTTTGAGGCAACACCGTAAATCCCAATCCTTTGCTAACTGGCAATAATATTTGGCTTAATTGATTGACGAAGCCCGAAAGCGGCATGTCACTCATTTTTGTCTCTTTTAATTGTGGCTCTGCACATTGGTCAAAAAACAACGTCATATAGTGCTCGGCATCGGG
>NZ_JAWOQN010000062.1:0-9455 GCF_033337395.1 Vibrio sp. YT-19(2023) | reverse complement strand
ATGAGTAGTTTTACAGGCAAAGCCGAAGCGGATGATAACCACCTACTGAAGTAGGTGGTTTAGGGCTGAAAATAAAAGGTCTAGCAAATTGCTAGACCTTTTTTGATTTTAAATTTGACTACAGTTTAGCGCTACTACATATCTTTGTACTGAGCTTCTAAACTCGCAATTAAGCTTTGAGTCACATCATCAACACTTGCACCGTCAAAATGGATGTCCAATGTCGAACTCCCTTTTGTAATACTCAGGTTTGTCTCAGAGCTACCATCTGGTGCTACTTCTACGTGATACTCTCCGACATCACCAGTATGATCACCTGATTGAAGATCATTAAGAAGCTCTCCAATTTCATCTTTAGATAAGTCATCAAAGAGATCAGAGAAGTCTAGAGTGTCTTCTTCTTTATTGAAGTCAGTGACAGTGTCGCGTTCATTGGACACATCAATCCATTTAAAGATGTCTTCACCGTCCCCCCCTGTCAAAATATCATTGCCGAAACCACCAATTAAAATATCATTATCTGCACCACCGAACAGCTTGTCGTCACCGCCTTGTCCAAACAAAATATCATCTCCTGAACCACCAGAGATGGTATCTGCCTGGTCGTAATAACGAGACTGTTCAAATTCTGCTTGGTTTTCAGTAATGTAGTGATGAACTTCTTCTTTGGTAACTAACGAAACATCCTTACCTAGTTGAGAAGCTACGTAGTTTTGCAGCGCGGAAACTCCTTGCTCACCATCGACGTCGAAACGCATGGCATCACCAAAAATAATGTCATTTCCATCAAGGCTGTTAATCTCATCTTTGCCTTGCATCAATGAAACTTCCTTACCAAGGATCACTTCTGCTAGTTGGTTTACATCTATGTTAGCTCTTACTACACCATCAGAGTCGAAGTTTTCTAACGAATCTTCATCTAAGTAGCGACCAAGACCTATCGAACGAACCTCACTAAATTCAGCCAATGCTTGATATGCGTTATTCGCTTGAGATAGAACATTATTTCCATAATCATCATAGACATATGAGTTAAGCATTCTCCCCACCTGTTCACCAGTAGAGAGCGAATACACCGCCCCGCGAAAATCTATGATTGTTTTATTGTTGTATGTGACTGTATCACCAAACCTGTAATCACTTGGCAAGACATCCGCTAGCGTCACTAACTTTTGTTCTGACACGCCAAGTACGACACCCTCCCAACCTCTAAACCAACTCGTAGTGTTATCCGTAGCTTGGTTTGGTTGACCATCAGATATGAAATAACTTAGGTTTGTTGCGCCACTATCGGCATTAGCAAACCAGTCTAGTGCAGATTGGAACCCGGCTTCATAATTTGTATTACCATCACCGATTTGTAAAATTGCATCCAATGTAGACTCTATTTGCGATGTTGCGTTGTCTGCACTCAAATCTAATTCAAGTACCTGAGAGCTCCCAGTAGCAAATGTGGTCAATAAAACGTTCACTTTGCCCGAATGAGGGCCACTAGCACTTTCGGTAAGAGTATTCAACACTGTTTTTAGCTCACCTAGCGCTAGACCAACGTCGTAACCCATGCTGCTTGATGTATCGAGCATAAAAGCAATGTTGTAGTCCTGCCCCTCGACAATCTGTAATCCTTGAACATCGCCAACAATCACATCATTGCTATCAGATCCAGCTATCTTGTTATCACCATGCGTACCGGAAACAAAATCATAATCTCGAACTGAAACAGAAGCCGTGTCCGTTCCCATTTGAGTATTGTTATTAACTTCAACACTTCCTGCCGTCGCTGTTACATCAAAATCTAACGAACCATTGTAATCGGCTGGTACAGTAATCGTACCGCTTAGTTGATGACTGGTTTGATTTGGTTCACTTGAAAGGTCAACCGTGTAAGAACCATCGCTGTTTTCAGTAACCGTTTTGCCATTCACCTCTAATGTTAGCCCTGAAGGAATTCCCGTTAAGGTGACGCTATCGTTAATGAATGACTCACTGCCATCCACATCGATAAGATCAAGGTTCAGCTCAAAAGAGACTTGCTGCTCTGTAAGTACAACATACTCTCCTGTGTTGTTATTTAGCTTGATAATGGCATCTTGGAAGATAAGTTGTTCAATTTCATAAAGGTGGTCACCCGACTCTTTATGAGTGCTCGAAACAACATCTTTTGTATCAATAAATCGGCTATCTTCGACAATCCAATACGGGACCTCTGAGTGGTCAGATGCAGGGTAATAGTTGAAGTTGTAATCAGACAACTTGCCAGAGTAAACAACTGTGTCCGTCTCCGCTTGATCATCTAATGAACCAATACCGCCATAGATAGAATCATTACCTCCTCCAGTCACAAAGATATCACTGCCTTGAGCATCAACGTTGGCACCTGCTTGTTGATCTCCGACAAAGCTCAGTGGCGATTCAGTGTCACCGCTTAGCATTAAGTCATTACCAACATGTCCGTTATTAAACGTTTGTGTCACCACATGTTCAAAATCGAGCCCTGGTAAATTGCTTGCCTCAAGCAGATCTTTAAGTTCTTCGTCTGTAGACCAGCTTCCGCCTAATGTCACAGGTACAGACGTTACTGGACCGAAAGTAAGGTCAATCTTAATTGGGTCCGCGACAGGCTCTATGTCGATACTCAACGTACCTGAAGCAGAAGAATTGCCATCACTAACAGTGAAATGAATCTGCTCGTAAGTATCCAAGCCGTTCCCAACACCATCTTTATCGAAAACATTTGCACCAGATTCATGTTCAGCCGGAACATAACGAACAAGACCATTTTCGATATCAGAAGCGAGTACACTGCCAGAAACCGCTTCCCAACCATCAGAACCTTTCACTTGCAGTGAGCCATTTAGAGCAGAAGTGTCAAACTCAACACTTATACTACTATCAACGATGCCTAAATGTTCTAGTGTTATAACAATAGCTTCGTCTTCTAATCCGGGAATTTCGTTGCTTTGAACTGCTGGCGGAACATCATTATCATCAATATAGCCAACGCCAGATACATCTCCGACTTTAATCACAAGACTCTCTGTTGATTCAACCAACTGATCATCAATACTTGGAATGGTAATCTCAAAGCCATTCACTCCGGCTGGAACAATAAGGTATCCACCCAAATACTTCACGCCATTAGTAAAAGTTGCGTTCGACAAATCAATGTCTTGAGAGCTCACACTAGAACCCTCTGCAGAGAAATCCACTTGATACTTAACGGTCTGATCTGTCGCGTTATTTAGAGAAACAGAAAACTTGACATCGTCACCCTCAACAACAGTAACACCTGCAATGCTCTCCACCACAGGTCCATTTTCCGCAACATTACCATCTAGTATTTCGTTAACGATATTGACCGTAGACGGATCACTAACTCCACTTTCAGAATCGACTGCTACATATCCAAAGCTATCTCCGGCAGGAATACCTTCTACATAACGTAACTCCCAGTTCCCTTCATTTTTCGTAGAAAAATCTAACTGAGTAATGACCGAACCTTCAGGAAGAGCTAGATCTTTCCCAAAACCAACGCTTGTTTCTTGGAATAGCATGAAGTTGCCTTCAGGCTTCAAGAACTCGAACGTTTGAGTCTGTTCGATATTATTTGAATCTAAATACGTAACCGTAATAAGCGCAGCGTTGTAATCACCGTAATCAAACAATCCACCTAATCCATCTAAGCCAAGGTTTACGCTGCCCACAGGGTTATTAGACAAATCGATCGTAATTGTCTCGCCTTTCTCAATACCCTGCCCATCATTGTCAGCAATACCGTTTCCGATATGTGACACTTGGCGGTTGTATTGAGCAAGTTCACCACTATCAGAAGATATAGTGATGGAGGAACCATTAACTAAATGCTCAGTACGGGAGTGTGATGGACCTCCGTCCTCACTTAGCCCCCAATTATTGAAATCTGTTGTAGACTCGGAACTATTTGGTGTATCTGGGCGATCCTTGATACCTAATAAGAAGCCCACATTATCAGCTTCATAGTAAAGGCTATCTTTTTCATAAAGAGTGTCACTGACTTCTTTTATTTCATGCAGTTCACCGTTGTTATCTCTGAAGAACAATGTTCCTGAGGTCGGTAGTTCAGTAATCCGCACATGCAAATCGTTGCCATTTAAGTCATCTTCAATATCCGCTATATGATCCTGAGAGTCGCCATCACCTAAAGGTTTCGTATCAGTATCAAATACAACTTGCGTCAAAGGCTTGCCAGTAACATGCGTAAAGTCCTCACTGTCAGGCCTGTCATTCACTGGTGTGACATCGACGTTCACTGTGGTGGATTCCGATACCCCACCGGACGTAACGATGTACGTGAAGCTGTCTGCCCCGTGGTAGTTGTCGTTTGGCGTGTAAGTGACGCTGCCGTCCAGGTTGACCGAGACCGTGCCGTTGGCTGGACCGTTATTGGTATCCAGCGACACCACTTTGTCGTCGCCTTCGAACGTGTCGTTACCTAAAACCTTAATGATGGTTGGCGTGTCTTCCACGACCGTCGCTTTGTCTGCCACGATGTCCGCCACTGGCGCAACCGTAAAGTTCACCGTTTGGCTAACGCTTTCGCCGCTTGGATCGGTGGCCGTAAACGTCAACGCTTCTGAGCCGTTCCAGTCTGCGGTTGGAGTGAACGTAGCAATACCATTGACGATCGCCACTTGAATGTTGCTATTACCAGAAACGCTGAAGCTCAGATCGCCATCCACGTTATCCACATCGCTGAAAGCGGTATTTAGATCGATGCTGTATGGCGTGAAATCTTCCGCCAAGGCTTGGTCTGCAATGCTGCTCTCAACCACAGGTGTGTCGTTCACCGCATTCACGGTGACGTTAACCGTCGCTTGGTCAGTCAGTGAACCATCGGTAACGGTGTAAGTGATTTCAGCATCACCATGGAAGTTCTCAGCCGGTGTGAACACCAATTTGCCGTCAATAATTTCGACTGTACCTTGTGTTTCAGGTACGGACGCTGATTGGATAGACAGCGTATCACCATCAATATCGGTGTCGTTTGGTAGGACATCAATCGTGACAGCGGTATCTTCTTGTGTTGTGGCCGTGTCATCGTTTGCCACTGGCGCATCGTTCACTGGTGTGACATCGACGTTCACCGTGGTGGATTCTGATACCCTACCGGAGGTGACGATGTAGGTGAAGCTGTCTGTTCCGTGGTAGTTGTCGTTTGGCGTGTAAGTGACGCTGCCGTCCAGGTTGACCGAGACCGTGCCGTTGGCTGGACCGTTGTTGGTATCCAGCGACACCACTTTGTCGTCGCCTTCAAACGTGTCGTTACCTAGGACGTTAATGATGGTCGGCGTGTCTTCCACAACCGTCGCGTTGTCTGCCACGATGTCCGCTACAGGCGCTACTGTGAAGTTCACCGTTTGGCTGACGCTTTCACCGCTTGGATCGGTGGCCGTAAACGTTAGGATTTCAGAGCCGTTCCAGTCCGCGGTTGGAGTGAACGTAGCAATACCATTGACGATCGCCACTTGAATGTTGCTATTACCAGAAACGCTGAAGCTCAGATCGCCATCCACGTTATCCACGTCGCTGAACGCGGTATTTAGATCGATGCTGTATGGCGTAAAGTCTTCTGCCAAGGCTTGGTCTGCGATGCTACTTTCAACCACAGGCGCGTCGTTCACCGCATTCACGGTGACGTTGACCGTCGCTTGGTCAGTCAGTGAACCATCGGTAACGGTGTAAGTGATTTCGGCGTCACCATTGAAGTTCTCAGCCGGTGTGAACACCAACTTACCATCAACAATCTCGACTGTCCCTTGCTCACTCGGCACAGACGCTGATTGGATAGACAGCGTATCGCCATCAATATCGGTGTCGTTTGGTAGGACATCAATTGTCACTGGCGTGTCTTCGTCAGTAACAGCGGTATCATCTTTTGCCACTGGCGCGTCATTGACTGGTGTGACATCGACGTTCACCGTGGTGGACTCCGATACCCCGCCCGATGTAACGATGTACGTGAAGCTGTCTGCCCCGTGGTAGTTGTCGTTTGGCGTGTAAGTGACGCTGCCGTCCGGGTTGACGGAGACCGTGCCGTTAGCTGGGCCGTTATTGCTATCCAGCGACACCACTTTGTCGTCGCCTTCGAACGTGTCGTTACCTAAGACCTTAATGATGGTTGGTGTGTCTTCCACGACCGTCGCGTTGTCTGCCACGATGTCCGCCACAGGCGCCACTGTGAAGTTCACCGTTTGGCTAACGCTTTCACCGCTTGGATCGGTAGCCGTAAAGGTCAGCGCTTCTGAGCCGTTCCAGTCTGCGGTTGGAGTGAACGTAGCAATCCCATTGACGATTGCCACTTGAATGTTGCTATTACCAGAGACGCTAAACGTTAACTCACCATCGGCGTTATCCACATCGCTGAAAGCGGTATTTAGATCGATGCTGTATGAGGTGAAGTCTTCCGCCAAGGTTTGGTCTGCGAGGTTGCTTTCAACCACAGGCGTGTCATTTACGGCATTTACGGTGACGTTGACCGTCGCTTGGTCAGTCAGTGCACCATCGGTCACGGTGTAAGTGATTTCGGCATCGCCATGGAAGTTCTCAGCCGGTGTGAAGACCAGTTTGCCGTCAACAATCTCGACTGTGCCTTGCGCTTCAGGTACGGACGCTGATTGGATAGACAGCGTATCGCCATCAATGTCAGTATCGTTTGGCAGGACATCAATCGTCACTGGCGTGTCTTCGTCAGTAATCGCCGTGTCATCTTTTGCCACTGGCGCATCGTTCACTGGCGTGACATCGACGTTCACCGTGGTGGACTCACTGACCCCACCCGACGTAACGATGTACGTGAAGCTGTCTGTACCGTGGTAGTTGTCGTTTGGCGTGTAGGTTACGCTGCCGTCCGGGTTGACCGAGACCGTGCCGTTCGCTGGGCCGTTGTTGGTATCCAGCGACACCACTTTGTCGTCGCCTTCAAACGTGTCGTTACCTAAGACCTTAATGATGGTCGGCGTGTCTTCCACAACCGTCGCGTTGTCTGCCACGATGTCCGCCACAGGGGCAACTGTGAAGTTCACCGTTTGGCTAACGCTCTCGCCGCTTGGATCGGTGGCGGTAAACGTTAGGGTTTCTGAGCCATTCCAGTCTGCGGTTGGAGTGAACGTAGCAATCCCATTGACGATCGCCACTTGAATGTTGCTGTTGCCAGAGACACTGAAGCTCAGCTCGCCATCTACGTTATCCACATCACTGAAAGCGGTATTTAGATCGATGCTGTATGGCGTAAAGTCTTCCGCCAAGGTTTGGTCTGCGAGGTTGCTTTCAACCACAGGCGTGTCGTTCACCGCATTCACGGTGACGTTGACCGTTGCTTGGTCAGTCAGTGCACCATCGGTCACGGTGTAAGTGATTTCGGCGTCGCCATGGAAGTTCTCAGCCGGTGTGAAGACCAGTTTGCCATCAACAATCTCAACTGTCCCTTGCTCACTCGGCACAGATGCCGAGTCAATCGACAGCGTATCGCCATCAATATCAGTGTCGTTTGGCAGGACATCAATCGTCACTGGCGTGTCTTCGTCAGTAACAGCGGTATCATCTTTTGCCACTGGCTCATCGTTCACTGGCGTGACATCGACGTTCACCTTGGTGGATTCACTGACGCCACCGGACGTCACGATGTAGGTGAAGCTGTCTGTACCGTGGTAGTTGTCGTTCGGCGTGTAAGTCACGCTGCCGTCCGGGTTGACCGAGACCGTGCCGTTAGCTGGACCGTGATTGCTATCCAGCGACACCACTTTATCGTCGCCTTCGAACGTGTCGTTACCTAGGACGTTAATGATGGTCGGCGTGTCTTCCACAACCGTCGCTTTGTCTGCCACGATGTCCGCCACAGGGGCTACCGCGAAGTTCACCGTTTGGCTAACGCTTTCACCGCCTGGATCGGTCGCAGTAAAGGTCAACGCTTCAGAGCCGTTCCAGTCCGCGGTTGGAGTGAACGTAGCAATACCGTTGACGATCGCCACTTGAATGTTGCTGTTGCCGGAGACGCTGAAGGTCAGATCGCCATCCACGTTATCTACATCGCTGAAAGCGGTATTCAGATTGATGGTGTATGGCGTAAAATCTTCCGCCAAGGTTTGGTCTGCAATGTTGCTTTCAACCACAGGCGTGTCGTTCACCGCATTCACGGTGACGTTGACCGTCGCTTGGTCGGTCAGCGAACCATCGGTCACGGTGTAAGTGATTTCAGCATCACCATGGAAGTTCTCAGCCGGTGTGAACACCAGTTTGCCGTCAACAATCTCGACTGTCCCTTGCTCACTCGGCACAGATGCCGAGTCAATCGACAGCGTATCGCCATCAATATCGGTGTCGTTTGGCAGGACATCAATCGTCACTGGCGTGTCTTCATCAGTAACAGCGGTATCATCTTTTGCCACTGGCGCATCGTTGACTGGCGTGACATCGACGTTCACCGTGGTGGACTCCGATACCCCACCCGACGTGACGATGTACGTGAAGCTGTCTGTACCGTGGTAGTTGTCGTTTGGCGTGTAAGTGACGCTGCCGTCCGGGTTGACCGAGACCGTGCCGTTGGCTGGACCGTTATTGGTATCCAGCGACACCACTTTGTCGCTGCCTTCAAACGTGTCGTTACCTAGGACGTTAATGATGGTCGGCGTGTCTTCCACAACCGTCGCGTTGTCTGCCACGATATCCGCCACTGGCGCAACCGTAAAGTTCACCGTTTGGCTAACGCTTTCACCGCTTGGATCAGTAGCCGTAAACGCTAGGGTTTCTGAGCCGTTCCAGTCCGCGGTTGGAGTGAACGTAGCAATGCCATTGACGATCGCCACTTGAATGTTGCTATTACCAGAAACGCTGAAGCTCAGCTCGCCATCAACATCATCCACATCGCTGAAAGCGGTATTTAGATCGATGCTGTATGGCGTAAAATCTTCCGCCAAGGTTTGGTCTGCAATGTTGCTTTCAACCACAGGCGTGTCGTTCACCGCATTCACGGTGACGTTGACCGTTGCTTGGTCAGTCAGTGCACCATCAGTAATCGTGTAAGTAATTTCAGCGTCACCATGGAAGTTCTCAGCTGGCGTGAACACCAACTTGCCGTCAACAATCTCAACTGTGCCTTGCGCTTCAGGTACAGACGCCGATTCAATCGACAGCTTATCGCCATCGATGTCAGTATCGTTTGGCAGAACATCAATCGTCACTGGCGTATCTTCGTCAGTAACAGCGGTATCATCTTTTGCCGCTGGCGCATCGTTGACTGGCGTGACATCGACGTTCACCGCGGTGGACTCCGATACCCCACCGGAGGTGACGATGTAGGTGAAGCTGTCTGTACCGTGGTAGTTGTCGTTTGGCGTGTAAGTGACGCTGCCATCCGGGTTGACCGAGACCGTGCCGTTGGCTGGACCGTGATTGGTATCCAGCGACACCACTTTGTCGTC
>NZ_JAWOQN010000628.1:0-647 GCF_033337395.1 Vibrio sp. YT-19(2023) | reverse complement strand
AAGCAACCATTTTGACGTTGACCCATACCAAACGGCGTTGGAGCTCAATTTAATGAATGCGGAACCAAGATGGGGACAAGATGAGCGGTTTGTGGTGGTGACAACGGCAGTTTGAACGACTTGACGCGTTGATTACTAGACGCCCTAAAGCTGAAAATATTGCCCTGCCCGATAAACAACCAACTTATTGACTACAAGCTCATTTATCATAATCGAGATAAGCACAACGTTGCTCATCAAGCACTTAGGAGGCGCATTCGTCACGATCTCATCCAGAGCTTTCATCGGCTTCATGAGACATCGTAAAGAACTGTGCTTCCCATTTCTGCGTATATACTTTCTATCAACAGATGCCTTTTCAGAGAGTAGTTATGTTAGAAGAACGACTTTATGAACGTTATCTGCCTGGGTACTTAGAAAGTAATAGTGAAGAAGAAAAGCAGCGCCTATGGCAGCAAGCTGACCCTAACACGATTTATCAGCTCAATAGCGATTTACAAAAACTGCACGGTGAGGGTAACGACCTCATATCTTTTAGTGACCCCCATCGTTCGCACCTCCCGATCACCGCTTGGCCGGACATGCTATCGGCCGACATTGCCTTTTGGCGCAAGCACCAACACTGGTTGTTGCAAAGTAATGACCCG
>NZ_JAWOQN010000627.1:0-647 GCF_033337395.1 Vibrio sp. YT-19(2023) | reverse complement strand
CGGAAAAGGGTGATGTACCTGGGTTTACATCGGTGGCGATGGCCATTGGCACGTGGTACTTCCTTAGTAGCTCAATCGGTGGTAACTGAGTTTCTCTCAAAAAGTAAAAAGCACCGGGTAGTAGTGTGGCGACGGTATCGGATTTCGAAAGGGCTACCACACCGTCTTCATCGAGATATTCGATATGGTCAGCCGAAAGGCCTTTGTATCGTGCAGTCAATTCAGTGCCACCAAGGTTTGATAGCTGCTCTGTGTGGCCTTTTACGTGTAAGCCATATTGTTTCGCTGTCGCAAATACTTTTTCGGTTTGCTCCAAATTAAAACCGATAGACTCACAAAACACATCCACACTGGTGGCCAAGTTTTCCTCTGCGACGATTGGGATGATTTCCTGACAAATATGTTCGATGTAATCGTCTGCGCGACCTTCAAATTCAGGCGGTAAAGCATGAGCGGCAAGAAGGGTAGTTGTGATTTTGACTTTACGCTCTTGTTCTAAGGCTTTTGCAGCACGCAGCATTTTTAGTTCGTCTTTGAGCGTCAAGCCGTAGCCTGATTTTACTTCAACCGACGTAACCCCACTTGCTAACAAGCCATCTAAACGAGGCAACGCGAGCTCAATTAATTGCTCTTCAGTAGCAGCTCGA
>NZ_JAWOQN010000626.1:0-649 GCF_033337395.1 Vibrio sp. YT-19(2023) | reverse complement strand
ACCGACAATCTCACCTTCAATTTCGGCAATAAATGGGGTAATGGTGTCCATCCTTGCTTGCCAACTTTGTGGTTCAAAATCATCGGGAGCCCAAGCTTTCACTTGATCTGTTTGGTAATCGCGGCAGTTTACTTCTCGAACCGTATGGTAGAAGAGCGTCCATAGTGTTGGCGCATCATCAGCGCGATAGCTGCGTATTGAAAGCATCATTACAGTGTTCCAGACAGACGAAACAAAAACGTGGTCACAATCGCGCTCACTAACAAAGTATTGATTGGCAAGTAGTGCGGAAACAAATAAGTCAGAGAGCGTAAATCTGGTTTGGTAATAACTCTTTGAGGCTGGATATCTAGGCTCGTCGCGACCTCACAAGCCCGAACCGTTAACGGATGTTTAAAAAGCCATTGTGAATAAGCGCTATAAAGTGCCACCACTCCCGCCATTCCGATGATTTCTATCAACACAATAGCCTCTAGAGCAAAAGGCAGTAAAGTTGGGCCACTTAAAAGCAGCGCTGCGGCAAAAAGCCACTTTTTGTACGTCATCATCCATCCTTGAATTACGTTCTATAAATGTACATTTGAGACCGATCGTCCATGATCAGCCTTGCAAGCGTATTTTCTATAAGCCTGTGTACTAAGTTATTTTG
>NZ_JAWOQN010000625.1:0-649 GCF_033337395.1 Vibrio sp. YT-19(2023) | reverse complement strand
CCGACGAGATACACAATTTGCGCTATTCCACTAAAAGCCAGCATTCCCCAAAACTCAACTGGCAACGAAGTCCAACCGAGCGTGATTAAATACCAAATCAGATATGGGGTAAGCACTCCACAAGCAGACAGGCTTGCAGCCATCGTGAATGCCACGCCTGATCCGGAATGGTTTTTACCCAAGATATTCCAACCAGCATGCAAAACCGCAGAAAATACAACGAGTGCGATTGCCAAGAAATCCATTTGTTTTCCCGTTTAGACAAAGCAAAGGCTCCGAGATGGAGCCTTTGAATATGAAAATACGAACGTTAGTGATTGAGCTCTGCCACCGACTCAATACTGATGGCATCGTGACGCCAGTATTCAATATCGCAGTCAATCAACTCGCCATGTTGGTTATAGTTAGTACGTTCAACAACCATTGCCGGAGTGCCCGATGTTGCTCGCAATGCTTGCGCGACTTCACCAAGCAAGGTACTGGTAGAAATACGGTAACGCGTCTTCTGATACACCACACCAAAGTGCTCGCGATAAATGTCGGTCAGCGAGTTGGTCAAATCAAAGCTCAATAAATTGGGGAAGATCTCTGGACGAATATAGTTGGTCACATACACAACAGGTCTGTCTTCCAAATATCGAACGCGGTC
>NZ_JAWOQN010000624.1:0-649 GCF_033337395.1 Vibrio sp. YT-19(2023) | reverse complement strand
TATGCGTTTATCACGTTGATCGGTCTTGCGGTTGTGCTGCAGCAGAGCCCAATGCTGTTCAAAACCATCAGTTTAGCGGGCGCAGCTTATTTGGCTTACTTAGGTTTTAACGCGCTGCGATCCAAAGGTGGAGTGGCCGCCAAGTTGGAATCTGGTGAGGAAACGACCGTACTTCAATCTGCTAGAGAAGGTTTCCTTATCTCTATTCTAAGTCCTAAAATCGCACTGTTCTTTATTGCTTTGTTTAGCCAGTTTGTCGCGCTTGGAAATGATCTGAGTAACCAAATGATCATTGTTGCGACCCCTTTTGTTGTCGATGGCTTGTGGTACACCTTTATTACGTTGGTGTTATCAAGCTCCAGAGTGGTCGATAAAATTCGCTCCAAAGCGGTTCTCATTGACCGACTATCTGGTGTTGTACTTATGCTCTTAGCACTAAGAGTGGTGGTTACGGTTTAGGACTCTCAAGACGCTCGATATAACAAACCCAAAGGCAGCCAATGAGCTGCCTTTTTTGCAAACGCACTTCGCAAAAAAAACACCCAGCTTGTGGGGCAAGTCTGGGTGTAAGCAAGAAGTTTCTCAGGAACATGAGGGGGAAGAGAAACACAGTAATTTCGTTATCGGCGAACCTCTTCAAATTCACCTT
>NZ_JAWOQN010000623.1:0-649 GCF_033337395.1 Vibrio sp. YT-19(2023) | reverse complement strand
TCATATATTTTGATAAAACGCGATTAGAGTAAGGTAAACCAAGAGTTCAGAAAGCTGCTGCGCTGCACCTAAGCAATCGCCAGTAAAACCGCCAATGCGCTTAGTCAGCCAACGTTTGAATGCAAATCGAAATGCAAACAAAACGATGACGATAAATGATGTCTGCATTACTCCGAGAAAGAGCGAAGCCACGCCCGCAGTAAACAGCAAAATGGCAACTTCAGACGAGGACTGCTTGTTCGCAAGCGGCTTGCTTTTCGAGGTGTCACTGTCACTCACATAAGGCATGTCGTAAATTAGCGTTGCAGCGAGGGCACGACTCGTGGTGTAGGCCACAACAATAACGAGCCAAAAATCAGGCAAATGCACCAACTCGCTCCAAAGGACAAACTTAGCCAACAACGCCATCACTAATGTTGCGGCACCATAAGTCCCGATGCGGCTGTCCTTCATGATAGAAAGACGACGCTCAACCGTCATACCGCCGCCAATGCCATCCGCCATATCAGTCAAACCATCTTCGTGAAAAGCACCGGTGAGCAACAGGCTGAACGCCATGGTTAATACAATAGCAACAGAATCAGGGAAAATAAGTTGAGTGAAGTAGAACACAAGCGCGCAAAGCACACCAAGAATCACACCAACCAAG
>NZ_JAWOQN010000622.1:0-649 GCF_033337395.1 Vibrio sp. YT-19(2023) | reverse complement strand
GCTGCGCAGTGTGTCGAAGCTAATGTCTTTGCCGATCTCAACGCCAAACTGAGTTTTAATACCCAGCATCGCTAGGTAGCTGTATTCGAAATCGATAACATCGCGTGGTAGACGGTATTCAGGGATACCCACACGCATCATGCCGCCGTAAACGTCTAGCTTTTCGTAAATCGTTACTTCGTGGCCTTGACGACGAAGCTCAATAGCCGCTTGCGCACCAGCAGGGCCTGCACCCACGATCGCGATGTGCTTGTTGGTTAGGGGCGCAATGTTAAGGTCCCAGTGATCTTGGTTATCCAGTTTTTCTGCGACGAAGCGTTTGATGCCCGCTACGCTGATTGGTTGACCGAACTCTGTGTTACGACGACAAGACGCTTCACAAGGGTGGGCACAAATACGACCAAGAGTTTGAGGAAGGAACAATTTGCTGCGGATCAGATCCAAAGCGCCTTGGAAATTCCCTTCACCAGCCATGCGAACGTACTGTTTTACGTCTGTGTGCATTGGACATGCGGTTTGACATGCCGGATCGGCATCACCCATACAGCCATCGACAATCATTTGCGCGGTGTCGTATAGCTTTTGGCTAAAAATTACATTGTTCATTAACTGCGGTTTCCGTGTTGATTAGCTCTTGCCGTTGATAACG
>NZ_JAWOQN010000621.1:0-650 GCF_033337395.1 Vibrio sp. YT-19(2023) | reverse complement strand
TCAGGGTCAAGATGGAAAGGCGTTAGACTGAGCAAAATCTTAAATGCTTCTGCTGAGCTCATGCCTTTTTTGTAGCAACGATCAGCGGTGAGCGCGTCATAAATGTCGACGATACAACTCATGCGACCATGAATCGGAATCTCATCGCCCGATAGTCCGCGCGGATACCCCGTTCCATCAAGCTTTTCATGATGCATTAAACACACGTCTCGGCTGACATCGCTCAACCCTTTCACTTCAACGATGATCGGGCCCGCGAAGACTTGGTGCAACTTCATGTGCTCAAACTCTTCTGGCGTTAAACGCGCTGGCTTGTGAAGAATTTTATCGTCCACTTTGATTTTACCCACATCGTGAATAATGCCACCAATCGCACATTGCTTGAGGGTATCTTTGTCTAAGCCTAAGTGTTTGCCGAACGAAACCAGCAGACAGTCGACATTTACTGAATGCTCGAGTAAATAAGAATCTTTCTGGCGCAATGCAGAAACACACTGCAAAGCGTCTGAATCAATAAATACACTTTCGATCATGTCATCCGCCCACTATTCAATCTCGTCGACTTGGATAACTGTGCCTTCAAAAGTTTGGTTGAGAATTTTCTGCGCTAGGCCGTTTGCTTCCGCTATCAGCTTTTTAGCACGCTTGTG
>NZ_JAWOQN010000620.1:0-650 GCF_033337395.1 Vibrio sp. YT-19(2023) | reverse complement strand
TCGATGGCTTCTCTATCGGTTCAAACGACATGACTCAGCTAACGCTTGGTCTAGACCGTGACTCTGGCGATGTGGCTCACCTGTTTGATGAGCGTAACGCAGCGGTGAAAATCATGCTGAAAATGGCGATTGATGCTGCAACCAAAGCTGGCAAGTACGTAGGTATTTGTGGTCAAGGCCCATCAGATCATGAAGATTTGGCGGAATGGTTGATGGAGCAAGGCATTAGCTCTGTTTCACTCAACCCAGACACCGTTATCGACACTTGGTTACAGCTAGGTAAAGTTAGCAAGTAATTTGCCGAAAGGAAGCCACTTAACACAAGTGCTCCTAAACCAATGAGACAAAGCCCTCAAACTGCGGTTTGAGGGCTTTTTTGTTGTGCTTCTATCACGCCCTTGTCAAGGGTACGTGAGTTCGTGACGTCAATCCCAACCTAGAATCATCGTCAATTTTCCCTATCCCAAATTTCACCTAAAATGAAATAAAACCGACCACGTTTAGGACGAGCTCTAATGAAAAAGCCGATCGTTATCTTAACCACACTTATGTTACTCACCTCTCCAGCTCATGCAGATTGGGACGAGATATCCAACAAAATGTCTGAGCTAGGCGAAGCGGTTTCGGATACTGCGCAAGATGTTTGGGAC
>NZ_JAWOQN010000619.1:0-650 GCF_033337395.1 Vibrio sp. YT-19(2023) | reverse complement strand
CATACTCAATGGGCTCAGTGGAAAAGAAACGATCTATGTTGATTTTGTTAGCTCGATCATTGATTCAAATGATGAAACCGGCGAAATGAGATAGGAAGGGGAGTGAAAACGATGGCAGAAAGAAAAAAGCTAGCAACCATGTGCTGATTGCTAGCTTGTAAGATTTAGAACTTTGGTTTTACACCAAACTGCTCAACCGCGTAGGCTACGCGCTCTATAGGCTTAGGGTACTCCGCTGGAGTGCCGAGGCTTTCAATATGCTTCAAGCGAGGAAGCAATCCTGCTCCGTTCGCGATTTGAATAGCCAAACCAGGACGAGCATTCAGCTCAAGTACCATCGGACCTTCTTCTTTGTCGAGAACCATGTCGGTGCCCATGTAACCAAGCCCCGTCATTTCCCAAGCACTTGACGCAAGTTCTAGCAAACGCTCCCAATGAGGCACTTGCAGAGTCGATAAATCTTTACCCGTATCCGGGTGGTGCGTTACTGGTTGGTCGAATTGCACCGCACGAATGGCTTTGCCTGTTGCGATATCAATGCCGACACCGACCGCGCCTTGGTGAAGGTTAGCTTTACCATCAGACGCTGATGTTGAGCAGCGCATCATCGCCATGACAGGGTAGCCTTTAAATACGATGATGCGTACGTC
>NZ_JAWOQN010000061.1:0-10893 GCF_033337395.1 Vibrio sp. YT-19(2023) | reverse complement strand
GAAACTCAGTATATTGTATAAAAGTCGGTCAACTTTAGGAGGTTTGGTTTCTCGTCTGAATTACGCAACAAAGCCGTTCATTAGTTCAAAAACTAGAGCATCTGGATTTTCCAATAGCTGAAATTCATCTCTTTATGTTAATAACTACACAGTGCTTTGAGTCTACTAGGTCTGAATGAATAGATATATCCCTTCCATTAGCCAGCCTTTTAAGAGATATCAGTCCCAATCCATAATGGATTCGATTATGAATATCGACTCTCCTTCCGCAAGATAGCGTTTCTCTATTTTCTATCTTTGTAAGCGTTTTGGGGGTTATCCCTGAACTATCGTCCACAACAATAACTGAGTAGTGGGATTGAGATAGTCTTGTCATCACTCTTATTCGATCTCCTTTTCCTGACACGCTAATGGCGTTTGAAAGGACAATACTCAATACCTTGTTTAGAGTGCTTGGGCATAGCTTTATTACCCGAATCTTTGAGTCTGCGGAGAAGTCGTAATCGAACTTAATGCCGTAATGATTTGCCAGAGTACCGTATTCATTTAATGTAACCGATAACAATGGTTCTACACTATGGTAAATCATGGAAGGGCTATTATTGAAGGAACTGATTGAGGCAATAGAATATAGTGATTCTTTTATAGATAAGGAATCAGCTAAATTTATTTTCTCATTCTTCTTAGAAGAAGAAATAATTGCCTCATTAATCGTATGGTTCATTGCGTTTACTTGCACATGGACACTTTTTAGTGTTCTGTTAATTATATGATTTTCAAATGCTTTAAAGCCAAAATATCCAATCAAAGATAACCATACAAATAAGATGGTTAGTGTTCCAAACGAAACTTTATAGAACATAAACATCACAGATGGAAGCATGAAAGAACCGCAGATAATTAACTTTAATACTAGCGTGTTTATATTTTTAAACATGGTTTGGAAACTATTTGTCTGACAGATATATCAATGAGTGTGAATAACCAAGGAGCGTTATGATGATATTGATACTTATACTCATATACAATACATTTCGTTTAAATAATGAGCGTGCATGTAGTTACGCTGTCACCAAACGTGCTAGTTTAAATGTTATGTGACGCTGTAACACGTGACATTTTCTATGTTATTTTACTAACTACGCGTGAAAAGCCTCAGATTTATAATAAATCTTAAATACTAAACAGTTTTACAGATTCAATTTGTAGGTTTTAGAGTTGAATCCATACGTAAGTTACTGATATTAAATGATTAAATGACTAGTTGGTGTATTTGACAGTTTAGCTCAAAGCAACCCGAAAACAAGGCTGTTACCAGTGTTCCAGTTGAACAATGCTCATAAGCATGATTTCCAGTGTTCGAGCGAAACCATATGACCGGCTGCAGCCGCAATTTGGATCTGTGTGATATTGGATAAAGTAAGGGGGGAGTAGTGAATAAAGTGATTTTTAAAGGTTGTCGCTATGCCATCCTAAAAATGGAAAACGGATTGGTGAAGAATTATAGGGGGATGAGAAATGGCTACAAGCCGTATAGAAAGCGAAAAGCACCCCGCAGGGTGCTCTCTAGAATGCTCAAGTTAGAGATATTGGCGAGAACTTTATTACCAACACTGTAGCCTAACGAGCTAGTGATTGAATTATGGTATAAAGCTGATTTTGTGTCAACTATACAATACCAGGGAGGATAGTTACTATGCCTCGCTTGCCAACAATTTCATGAACTTTAGAACTTTTCACTATACCGTTAAAACGTCTTTTTGCTTGGCTTGGAGTCAGTATATTACTGTACGTAAGTGATTTGTATACGCTTAGAGCTTCAAGGCTCGTGAGCCAATCAAAATGTGCTTTGTAATGAGAATCAAGGTAATCGTTTTTTCTATCCTCAGACACCCAACCCAATATACGGCACAATCGATCATTGAGGGTTTTCATTCGCTGAATGCTTTCTTCTGGAGTCGATGCCGCTGGATAGATCTCTTGGTTGGTTCTGTGATGTCTAATCTGAGTAAACTTCCAAATCGGTTCATGATGAGCTATGCGGTTTCTTAGTTCATTAACTTGGCTTAATCGCATTAGAAAGTCATCCAGAGCATTTTGAGACCAGTAAGTAGAATGAAGGGCGAAGTGTCCTTTAAGTCCGTTAAAAAGTGCACTTTGCCAGTCAATAGAGCCGTTCAATGAAGTGTCGTTGATTAGAAAGCCCCAAAAACCAAAACTTTGTGCCGCTATTACTTTTCCTGGTGTTGGTACTGGATTCTTAGGTACAGGCTGAGATCGCCTTCTTCCTCGTGATGGTAAATGAGTTACGTTGCGAATCAAATTGACCGTCTTAGGCTTTAATTGATTTTGTGTGATTAAGTACTCATACCAATCATTATCAAACGCATGTCCTTGTTGGCGGTGGGCATTGAATTGATGAGATAGTTCTCTATGAATAGTATTGCGGAGTGCTACTTCAAAGATACTTATGAGTTTAAAAAAGGAGGCAGAAAGAGCGTCATTCCACAAGTACAGTCCTAAACACTCCTCATCTGAGGTGAGGTTAAAGTAATTACGATAACTGTTAAGACGATCTGACGATATCGTATTGATTGTTTCACTAATATTGTTAGGTTTCATATGCTTGTGTTAGTGAGCAAAAGGAACATTATATGCGAGTTAAGGAAATGCGTCTAAATGCATTTAAATAGGTTTAGACTGAAACTCAAGGCTTGCCATCATCCGTAATGTTTACGGCAATATGGATAATGACAGGGTGTCCAATTTGAACACCCTGATTGCTTTCTAGGTCAGCGTAAAGAGGCTGGTCGCTACTCGCCTCTTTATAGGTAGGCTTGTGGTACTTCTGCTAAAAACACAGGGTACAAAGGAAACGCTTGTGCGTTGAAGTTACATGAGATTGTCCTTGCTTCAGAATCCCAACGGACAGACTTAACAGGAAACTCCCCTAGCTTGTATTTAGACATATCTATCGCGGTCTGAATCAATCCATCGGCTGCGTCTGCTAGTTCGTCATTGGTTATTTCTGCCGCTTCGTCAATGATGCCGCGAACTTTTTGCGCTGTGCTAGAGCATCAGACCTATTGTTGCGAGTGTAGCCATGCTTTCCAAATCGTCCAAACTCCCTCATTACTCGGTGATGATTGCCGAATTGTCTTCGACCATTTCTTGTGCTGTTTTTAGTCGTTGACCAAGTTTGATGTAAAGCGCCTCTGCTGCATCGAAAGACAGTTCAAGTTTATGCGTGTGCAAATTTTTAAACTCTGTCTCTGTGTGAGCTATAAGCTTGTCGCTGACAATCTCAAGTTCAACGCCTTTAATGTGCTCAACTACATGAGATTCAGTTAATAGCAACACTTCAACTTCTTCTCTAAATGCCATGCTCATTTCCCCGTAATTTCCGTTACTTAGTGTTGTAAGCGTTAAACCAGCCGCTAACTGTCTCAAACTCGCTTCCTGTTAGCGCGATGTTCCCACTGCCATTTAAAAACTCAATGCGTTGATTGGTTAGTTCAAACTCATTTTCATTTAGCGTTATTGTGATGCCATTTACGCCAGTGGTGACAACAATATGAAATCGACTATCAATTGGCTCACGAACTGCCATCAAACCAATTAAAACTTGTCCAGCCGTACAAAGCTGCTCAATCATTGTATTTTTAGCCATAGCTTCGATTTTCCCTGCTTATTACGATTTATGCGTTCCGCACATTGTTTCGCCATGTAATGCTGCATGTAAGCACTGAGTGCCACTCTTTGTTGTTGCAGAGCAACGGTCAACCATGACTTTTTCTACAAATTGAAAGACCGTACCCGATTTGTGCGGTTGGTTTTCCAATTTTGAATAAACCTCTTGGCTATACGAGTGCCATTTTTTTAGATAGTTCCCCTTTACATATACCAACACCACCGTCATTTGATGTTGCAAAGTAATGTTCACTTCGAACAGCTACTGCTTTCGGTAATTGCTTTAACGGAACATCACTAATGACTTCACCATCCTTTGAACCGCCTTTAAGGTTAATATCTGTATACCCTCGCGCCATAATTTTCCCTTATGCATGTGCATTTTCCTTGTAGCGAAAAAACACACATCACGGATTTTTACCGTGTTGTTTAGCATACCATAAGCACAGTGGGAGTTTAGGGGAAACGAGTATGGCACTTATTGGGGTTTTGCGCCCATTTCAGCGAAAAGCCCAACAACTAGATAGTGCTTTTGACTCAAGAAACTACCAATCCGCATCACTTAAAAGTTAATTCAAAAAGGGGAAGAGCTTTGCTTGTATTGACGGCTTTGTTGCGTAATTCGATGGAACTAAATCAGGAAGTTACGATCTGATCGGTTACATCAGTTAATCATCGTAGCCTTATGCCGAAACCTCGTTACAAAACAACTAACTGGAAGCAGTACAATAAAGCCTTAATCAACCGTGGTTCTCTGACTTTTTGGATTGATGAGGAAGCGATAGCCGAGTGGAAGCAAAACAAACAAGGCAAGCGTGGTAGACCTCGCCGATTCAGCGACTTAGCCATTACTACCGCACTGATGGTGAAACGCGTTTTCTCTATGCCATTGAGAGCGCTGCAAGGTTTTCTAGACTCCGTATTTAAGCTGGCTAACATCCCGCTTGTTTGCCCGCACTACACCTGTATAAGCCGCCGAGCTAAGGAAGTTGAAGTTTCATTTAAAACCAAAACCAGAGGAGCAATACAACATCTGGCCATTGATGCCACTGGCCTCAAGGTTTATGGCGAAGGTGAATGGAAGGTCAAGAAGCATGGTACTGATGGGAAGCGCAGAGTCTGGCGTAAGCTGCATATCGCAGTAGATACAAGCACCCACGAAATAGTCGCAGCAGAGCTGAGCTTATCTAACGTAACCGATGCCGAAGTGCTCCCTAACTTACTCAAGCAGACACGTCGCAAAATCATTGAGATATCAGGCGATGGCGCTTATGACACAAGGAATTGCCATGATGCCATACGGATCAAGCGAGCGGTTCCGCTTATCCCGCCACGAGAAGGGGCTGCCTTCTGGGAGCAAGGACACCCTCGCAATTTAGCAGTAGGTTGTCAGAAGCTCTACGGCTCCAACAAGAAGTGGAAAAAGCGGTATGGTTATCACAAGCGTTCGCTCTCTGAAACAGCCATGTATCGCGTGAAGCAGTTGCTAGGTGGGAGGTTAAGCCTGAGAAACTACAATTCTCAGGTTGGCGAAACCTACGCCATGATTAAAGCGCTGAACAAGCTTACAGGGCTTGGTATGCCTGAAACTCAGTATATTGTTTAATAATTATTCAATTTCGGACGACTTGGTTTTCTGTCCGAATTACGCAACAAAGCCGTTTATTCCTTAGAAATTTAATTATTATCGTCGTGGCTATTTGTTTGTTTTTTACACACGAATTTCGTGCCAATTCGCTTCGATATAATCAATGCAGTCTTACTTTAGTGACGGACCAAATGTGCTTTTCCAGCCAGGAGGGATCCCTTTGAACTCAGGCCATAAACTATATTGATTGTTGTGATTAATCAGCACAAAGAACTGGTTTTCAGGTTCGTCAAAAGGATTAATGTATTTCTCAGACATAGTTAACTCCAATCATAGAAAAATCAGGATTCAAAATTAAAAACATATGACAACCCATCAATGATGCCTCCGCGCCAACACAGGCGTTCATGTCCACCATCAAAGGTGCGAAACGATAACCGATGGTTTTGTTGCTTAAGTTGCTGGTACAGGTCTTGGCTCAAGTCCACCATGATGTCTTCCCCTAACCCAACTTCCATAAAAACACTTAGCTTTACGTTAGAACCAAGGCCAGAATGAACCAATTGACTCATTTGAGTTAAAGGTTCGCTTGTTTGAAGAGGAGAATATTCACTAGGTGGCTTCACTAACGAAAAATCAGGCCACCAGAATGAACCCGACTGACAAACAACCGCACCAAAACGGTCCGGATGGTTCAATCCGGCATACATCGCACTCAAACCACCAAGGCTTTGCCCAACAACAGCCGTACGATTAGCCTCATTAGTAATTGGGAAATAATGACCAACCAACGGCAGCAGTTCTTGAGTGATAGCCTGCCAAAACAAAGGGTTGCAACTGAATTCTTCACTACGCAGCGCTCCATTGATTTCATCAATGAAGACATACAAGGCAGGTGGAAGCTGACCGCTGCTCGTCGCATCGGTCAGCGCACTGAACAGAGGCATGGATTGAGACCAAAATTGACCATCTAAGACTAAAACCAATGGCAGTTCAGCCATTTGGTCAGCGCTGGCTGTCGAATACAACCAAACATAGCGCTCATTACCTAAACACTGGCTAGTCCAAGCCAGCTGCATGCCCGCTCCTGCCTGAACATTGCCATTTTTTGTATCGAACCTTGACCAAGCACTTTGCGATACTGCCTTTGGCATAGATAGCGGCGTTTTCGAACGTCCCCATTCGCAGGCTGACAAATTGTTTTTACTTAAATCATCGCGAACACTAAGAGGAAAAATGGTTCTCAACCACTCCCGATGCTTGGTGCGTTTCTCTTGGTATGTTCCGTGGTACGCTGGTTGGACGCGTTCATGTGTCACTGGAATAAACGTGTAGCTCCCACGCCACGTACTGTTTACCCTTGCCTTATAAAACCAAACATCCGTTCCTTTGACATGAGTAAGCCTTGCCATATCAAAGCTGTGATGATCAGTAATACCATTGATATCAATGTATATTTCCTTAACACTGTCATCCGTGTTTCGCCAAAGAAATAGCAGCTCAACGCTTGTATTATCTTGGGAAAGGATAAAAGGTGTTCCTTTTGTCTGCACCTCGTTCCACCAACATGGGGCTCCTACTTCTTCATTATCTTCAAGCAAACCACTTAAAACACTATTGATATTTTTATTTTCTATTATTCGAAAAGCCTTTATATCCATCACAAATCCAACTTGTACGTCGATACTTCATGCATATCTTCTAGTAATGAGATAGCACAAACTTATATCATCATTGTTGTAAATAATAATTATCATTAGCATTATTGCTGCAACACTTTTTTACATAAATGTTGTTACAACATCAAATGTTTTCTTCTTTTTTTATTAAGGAATACTCAGGTCATGAAGCCCATGGATTTAAACAGTGGCATCACCATCACTAATACTGGCAAGACTAAACTTGCCATGCTCATTGGTGTAATTTGCCTTGGAGCCAGCACCACTCTTTCAGCAGAGCAAGTGAACAACAGCAATACTAAGAAAGGCCAAGAAACCCTAACAACCCTAGAAACCATTGTGGTACTTGGTGAAAAACTCGGTGGTACACTTGCTGAGAACACAAGCTCAGTCACCGTTTTTACTGATGAAGCAGACAATGGCGAAGATCAAACATACTACGATCTACTCGATCGCGTCCCGAATGTACTGAATGCCCCTTCTGGTATTCCACATATTCGAGGTGTCGATGGTCGTGGGCCTGGTGAAGGCTTCCTTTCCTTCATGACAGGAGCGACACCAAGGGTGAATACAACCGTTGATGGCGTGTCAGAGTCATGGACTGGTGAAGCCTTTGGTAAAGCCGGGTTGTGGGATACAGAACAAGTAGAGATTTATAAAGGCCCTCAATCAACCAACCAAGGCCGAAATAGTATTGGCGGCGCGGTGGTCATCAAAACCAAAGATCCAACGTTCCACTTTGAAAGTAAAGTTCGTGGTGGCTACGAAAACGAAGATGACAAATATCACTTAGCTGGTGTTGTTTCTGCCCCAATCGTGTCTGAAAAGCTCGCATTTCGATTAGCCGCCGAGGGCACAAAGGGTAATACACCAATTGATTACTCGCTGCCCGATAATGACCAATATCCATGGGACCCTTCTGAAGTTGAATCCTATAATGTGAGAGGTAAGCTGTTATTCAAACCGATGTCTAACGATAAGCTTACGCTAAAACTAACATTGGCTAGCCGTAATGAAGAAGGTCAATATACAAATCTGGTTTCTGAAAAAGGTAAGTTTGAATACATTGATGAAAACGGTACTCGACGTCAAACAACCGAAAGCTGGAATGCAAATTTTGACATAAATTACTTAATCAATGATGAATTAACCCTTGATGTATTGCTTGCGCGCCGAGACTATAATACGAAATTCAAAGCTTATCCTCGTACGGACTGGTGGGGTGATGTTGATGAAAAAAACTACACCGCAGAAGCGAAGCTATCTTATAACTCGTTAGATGACAAATACAATGCCATTGTCGGGGTAAGCAGTTTTTACAAAGATCAGGATACGCAAACAGACTCGATGAAGCGTAAAGATAAAGTTCTGACCAACTCAATTTACTTCGATTCAAAAGTCCAGCTCAATAACCGTTGGGGCTTGCTACTTGGCGCTCGTTACGAAAAAGATGAGCTGAAGCGTGATTTTGACCACGCAAGGTTCCCACTCGATTTCAATGCTGATGAAAGTAACGGTATTTTGCTACCAAAAGTCGGTGTAACTTTAAATGTATCAGACAATTCAATGCTTGGACTTACTGCTCGTAAAGGATACAACGCTGGCGGACTTGGATACAACGAGTACCAACAACAGGTCTTTGTGTTTGAGCAGGAAGAAGTCTGGACTTATGAGCTAAGTTCCCGTTCAACTTTCCTTGAAAATAGACTTGGTTTGACTGCAAATGTCTTCTACAACGACTATGAAAACTATCAAACGGTCGTGTATGGTGACAGTGGAAATCGTTTCGACAATTACATAGCAAACATCCCTAAAGGAAAAACATACGGTACTGAAGTTGAAACCAATTACTGGTTTGACTCAGGTCTGGACGTATTCGCATTTGTAGGCTTGTTAAAAACAGAAATCACCGAAGGACCAAGCGGTACTGTTGAAAACTTAAATGGGAATGAGTTCAGTTATGCACCTGAAGTGTCGGCTGGTCTTGGCTTCACCCAACAGCTAGATTCGGGCATTTTCTTTGGTGCTCGTGTTAATCACGTAACGGATTACTTTACAGATCTCGCCAACACCCGAAGTACGTCAGCAGGCGACTACACCATATTGAATCTCAATGCAGGTTATGCCATGAATGATCTCACCATTCGGGCCTACATTAAGAATGCAACAGATGAAGATTACGTTCTTCGCCATAAGAATGATCTTATCGAAATGGGCGGACCTCGTACATTCGGTCTTGTGGCTGATTACCAATTCTAACAACACAAAGTGCTCCGATGTTATTGTTATATAGTAACTTAAGGATGTATTGTCTATTAAGGCAGATAAATCTGCTTTTTTCGTAACGTTTATTAAGTACATCGTGACTTGTGTGTACGGCATGTATAGAGAATAGTATTACTCCTTACCAAAGACAAAATAAAGAATCGCAATTAGTCAACTCAATGGATTCCAAAGGAATCCATTTTTTTCTTCACAAAGCTAAAATGATTAACTACGGTATATCAGTGAATACCTGATGCTCATCAGCCAAGGGCAACTGTTGTACTTGTTGGGCTTCAGCTTTCTGTATGGTTTACTGCATTCGGTTGCCCCTGGACACGGTAAAACGGCAGTGACGTCAATGAGCTTGATTCATGGCTACCGTCGCCGACAAGCACTTGTGTTAATGGCGATTATTGCCGCCCTACAAGCCGCGAGCGCGTGCATTCTTTTCGTGATTACTGCCAAGATTGCAGAGCAGTTTGCTTTCAGCCTTTCCGATAATGTTCGTCTGCTGACGCAAGGTTGTGCGGTGTTTATTGTTTTATTGGCGCTGAAAGAGTTTGCGTCGGTGGCCAAGCGCCGCATCAAGCAAACACGATCTCAAGAAGATGATGATTCCGCAGGTTCTAATGACAATATTTCATGGAAAGCACTGCTACTCATCGGCTTCCGCCCTTGTACTGGGGCGGTGTTAGTTCTGTTTCTCTCTAACATGCTAGGCAGCTTAATGTGGGGCATGGTCGCGACATTCGTGATGGCTTTAGGAACGGCAATGACCAACTCGATATTGGTGTTCAACGCTTTAACGATTCAACGCCAAATGAAAAATCACAGCGCCAAACCCAATGCCAACTTGAGCAATACGCTTAACCTCGTGTTAGCAGTCACCATGGTGGCATCGGGCTTTATTCTCTATAACTTTGCCAGCGTGGCAGGATTGCAGAACTTCGTCAGATAAGTACCGCCAGCAATAAACGCAAAAGCCCCAACACTTGGTTGGGGCTGAATTTACATTGATTTGTATTTCAATACTGCGTGTTACTTAGGCTCGCGCAACAGGTACAGCATCAGCTTCAATGGCGTTTTCGCGATAATGCTGTGAGGCAAATGCGCGTCCATCAACAACCAAGCGCCAGCTTTTAGTTCCTTCGCCTCTTCTTCTAACGTGAACGTACATTCTCCTTCGAGTATTTGTGCAATCGCTGACACTGCTGCAGTATGTTCGCTCATTTCTTCACCTTCGGCGAAACCGAAGATAACGTACCAACCATCAATTGGACGCCAGAAAAAACGGTGAAGCAAGTTGGCAAACTCCCGATTCAAGTCAATTTATACCTGCGAACCTTAAACGGACGATGGGTGGCAAAGCTCCTCGAGCAAGGTTTAAGGATACCGTTGGGGGGAAGACGTTCTTTCTAAATGCACCAAGTTGAATAAATACAACATGGTGGTTCTGTGTACGATGTTGACAACTTAAGAGCCCCCGTAATACAACACGAGGATTAACAACGAATAGCATTAGAAGAATGGATTACTTTTAGTAAGGCAAAACCCAATTAACAGGATATGAATGAGTATTTACTCTGTCTTATAATGGGGCATTTTTCAGTTAGCCGACAGCGCTGAAAAACAGAGCAAACCAACAAGGAAAGGAGTAGAACTTAGTTGAAT
>NZ_JAWOQN010000618.1:0-650 GCF_033337395.1 Vibrio sp. YT-19(2023) | reverse complement strand
ACCAATCGACAAACCTTGCAGGTACTGTTTTTTATGCAGTTTTGGGCAAGGCTCTGGTATTGGGCTTTGATGAGGTGAATGTGGCGTTTTATGGAATACGGTATACAGCGCAGCGGCTAATATAATAAGAGGCAAGACTTTTTCTAGCCAATCCGTACTGATGGCATCGACAAAGAGCGTGCCCAATGTTGCGCCGACAAGCGTTGCTGCAAACGCGCGCCCCCAACACTGAGGTTTGAACAAGCGTTTTTTGTAGTAAGTGAATGCGGCAGTTGACGATGCAAAGGTGGCAGCCAACTTGTTCGTCCCCAAAGCAATATGAGGAGGAAGCCCCAAAGACAGCAAAGCAGGGACGGTTAGCATCCCTCCACCACCTGCGACTGCGTCAATAAATCCAGCAACAAAAGCGACTAGCGCCAACACCAACAGCATTGTCGGCTCTATCATTTCCATAAATTCTTATTCTTCTAATATTCTATTTTTCGTTTAAATGGCGGCAGTGAGTCGATAAGTGCTTGCCCGTAGCGTTTGGTTACGAGGCGTCGATCCAGAATGGTCACTCTACCAGAATCTCGTTCTTTGCGCAGTAGGCGGCCCACGCTCTGGATCAGCTTTTTGCTCGCATCAGGTACAGTGATTTGCATAAACGG
>NZ_JAWOQN010000617.1:0-650 GCF_033337395.1 Vibrio sp. YT-19(2023) | reverse complement strand
CTGGTTCTTACTCGCGTTTCTTTTTGCAGGTTCCATCTATTTCTTTTGGGACGTTTACGCTCCTCATAGTGCTTACAGCAATGAGAAAGCGACCGTGTCATTCCTAACTGGTTACTTGCTCGAAAAGTCGTTAAGCGTTGATAACTTATTTGTCTTCGCCATCATATTTGCCCAATACAAAGTGCCAGAGCATCTTCGTCCTCGCGCGTTACTATGGAGCGTGATTGGCGCGTTGGTCCTGCGAGCAATTATGATTGCTGTCGGTGCGCAGCTGCTCGCCCAATACCATTGGGTACTCTACCTATTTGCGGCGTTCCTAATCTGGACAGGCATTAAGCTTGCTCGCGACAAAGGTGAAGAGGAAGAAGTGAACCCATACCCAGAGCAAGTGATTCGTAAATTGCTGCCAGTGACGGATGAGTATCAAGGTAATCATATGTTCTTGAAGCAAGCAGGGAAGTGGGTTGCGACGCCAATGTTAATTGTAGTAGGCGTGATCGCCGTGATGGATGTGATGTTTGCACTCGATTCAATTCCGGCTATTTTTGCGGTCACTCGCGAGCCATTCTTGGTGTTAGCGGCTAACGTATTCGCGTTGTTAGGCTTACGCTCGCTGTACTTCGTGCTGCAAGCGATGCTGGACAAGTTTG
>NZ_JAWOQN010000616.1:0-651 GCF_033337395.1 Vibrio sp. YT-19(2023) | reverse complement strand
CCGTCACCAACTCAGGCTCATGGGAGGCGTGGAAGGCATTAGGTCAATGTGATGGAGGAAACAGTAATCTGTCGCCAACAGTGTCCTTCTCTTCTCCAACGAACAACGCGCAAATTCCTGAAGGCAGCGCCATTACTCTGTTAGCCAATGCGTCCGACGAGGACGGACAGGTCACACAAGTGGAGTTTTTAGCGGGTGACCAAACCGTTGCTATCGTCACCCAAGCGCCATTTGAGGCATCTTGGACTGCAGCCCAAGGCGTTTCTCAACTCACCGCGATTGCGACAGACAATGAAGGCGCTGTAACCTCCACAACGGTTGCTATCGTCGTTCAGCCTCAAGTAGAGCTGCCGCCACCTAGCATTACTCTCACTAGCCCAACAGGTACGGAAACACTGAGTGTGGGGGATAACCTAACCGTCACTGCTCAAGCGGATGACTTTGATGGCGTAGTTACTCAAGTTGAGTTCTTCGTTAACAACCAATCTGTCGCCATTGATACCAGTGCACCTTACGAATACCAATGGACAGCGAGTGTTGGCACGCACTCATTTAAAGCTCAAGCGACAGATGACTCTAATCTCTCTACCATGAGTCAAGAAGTGGCGCTTGTCGTCACGAATTCAGAAACAGGCAATGGTGGGTGTGCTG
>NZ_JAWOQN010000615.1:0-651 GCF_033337395.1 Vibrio sp. YT-19(2023) | reverse complement strand
AAGGAAACCTACGTCTACGACAGCAAAGGCCTCGTCTCCAGCATTACAGATCGTGCTGGACAGAAGCGCACGTTCACCCATAACGACCGGGGATTGGAAACCACCCAGATAGACCAGGATGGGGGCAAGGTTACGACCGACTGGCTTCCTTCCAAGTCGCTCCCTGCAAAAATCACGGAACCAACCAGGATCACTGAGCTTACCTACGACACTCATCTCCGGGTGATAAGCCGCAAGGTCACAGATCGCAGCTCGGGCGCTTCCCGGACATGGACCTACACCTATGCCCCTGTTGGTACAGGAAAGCCGAGCCTGTTGGCCTCGGTTGATGGTCCGCGCACCGACGTCAGCGATGTTACGACATTTGACTACGATGACCAGGGCAACCTGATCCGGACAACGAACGCGCTGGGGCAGGTGACGCAGTTTGGTGACTACGACGCGAACGGTCGCGCCGGGACCATTCAGGGTGTCAATGGTGTAACCCAAACCCTCACCTATGACGCCAGAGGAAGACTTGTCAGCTCCACTGGGCCAGAAGGAACCACGGTCTACAACTATGATGCTGTGGGCCTCCTGAGTTCGCTGACCAAGCCAAATGGTGCAACCGTCAGCTATGAGTACGACGCTGCACATCGGCTGGTGGCGGAA
>NZ_JAWOQN010000614.1:0-651 GCF_033337395.1 Vibrio sp. YT-19(2023) | reverse complement strand
TTGTTTCACCTGTTCATTGTTCAGAACTTCTTCCGGAGTTCTCGATGCAATGAGGTGCCCTTGGCTTACGATATAGGCTTTTTCACATACGTCCAGTGTTTCACGTACGTTATGGTCTGTGATTAATACACCAAGGCCACGATCGCGTAGGTGCTCGATGATTTTCTTGATGTCATTAACCGAAATAGGGTCGACACCTGCGAAAGGTTCATCCAACAAAATGAATTGTGGGTTTGCCGCAAGAGCTCGAGCGATTTCGACTCGGCGACGTTCACCACCCGATAGTGCCATACCCGCACTGGTTCTTATGTGCTGTATGTGGAATTCTTCCAACAAATCTTCCAGCTTGTCCTGACGCTCTTCGCGGGTCATTTCTTGGCGAGTTTCCAATACGGCCATGATGTTATCTTCCACGGACAGTTTGCGGAAAATCGACGCTTCCTGCGGTAGATAGCCAATACCCATGCGAGAGCGGCTGTGCATCGGCAAAATACTGATGTCTTTGTCGTCGATGGTGATGGTGCCTTCATCGCGAGGCACCAGACCAACAATCATGTAAAACGAGGTGGTTTTACCGGCACCGTTAGGGCCAAGTAAGCCCACAATCTGACCAGACTCTACTTCTAAGCTAACATCGGTGACGACTTTGCG
>NZ_JAWOQN010000613.1:0-652 GCF_033337395.1 Vibrio sp. YT-19(2023) | reverse complement strand
TTTATGTTGAGAATCTGGATGCGTGGCGTGTCTTCCAAAAGTGGCGTCCAATGCTCGGGCTTTGTTGTCACCAAATAACCAACAACGTTGAGATTATTGCACTGTTTGAGTAGCTCTGCATTTGCGATTTTTGAGCCGCCTTGCATTGGAATCGCATCGAACATCAATACACGTTTCATGATCTGTTCCTCAGTTGATGCTCAACCAGCGGGAAATGGGTTTCATGCACTGCGCCATTGGCATCGGTACAACAGTTTTGTTTTCCAGCTCGGTTTCATAAATTGCTTCAATCGCTTTGACGGAAGCGGTCGTGGTCAAGTTTTGGCTAGCATGTAGGTAGGCATTTTCAGCCAGTTTTTCTCGCAAGTCGGCATCTTGCATGACCAATTGAATCGCATTCAGCAGTCCAGCCATGCCCTGATTTGGATAAAGAAGGGCGCTATGGTTGTGCTCGAATAATTCGGGAATACCGCCAGTTTTAGGTGCTACGATTGGCAGTTTTGCTAATGCCGCTTCTCCTACGACTAGACCAAAAGCCTCTTCGTATGCGCCGCGAATGAAAGCGTCAGCATTGCCCGACATCCAAGCGCCCGCATTGGTCTGTTCTCCGGCGAAGTGCACGCGGTCTTGCATACCAAGGTCGGTAACTAAT
>NZ_JAWOQN010000612.1:0-652 GCF_033337395.1 Vibrio sp. YT-19(2023) | reverse complement strand
ATGAAAAGGAATCTTAATGAGTTTGGCTACGTTTCCAAACCGCTAATTCTATCCATACCGCTTCGAGTTCTTGAATTTCTTCGTCTGTTAGGACGGCGAGAGTTGAAGTCACTTGTGGCAGCTTCGGTGTTTGAAACGCACGAATCTGCGAATAAAAGTCCTTCTTTAACTGCAATATAACTGAATCCACTGCGTACACCTACTGTTGTTCTTTTATTACTTCTCCAGCTCAAATTTTATCGTTAGCTTTATACTGGAGGCTTCATAAATTCCAAAAAATGATAACACTCTGCTTGTTATATGCACAATTTATTTTCCATACTGGAATAATGGTCACATTAATTTCGCTTGATTAGTCGGATCGAAAATAGAGCAAAAAAGATCAAAAATATAATAGGAAAGATCCACAATAGCGCAGTTGAATAATTAAATGGAGGTTGATACAGAACAATATTTCCATATCGTTCAACCAAATAATCTTTTACCTGCTGATCGGAGCTACCTTCATTGACCATGGTATAGACCTTTAACCGAAGATCTTTAGCCGCTGGTGCATTGGACTCAATCAAGTTCTGGTTTTGGCATTGTGGGCAGCGCAATGTCTTAGCGAGCGAGGTTGCTCGTTGTTGCACTTCTACAGATTGAAATTCAA
>NZ_JAWOQN010000611.1:0-653 GCF_033337395.1 Vibrio sp. YT-19(2023) | reverse complement strand
ATACCGTCTCGATTGTTGGTGAACAGAAAAAGTATCGTGATCGCAACGAGGCTCATGAAAAAGCCGCGGCAGTCCTTTACAACGAAATGCCAGACAACATTGATACCTTTACTATCAATGAACGCAGTCGTGGTCTGCTCGGCGATCAAACGGTTATCTCCAAAGAGAAATACCGTGACTTTGCAGAAGTTAACTACATCAATCCAAATATCGAAGATGCAACATCAACCTCAAGCGATAAACCGCAAGGTAAACCTGCTTACGATGGTTTTGAGCGCTTTGATTGGGGCTTCTCACCAAAGCTGGCTCAGACCTTAGGTAACCCAGAAGAGTTCTATCTGTTCAGTGTTGGTTTAAGTGGCAGCGCCTCTTACTGGCTGACAGATAACCTAGAAATTGGTGGCTCACTATACTGGAATTGGTACAACAACTACGACAAGTTTAACTACGTCACCCCACCGGACGGCACTTCGATCCCTCGTGTACGTACCATGTTCCGCGCTTATCAAAATGAACACGCGGTAACCATGTCCAACCTACAGTTAACTTGGTTCCAAGAGTACTCAGATACCATGGACCAACAGTTCTACGCCGGTTATCTAGAGAGCATGTTTGCGGGTGTGGGAACCGAATTCTTATATCGACCGAAAGGC
>NZ_JAWOQN010000610.1:0-653 GCF_033337395.1 Vibrio sp. YT-19(2023) | reverse complement strand
TCATCAAGGAACAATAACCCATTGTGAGCCAAAGAAATCTCTCCCGGTCTTGGCACCGAGCCACCACCAACTAATGCAGCCATCGAACTGGAATGGTGCGGCGCACGAAACGGACGCGACTTCCAGTTGTGCTCATTAATCTCACTTTGCGTCAGTGATGCGACTGAAGCCGTTTCCATCGCTTCTTCGTCGCTCATCTCCGGCAGTAAGTCGCATAAACGCGACGCCAGCATGGTTTTTCCTGTACCAGGAGGACCAAGGAAAAGTAGGTTGTGGTTTCCAGCCGCCGCAATTTCTAGAGCACGCTTGCCTTGTTGCTGGCCAATGATGTCTTGTAGATCTCGACCATGTTTTTCAACCGTTTTTCGCTTCGGAGTTTGATAAAGATTGAGACGATGCTGACCACATAACTCTGCACACACCTCAAGTAAGGATTGCGCTGACTTATGTTGCTCTTTGCCCACCAGCGCCGCTTGATCGCCATTGACATGAGGCACCACCAAATGACGTCCTACTTTGCTTGCAGCCAACGCAGCAGGAAGCACACCTTTGACAGGTCTTAATCCTCCAGACAGGGCTAATTCGCCAACAAATTCGTAGTTTTTGAGCTTATCTGTCGCGATTTGCTCTGAAGCCGCCAAAATACCCAATGC
>NZ_JAWOQN010000609.1:0-653 GCF_033337395.1 Vibrio sp. YT-19(2023) | reverse complement strand
GAAGGCTTCTTGCGGGATGGGGTGAGCCGCCTTTTCACTTGACGTCGTGTGCTTTAGCATTATCCATGTCCTCATTTCTTATCGAAAAGTAAACCCATCACCGCAATGGTGATGTTTATGCTAACCAGCAAAGAGAGACTTGTGGTGATAAATTCATCACTGACGAGCATACACAAACAATAGATAAAGGAATCCGATCCAACAACTTTGTATCGTTAGGCAGTCATGCAATCAGTTCGCTGCGCAATACGACGCCCAGTACGAAAATGCACGTTTAAAAGCTTGTTCTCTGTAATGCATTTCAGCAAACAAGACAACCGCTATGGTAGCTAACACCGTGTTCGCCATTTGATTCATGTCGGTTTCTTCTGTACCAAATGGACAAGCCGTAGGCATTGGCACCTCTGACAGCATTTGCTCTGTCCAGTAGTGAGATGTCACGCCACTGGTTTGACTAAGCCATACTGTCTGGCTCACTTTCGGGTTGTATTCTGACTCACCCGACTGGCCTTTAAACGACACCACAGCATGCGCCGTTTGGCCAATTTCGTGCTCGACTTCAGCGTGGAGCTGCTGGAAACCAGGATGGAAGCTACCACGAATACCGACTGTCGCCTGCCCCGGGTTCAGTGCTCGCACCACGGTCTTAATCG
>NZ_JAWOQN010000060.1:0-11059 GCF_033337395.1 Vibrio sp. YT-19(2023) | reverse complement strand
GCTACGACGATTGATGGGCGTAACCGCTCAGATCGTAGCTTCTTGATTTAGTTCCATCGAATTACGCAACAAAGCCGTTTAGAGAGCCTGAAAAAGCTTCCATTAACTCAGGGCTTTCTAGGAAATCGATTCTTATGACATTTTCGAATGTACTTCCTAATAGTTCCTGTAATAGGAATGTTTTACCAGTTTGTCTAGCACCGTCAATCAGCAAAGGCTTCCTTGTTGGCTTGTCTTTCCAGGTGAGTAGGTTCTCAAGTAGTGTTCTTTTCATCTAGCCACCTCAGTTAAATTGCTTATCTGGTTGATTGTTTATTACACAAAAATGCGCAATAAAATGCAAGTGAAAACATTTTAACGCGCATAAAAATGTATTGAATAGCGTTTTTATGCGCGTAAAAGTGTTGTTTGTGTTTGTGTTTGTGTTTGTGTTTGTGTTTGTGTTTGTGTTTGTGCGAATGATAGTGCTGGGATTATGAAGGGAGGTGATGAACCTATGCATCATTTCTGATTGGTTGCTTGGCAAGGTGATCAATGATCGCAGCGAGAAAGCCCTAACGGACTTTCAGATGCCGAAGTTTCTTGCTGTCTAGCTCTTATAGGTAATAAGCTTTATTAGTAAGTAATCCACTAGTTAATAAGCTGACAGAACCCTTGGGGTTAGAAATGAATGTGGTACTACCGTCAGCGATCACTTTCTCTACAGCATCATGTTGATGCCCTGCAACCCAATACCTAGCTCTTGAGATCAACTCATTACTCAACCCTGCATGATAATACGGAGCATAATCGCTGCTGGCATTTTGCTCGAAAGCAAAAGCTTCTTTAGATGGAAGGTGGTGAGATATTGCTATATCAACTTTCTCTGGAAAGTTGTTAATGAATGCTTTGTACTGTTCTTCAATCATTTGATGGCTGATGTACTTTGTATCATTCATCAGTTCTGAGTACGCATCAATCAGCGCAGACGAGTATGTGTGAATAGGAAACCAAAGAGTTCCGCCATAAATGCTATATCCATCTAAGTATATTGACTCATTATTCAAAAAGAACAGGTTTTCAGTTGTATCACTATGAGCCTTAAGCTTGGCTAATACGGTAGAATCTTTGAGAACGTCAGAGTTAGCACTAGATATGCACCCAACGGGCGTACTTCTATGGCGGTAGGATTTACTCTTATTGCTATACCATTCATGGTTTCCTGCAATCATTATCACAGTCTTAAAGTGGCGACAAAGTACATTCTTCACATACGCCATGCATGAGAGGCCGTTCGCTGTGTCACCTGCAACGACTAAAGTGGCTTCGTTATCGAAGCTATACCAGAAATCACGGCGTATTCCGTGAATGTCGAGATGCAGATCGGAAACAACGTAAAACTTCAAACTATCATGACCTTAAAGTTGGTTGACTGCTCCATGGTACAGGGGTTTTTTAGATTAGAGAAGTGAGCACATACGCTAAGTATTTTAACACCAGTAGCTTAAAGTGAAACTTCTATGGAAGACAATGATTGGACGCTTTGTTTGATTTTTCGGCACTAAGACTTAGACACTAACTTTTAGTGTCTAAATCTTAGTGGTTTATAACTATCTGAAATTAATCGTTTTTATTGTAAACAGTTAAGATTTTTTGCTGAGGAAACTTCTCAGAGGCTGGCGAGAGTGTAATTGTGCTACAGCCGTGTGTACGACAGGCATTTTTATGAGCGAGGCTGATATGAAGAACGAGGCTAAGGCTACAAGAAGTGATAACGAGTAAGCCGAATCAAAGGATAGTAAGGTTACGCTAAATGGACTTCTTGACTTGCTTGATCACATTGCCTCTACCAACACAGGCGAGGTAGTTTGAAGTAACTGAAGCACCCGCAGAGGAGCTAAAAGAGAACATTGGTGACGAGCAGGTTGACCTCGACGTAAAGTATTAGAATAACCCCTATTTTGAGGCTGCACAGCATAAAGCTGTGCTTTTTAAGCGGCATGCGCCGCAGCAACGAGTGGTGGGTATCATGCAAGATAGCCTTCTTGCAGTGTATTCTCTAATTCTTTGCCGAGAATAATCTCAAAGTCAGTAAATACAGCAATAGGACAGCAAGCACTGCCTTTTTCCTCGAACTGGATGAATCCTTTTGATGATAAGTCGTCGAGTGTTCGTGAGAGTTCGCGGATATGATGACCGCTAATCTCCGCAAGCTCAGCGAGACTTTCAGGCTTTTCTCTATTGATCAGCAGCATTAGTTCGATATTCTCATTACACAGTAGCTTTGAGGCTTCATTTAGTGACGTGAACCAAAGCGTCGGTAGATGCTTGTTATGGCTAATGTTGCCTGCGGCCACACTAATCATATGCCTACGAATGAGATCTTCCGATGCAACCCCAATGCGAGCTTTCATGGGTATCCTTCTCAGAATGAAGTAACGGAACCCTAGTGTATACGACGCTGTTCTGAAAGAAAAAGTGGATAGTTATATTCGCTATGCGAATGGACGCCATTTTCATGACAGAGAGGTCAAGAGAAACAACGATATCTGAATAGCCACCGACTTTATAGACATGCTTCGGTTAGACTCGTTTACTTGGTTTTATACAATTCAACTTATCCGAAGTGCACGATTTTGATCACAGATTTTGAGCACCAACTATGACTTGTTTGCGCCCCTAATGAGTTTCCATACTTAACGTTTGAATAAATTCTATCCGAGATTCCGCAGCCAATTTAGGAATAAACCGCTTCATACAATACACCAAGAAGCTTAAGCAGCCGAGTCTGATGCTCTTGAACACCCGTTATGAAGCTTTGGCCGCCAAATTCGAGTGTGTCGATACCTTCGAATTTTAAGAATACCCAACGTGCCGTCGGTTTAGTTGTCGTCTTGTTCTTCACCATGCTAGGAAAGAATTCTTCGGTCGTAGTGAGACTCTCTCGGACTTTGTGCTCTAGGCTTGCGTAAACGAGTAGACTAAGCGCCATGATCATCAGTAATGCCTCGATTCGCTGAGGTTTCTTCAGGAAAATTGATGATGTTAAGAACTCAGGGCTTTTCAAAAAGCGAAAGCCGCGCTCAACCTTCTGCTGAGACTTGTAATGATCAAGCAATGCAGCCATTGTGAGATCGAGGCCGTCAGTATCGTTAGTGGCGAGAATAAACATACCTACTTTAAGCTTGGCCAGTTTCACTTTTTCTAGATCGGTATAAGGAGTAGCATCTATCAAATAGTGGTATCCCGTTGGCTTTTCGTCTTTCTTCGGCCGACCACGACCTGAATAGATTGGCTCCTTAACGATGGTTGATTGTGCAAAGCCAAGCAAATGACACTGGCTGGCGAAGTCGCCCATTGCTTGCTCGGCATCCACTGCGCAAGCAAACTTCTTTTTCATTAGTTGGCCCAGCGCTCTCTGCTCTTTGATGATATTTTTGTCTAAATTCTTATAAAACGTTACCTGTTCTCGCTTGGTTGCTTGTTCACTATGAATCAACAGCCACTTCTGAGATACCGAGCCATAATCAGCGTCAACCCAGCAACCCGAGTAACCATTGCCGATGCGGCTCAGATGCTCTGGCTCAAGGTTCATTAAGGCTTCTTTGGCTGATTTAATGGTCATTGGAACACGCGTAATAAACTTCTGTTGTTGCTCATCAAGTGAACGAATGCTTTCTTCGGTGTATAGAGCGGCATCGGCGATGAAGTAGCGACTGTTTTGAGCTGCCTCAGGCAATGAATATGCCGTTTAGTGACCTCTGAGAATGCCTTAGCATCGTTGGTGTTGCCACTAAGCGCTTGCATGTAAACAGGTAGGCCTGCTGGTTTTCACAAATCAGCTCAAGGACCACTTGGTTTAGCTCTGGACGGTGGTCTCGGCTGTAGCCTTTTACCAGCTTGATGGCATTAAGATCTTCGTCTTGGGCGTATTCACCATCGACATGGAAGCTAGTGATATCAAGGTGGACAGAGTCTGTTTTAAGTCCTAGCTTATCAACGACATGCTCCGCAATCGCTTGATAAAGTGCGGAGACATCTGCTTCATATAAAGCATCTAAAGTACGTCCGAGTACATCGTCAGTTAAATGGTGCGCTTCAATGTCTTTAGCGAGCAACTTGGCAACAGGCTTTGTCTCGAAGAAGTCAGAGAACATATGCAGCGTTCTACTGTGAAAGCCAAGGCCATTAAGAATCATTGCTAAGACAGCATCGCCATGTGAAACATTGTGATCCGAGTACTTAGGAATGACGCGATCAATAATGCCTGGTAAACCGATTTCATGACAGAAAGCAGCAATTAGCCCTAAGTGGTCTAGGCGTTTAATGACAGGTTGAGCAGCAGACATAATAAAGTGACTGTTAAATAACAGTAATAGATCAAAACTGGGGATCGCGGTCAAGAGGTCTGTCGCACTAACATTTGTAAACGATCACTGGATAACATTGTTTTAATTCTGAAATTGGCTGCGGAATGACGGGAGCGCCACGAGGTGCTCAACACTGCTCTGGGCAAGAGACGCAGCCAAGCGATTAAATGGCATAATAAGCCCAGAACGTTAACCTAAACAATGGGTTAAGTCCAGTAGGGTGCAAAGTCCCTACCTAGGAAATTGCTAGTTCACCTAGAAGTCTGACTGGCATACATGATGGCAACAACATGATATGAAGCCCAGTGACAAAGACGAGAAATCGTTGAGACGCAATGTAGGCCGTAGCATTAAGCGAACTTGGTTAAGCATCGTCACGCAAGTGGAAATGGGGAGTCGCTCCGTCTATACGAACCCTGCCACATACAGTGAAGCAACTAGCGAAGGCAACTGTGTGGTTTCCCGGTGTAATACAAGATGGCATGCATTGAAGGATGTTGAGTAAACGTGGGAGAGCCTATTGCTGTGGGAGTCGCGCCCCAGCGCAGAGATATAAGAGGGGACCTCGAAATTCTCAGTGTATACACAATAGGCAGTCGGATGAGCCCATAGTACCGAAGATGATGAGGACAACATAACCTCATCTAGGGAAGGGGCCCAGACATAAATGACGTTTTTAAAGAAATTTCAGCAGGAGATTGCCGAATGGCTAGCACTTCAAATAAAGTTCGAGAATTTCAGCGAAAACTTTACCTGCGCTCAAAGCAGGAGCCAGACCAAGCATTTTATAGTCTGTATGACAAAATTTGTCGTTTCGACATCCTGTGGGATGCCTTCTATTTGTGTAAAGCAAACAAAGGGGCGGCGGGAGTCGATGGTGTCAGATTTGAGGACTTAAATAGCATTGAAACGTCTGGTAAGTTGATCAAAACATTAAGAGCGGAGCTGGTAGAAGGCAGGTACAGACCTCTGCCGGTCAAGAGAGTGCAAATACCAAAAGACAATGGTAAGACTCGAAATTTGGGCATACCAAGTATCAGAGATCGCATTGTACAAATGGCATGCACGCTTGTGCTAAGTCCAGTCTTCGAGCCTCACTTCCACTGTAATAGCTACGGTTACAGACCTAAGCGCAGTGCACAAGACGCAGTGATATGCATTAATGGCTATCTAAAACAAGGGTATCAGCAAGTCTATGATGCTGACCTATCAAAGTTTTTCGACACTATACCGCATTCACGATTACTGGATAAGGTAAGGTCTAAAGTGACGGATAGGGCAGTACTAAGACTGATTAAGCTATTCCTCAAAGCGCCGATAAGTGAGCCAACAGCAAAAGGAAAGAGCCGAATAGTGGGAAACCCTATCGGTACGCCTCAAGGCGGGGTGATTTCGCCACTATTGGCAAACATTTACCTAAATGACTTTTGTCGGAAGATTGCGACAAAGACACCATGCAAGATAATTTCTTATGCAGATGACTTTGTTATCCTGTCGAAAACGCCATTCAATTCAGCCCAACAGGACTGGATAAAGAATGAGCTGGAGCAGGAAGGACTAAAGCTCAATGAAGATAAAACTCACATCGTAGATATGACCCAAGTAGGAAATGAATTTGACTTCTTAGGGTTCACTTTCAAGTACATAGTGGGTTTCATCCAGCACACCAACTACGTAAAGATCTATCCATCGAAGAAGAGCCAAAAGAAGTATAAGGATAAGTTGCGAAGCATAGTGAAGCATAGAACGTCTCTGACCCTAGATCAGCTCGTTGAGCGGGTTAATAGAGTAGTAAGAGGCTGGAAGAATTACTTTGGCAAAGTAGGTTATCCTCGACAGGTCTTCTTCAAGATGGATTGGTTTTTGGTGGCACGCTTTTATCGATGGTCAAGAAGCCGAAGTCAACGTCGGAGCCTGTATCTTGCGCAAGATGCATGGAATAAGTTACACAAGGCAGGTCTTGTGTATCTACAACCGACGAAGATGAAAACTGCGAAGGTGAGCAGGTGAACATTTATGTGAAAGCCGTGTGAGGGAAAACCTCATGCACGGAATTGAAGAGGGGTTGCTGGATAAGGGTTGTGCCGAAGCCAGTGACCTACTCTACATTATAAATGATTTGTGTCCAAAAGTGAGTTGTGCGGTTTTTGGGGAGTACCCAAATCTGCCTTAATCATTATTCATCACTAACAAGTGTGTGTTTCTTCCAACTCTTTTTAGATCACGAAGTGCTGTTTCTTTCTTCGCAATCAGAAGGGGCCGATCTGAAGATATGGTATTGCTGATAATGTCAATATCATCACGTTTCGTATGTGTGAACTCGATAACGCCGTAGGGAGTTCTAAACTCCCCTTTACGCCCTGTTGTCATGATAGTAATTCGATCGACCATCACTTGTGAAATGACACTGTATTCTGAGAGTGCCGATTCTAGAGAGATATAGTTGTACTCTCCTCGTCGCAAGCATTTAGCAATATATTCAATAGTATAACCGCCCTTGTGACGACTGTATGAGAATACATAAACACCGTTGCACACCCGCTCTAGTACTCCCGCTTTGACTAAACGTAGCAAGCTTTGCTGGAATGCAGTAAGTGAATCATCAAAAAATAACCTTCTGAGGTCACTTTTTCGGTAAACGTGTATACCTTGCCTGTCAAAGTTATGCAGTCGTTCTAATGCAGTCTCAATCTTCACGTCAATGCTCATAAGTAGTCACAAAAAGTAAGTATGACATATATTTTTGTCCACTTGTGATTGAAGATAACGAATGGTGATCGCGAATACCCTTAGAGATCCCTGATTGGTGTTTCCGAGTTAGGATCCTAACTTGGAATTTATGATGATGAATATGATTCTTTGAGGAGGGGGATAGCATCACAAATAGTAGTAAGAATCTGTTCTCTATTCTCGGTTAGGATCCTAACTCGGAATTTTTGGGATGAATATGGTTACTTTGAGACTAGGGGAAATAGCTGTACTAAGCGCAGCCAGATTCCGATATTCATTCTTGGTTAGGATCCTAACTTGGAATTTGTAGTGATGGACGTGGTTGCTATGAGGCTAGGGAAACCGAAGCACTAATCGTAGCCAGATTCCGATGTGTATTTTCGGTTAGGATCCTAACTCGGAATTTGTAGTGATGAATGCGGTTGCTATGAGGCTTGGGAAATAGAATCACTAATCGCGGCCAGACTCCGATGCTCATTCTCGGTTAGGATCCTAACCGAGAATTCATAGTGATGAATATGTGGTTCTTTGAGGAGAGAAATCGCAACACTAATAGCCCAGAATCTGATCTTTTTCATTTTTAGGTAGAAGTTTAACTAATTATTATTTTTCTAATTTAATAATTAAAAAAACAAACGGTTTTTATTTAATAATTAAATGTTAATGTGATTTTTAAAATAGTGATTAAAGGTCCTTTACAAAGATAATATTACTTGATAAATATAATAGCCATTGAATTTATCTATATATCAAAAGGATTGTCGATATGTCTCAAGTTTTGGTTTATTCTAAACGTAATCGTGAAATGAGTTGTCTATCTACAAAAGAAGAACGTGAAACTAAGTCGAATAGATTTCAAGTCGTTTATAACGACATTTCAGATGAAGAAGCATTGCGTAGAGCAAATTCTATTAATTTAGATGAAAAGAACAGTGTTCCCCAATTTCATTCAAAAAGACAATTTATTAAAGAAAAGAAAGAATGTCGAGTTCCTGGTCTATATGGTTGTAATCGTTATAAGTCAAGAAAAAATGAGACATTCAACGTGTTCTAACATTGTTCTTTTTTTGCACAACGTTAAAGCCTGTTGAATTACGTTAGGCAAGTGGTGAAAGCCTTGAAAATTCCGTTATTAAAGCGGGTGGCAAGTGAATTTGCTAAGATTGGCAATCAATGTGCCAACGCTGGCATTGAAAGTGCCAGTAGTGGCAGAAGAATTCTTGTAATAAATTAAGCTTAATTTGGCTTAATCTTCACTTTTTTAAAATCTAACGTTATATTAGAATTATAACTCTATAATAGTTATAACCGTTATAACATGAAAAATTAATAAAATAAAATTTATTTTTATGTGTTAATTTTATTGCTAAGTAAAATTAATACTAACCTTGTTTTTATTATAGATGAATTAAATTTAGAGTAATGTTTGTTACTCACGGATGTTCATTTATTTTCTAGGTTTTCTTAAGGCAAAATTACTTTGTCAAAATTATCGACTTAAGTAGTCAACTTTAGCGAGATGTAAATATATCTGTAGTATCAACAAGCATCCGTTTTCTGATACCAGACGGGAATGAAGTGTTTACGGTCTCATAAAGTAGTGTTCGGATTTTTATGACACCCAATCGATTGATGATACCAATTGTGATGCCAAAAGGAGTGAGTAGTGGATAGTATGGGACGGACATTCGCTTATTGTCGTGTATCGACTAGTGAGCAAACTGTGTCAAATCAGATCTTAGCTATCAGAAATGCTGGCTACGATATTCAAGAACACCGAATTGTACATGAAACAGTTTCTGGTAGTGTGCCTGCAACAGAACGACGTGAGTTCAAAATGTTGATTGAGCATAAACTAGAGCCTGGGGACAAACTGGTGGTACTAAAGCTTGATCGACTTGGAAGAGATAACATCGATGTTCAGCATACGATCAGTATGCTGTTAGAAAAGGTGTAACGCCAATATCTCTAGATCTGCCAACCGCTGATCTAAGCTCAGCGGAGGGACGATTGATGCTGCAAATGTTCTCAGCATTTGCTGAATTTGAGCGAAACCGTATTCGGGAGCGAACATTGGAAGGGCAGGCCAGAGCTAAATCTGAGGGTAAGCGGATTGGACGACCAGAAGCCATCAGTACAACTCAAAAAGTTCAAGAATGTAGATCAAGGGGACTGAGCCAATCCAAAACAGCTCATGCTCTAGGCATCTCCGTCCCCACGGTCAAGCGACATTGGAACAAGCGGTTAACTGAAAGTATTCAATGAAGAACAATGTTCCATGATACCGAGAGGTGGAGATCTACCAGTCAGTAGTAGTTATTAGCGAAGAGGTTTAAACGATATTGTAAGAACCTTGTTCTTCCTTAACGTAAGGCTACTAAGATATCACGCTGATATTTGATACAAGAACATTGTTCTGACTGGAAAATCGGATAACCTTTTTGTTAGGAAACGACGCTGACAGAAAGGGATGCTTGTGGGCTTATTCATCAATACTCAAAAACTAACGGTAGCAAAAGAGGATCACTTAACTGAATTCTTCGCTGCTGCGTTAAGGTCTTCAGAACGTTTCAATCGAGCATTTGTTAGGTTGATATTTGGAGACCAAGATAGCAGGTTGATCAGCAAGGTCGAAACACAAGTTATCTATCCAGGATGCCGACCAGACATGCGTCTGATATTAAATGATGGTTCAATTGCTCTCTGTGAGAATAAACTCGACGCAGCCGAAACGATCGGTAATGTTGAGAGTGGCAACCTCTTTCAATTGGAGCGATATCTACAACTGCCTGTTGATCACGTGATTTATATTCGCTCTGAGTTACTGCCGCCTTCATGCCAAGTTATGAGCCATTCTAAGTATCTATCTCCGATAGAAAAAACTCATTATTTGTGGCGTGATATTTACCCTTTGTTATGCGAAGACTCCAATCCAATCGTCAAAGAATTACGAGATGGTTTTAAGAGCATGGGATTTGTTCCTGCTCACCCAGTGATTGGCGATCTGACACGCAATGCGCCTAGAGCACAAAGAGAGAATTTCTCTAAATTTTGGATGCCGACAACGACTGCGGCAATTCAACAAGGTTGGAAGGTAGCAATTGGAGATGTAGTCGAACGATACTTTTACCACGAAACAGCAGAGCTTGCTCGGGAAGTGTTCGTAAGCCCAATAAACCCTACCCGATTTCTGATTCGTTACACACCGCAAATATCTCAATGTGACGCTCTATTAAGCGCACTCGATACCGTTGAAAGTAAAGCCGAAGCACTGGTAGTGGTAACGAAAAAAACGGTGCCACGAGCGAGTGGATTAGTCACTGTGATAGATGTTGAAACTCCTATGAACAATGTTCTACCAGAGCAACTAAAAACAGTGGAACAGATAGAGTCTAAGCTCAAAGCGTATGTATTGCCTTATCTCACGCTAGCTTTTAAGTAACACCTTTTTGATATGAGCAACCATCTCGATAGTGCACTGAACTGTACTTGGAACAGTATTCTTATCCCAATCTTAAAATAGTAAAGAGTGGGTATTTGATTAATCAATAAAAAAACTGTGTGGAAGATCAATGTTCTCTGAGTAACGAGTTGATGTAACTGGGGATTGGTGAGCTTGCTATTGATACTGCGAGAACATTGTTCTCGCTTAAATTATCAAAACCTAAAGATTGAGTATTTGATTAACAAATAAAAAATCCTTCGAGGAGAACGATGTTCTCCTCAAAGATTGTTACTTGCGACTTTGGGTAGCTGAATCAGCCTGCTTTTTCTACAACCATGCCACTTTGCTCTGCAAAGTGAATCAATCGAGTGATATTACTTAGGCTCCATTGGTCGGCGTCAGTGCGGTGAGGTTTTTGTTAGTTATATTATATAGGCTCATGTTCGCTCCCTTATGCACATGGCTTTGTTGCGTAATTCAGACGAGAAACCAAACCTCCTAAAGTTGAGCGACTTTTATACAATATACTGAGTTT
>NZ_JAWOQN010000608.1:0-654 GCF_033337395.1 Vibrio sp. YT-19(2023) | reverse complement strand
GAGTTTAAAGTCGATGCGGGAAACCTCTGTTACTGAAGGACATGGTATTAAATTTAACGACGGAGTAATCATTTCCTAAATTTTGCGACAGCACTATCTGATAAACACCTAGTATAGTAACTGTTGCTGAGTGGCGTGTAATTGAGTAGAAAGAAATCAGAAGTTATTAAATTATGATCTGATAGAGCGGGATTCTGTAGAAAGACTGTTAGGTTATCAATTTCAATTCCATACGTCAGAACTAGATCGAGGGTATGGTTAAAACAGTGAGTGCGTTTATGTACACCCTGACTGAAGCCAATGGAGTCTAATAGTGAGATAATAATGGGATTTAAATTACTAATAAAATTTGCCAGGTTCCTAGAAATGAGAGCAGCTCCATCCAAAGTGGGATGAATGCAGTCTCTCCTAATAAGACCAGGTTTTCCCTAGAAAACGAAACCCACATTGTTTGCTGGACACCACCTGGACAGCCAGCGATTAAGTGATGACATGCGGCTAAACATGTCATCACTGGTCAGATTTGGGAGGGGTCCAGAGAAAACTACGGAGTCTGACATCGTTTTTGCGTATTCACACACCGAGGCAATATTAATTTTAGTGACCTCCGATTGGCGTAACCGGGTGTCATTGCCGCCGACGTGAATAACAATC
>NZ_JAWOQN010000607.1:0-654 GCF_033337395.1 Vibrio sp. YT-19(2023) | reverse complement strand
TTCTGTTCTCGACCTTGTTGGAGAGTTGGGTGAGATTTCGAAAGTGGTGATGCGTTTGAATCAACAAACGGATCAAATAGGGACGGTTATTGAGGTGATTAATGGCATTGCCGAACAAACCAATCTTCTGGCATTGAATGCTGCGATAGAAGCGGCAAGGGCAGGCGAGCAAGGTCGTGGTTTTGCGGTAGTCGCGGATGAAGTGAGAACGCTTGCCAAACGAACTCAAGAGTCCACAACAGAGATCAAATCTGCGATTGAGAGCATTCAACATGGCAGTAAGTCTGCGGTTTCTGCGTTGGAGAAAGGCAACGAGATGTCTACAGGGACGGTGACTTTGCTTGGAACGGCGCTTGAGAGCATTCAGCAATTAGAGTCGTTGATCCAAGATGTTGTAGAAAGAAATCAACAGATAGCTGTCGCCATCGAAGAGCAGGTCTACGTCACGGATGAAATCAATGAGAACATCCAATCGCTCAATTTGAAATACAGCGAGTCGTATGATCTGATGACAGAAACCAACCAGATGAACAGCAGAGTGCAAAACTGTACGAATGAACTCTCTGACATGATAAAAAAATTCGCATAAGCAGCGGAAGTAAATGGCTTAGTGCTTCTCTAAATAAAGCATAGGGTAGGAGCAAATATGGTTAC
>NZ_JAWOQN010000606.1:0-654 GCF_033337395.1 Vibrio sp. YT-19(2023) | reverse complement strand
ATGGTGCTACCAAATTACTTCAGTGGCAAGATCTGGATTTCAACACGGCGGTTGCAAGCACGACCTTCAGAAGTTTGGTTTGAGCAAATTGGATTGCGCTCACCGTAGCCACGTGCAATTGCACGGCCTGGAGCCACTTTTTGAGACACTAGGAACTGACGAACAGATTCCGCGCGACGCTCAGAAAGCGTTTGGTTGTATGATTCGCTACCAGTGCTGTCTGTGTAGCCATCAATGACTAGGCTTGTATCCGGGTATTCAACCAGAATACGAGCAACACCACGTAGAGTATTGTGGATGCTTGCATCCAGTTGGTATGAGCTTGAAGAGAAGCCAATGCCATTTTCCATGCGAAGTAGAAGTTGGTTTTCACCTACACGCTGTACTTGTACGCCAGAGTTTAGCAACGCACGACGCAGTTCTGCTTCTTGTTGGTCAAAGTAATAACCGACGCCTGCTCCAGTAGCACCGCCTGCCGCCGCACCAATAAGAGCATGTTTACGACGTTCTTTTGCGTTATCACCAGTTGCCAAACCGATCGCTGCACCAGCAATAGCACCAATTAGCGCGCCTTGCGTGGTAGAGTTCGTTTCGTATTCACCCGTTGTTGCATTTTGGCGTTGAGTAGCTTGACAGCCTGTAAGAGCTAGCACT
>NZ_JAWOQN010000605.1:0-655 GCF_033337395.1 Vibrio sp. YT-19(2023) | reverse complement strand
ACCGATGATTTGAGCGCCAGAAATAGCGGGTAGGGCGATGATCAAGCCTGCGGCCGTTGTGCGCATGGCTAAACCCAAGCCGTCGGCCAAATCGTTAGGTGTGATGTTCCCAGTTGAAACCGCAATGCCTTTAAACATCTCAATCAATCCCAATACTGTGCCGAGAAGACCAATTAGCGGGCTGATTACGCCGATCAACGTCAGAAGGCGAAGACCAGAATGCAGTTGATGACGCTTTTCTTGCAGCCACATGCCAGCCGCGTCTTCACGCAGCGATTTAGCGAATGAGTGGTGAGCCAATAGCATTGCTACACCGCGATAAAGCAGGGGACGCTTGCCCGACAACTCATCGGCCAGCGCTTCAATATCTCGGCTGTTCGTTGGGTCTAGACTGGCCAAATGTTGACGAATGGCACTTTTGCCAACGCCAAGACTGATGAATACTTGGAAGAGTCGTTCTGCAATGATCATGACGGTGAGTGCCGAGCAAATGATCAAAGGCCATGTCATAAGACCGAACTGAGTTTGTAATTCTTGTAGTTGTTCCATTATCCTTCCAACTTAAAACGAACTGGTATTTGTACTCGGTGAGCCACTTTTAGCCCGCCTAAAATATGTGGTGTAAATTGCCATTGTTTAATGGCACGCAGCGCTG
>NZ_JAWOQN010000604.1:0-655 GCF_033337395.1 Vibrio sp. YT-19(2023) | reverse complement strand
ATGCGGTAACCTTCATGGCTGGTGACCGTTCACGAGCAGAACACGCTTACGCGGGTGACATCATTGGTCTGCATAACCACGGCACTATTCAAATTGGTGATACTTTCACGCAAGGCGAGTCACTGAAGTTCTCTGGTATTCCAAACTTTGCGCCTGAATTGTTCCGTCGTATTCGTTTGAAAGATCCATTGAAGCAGAAGCAGCTACTAAAAGGCTTGGTTCAGCTTTCTGAAGAAGGTGCGGTACAGGTATTCCGTCCACTGCAAAACAACGATCTGATCGTTGGTGCGGTAGGTGTGCTTCAGTTTGACGTGGTTGTGGCTCGCTTGAAGTCAGAATACAACGTTGAAGCAATCTACGAAGGCGTTAACGTAGCGACAGCTCGTTGGGTTGAGTGTGGTGATGCGAAGAAACTGGATGAGTTCCAGCGTAAGAACCAAGCGAACTTAGCATTGGATGGTGGTGACAACCTAACGTACATTGCCCCAACTATGGTTAACTTGAACCTTGCAAAAGAACGCTTCCCAGACGTTGAATTCCGTGCGACTCGCGAGCACTAATCAACCGCCGCGTTAAAGCAACTAGATTTTAAAACGCCCTTGGCTATAGACTTAGTCAAGGGCGTTTTTATATAAGGAAGAAAAATGAACTGGTT
>NZ_JAWOQN010000603.1:0-655 GCF_033337395.1 Vibrio sp. YT-19(2023) | reverse complement strand
GTTTGCCCGCACTACACCTGTATAAGCCGCCGAGCTAAGGAAGTTGAAGTTTCATTTAAAACCAAAACCAGAGGAGCGATACAACATCTGGCAATTGATGCCACTGGCATCAAGGTTTATGGCGAAGGTGAATGGAAGGTCAAGAAGCATGGAACTGATGGGAAGCGCAGAGTCTGGCGTAAGCTGCATATCGCAGTAGATACACGCACCCACGAAATAATCGCAGCAGAGCTGAGCTTATCTAACGTAACCGATGCCGAAGTGCTCCCCAACTTACTCAAGCAGACACGTCGTAAAATCGTTGAGATATCAGGTGATGGCGCTTATGACACAAGGAATTGCCATGATGCTATACGGTTCAAGCGAGCGGTTCCGCTTATCCCGCCACGAGAAGGGGCTACCTTCTGGGAACAAGGACACCCTCGCAATTTAGCAGTAGGTTGTCAGAAGCTCTACGGCTCCAACAAGAAATGGAAAAAGCGGTATGGCTATCATAAGCGCTCGCTATCAGAGACAGCAATGTATCGGGTGAAACAGTTGTTAGGTGGAAAATTAAGCCTGAGAAACTACAACGCTCAGGTTGGCGAGACTTACGCCATGATCAAAGCACTGAACAAACTTACAGGGCTTGGTATGCCTGAAACTCAGTATATTG
>NZ_JAWOQN010000602.1:0-656 GCF_033337395.1 Vibrio sp. YT-19(2023) | reverse complement strand
CGTATCAAGATTGACAAAAGCTTTCTAAAACACGCCGACCAAGAGTCTATACAAGCACTAGAGTACTTCTTAGCCCCTTTCTGCTTACACGGATTGATCTTCGAGGGTGCTGAGTACATCGAGCATCATAAGATGTTAAAGACAAGCCACTCATTAACTCAAGGTTACTATTACTTTAGACCGTCCCCAATAAACTCTCTCGATTCAAAACCGCGCGTTGCCGAGTCAATCAAACTCTCCTATGCGGGTTAAATAAAGCAAAGCAATTTGAACAGTTCCACAGTTGTTCATTTTTGATGCCTAATTTAAGACCATTATGCCGCAACTGAATACCTTTGATATTGGTCCGAGATCGTGAGAGGAACACGTTGAAACTCTGTTTCTAAATGATAAGGGTTCCTGAACGTTTTCCGCTACAAGATAAAGTGTTAAGATCCTCACATCTATGCTGTCGTAGTTTCAGGTGACCGATATCGTACCTTTGATACCCCACCTCATACCTTCCACAGCTTAACCATAAATTTAAAGGCATATTTTCAAATGGTTAACAACTCAATCCAGTGGTTTCCTGGCCACATGCACAAAGCGCGTAAAGAGATCGAAGAAGCCATCCCGCAGGTGGATGTGATCATCGAAGTACTGGATGCTCGTATTCC
>NZ_JAWOQN010000601.1:0-657 GCF_033337395.1 Vibrio sp. YT-19(2023) | reverse complement strand
TGCAAAACCAGTATACTGGTACCAATGGTAGACCGCAGTACTAAAACACCATGGTACATGATACCATAATGTTGGGGTACCGTAGTACTATGGTACCTCACTACCGTGGGATAAGTTCAAAGTCCAATCAAAGGCGGGTGAGTGTCCACGCGCTGGCCAATAACAGCCGTAGTGAGAAACGAGCCGTTCACATTTCTCTCTTTTGTGCCAGGTAACGGTCCACAAACCTCACCGCACTTTAGGGACTGTTCTTTACTTGTCAGGGGAGGAGGGTGGCTGGTTGATTTTTATTTTATTTATTTATTTTATTTTGATCCCCCCTATGTTAATGACTTATTGATGCTGTTTTTGAAGTATGAATAAGTCAGTAAGTAATTTATTCCATTGAAATATCATTGCTGTATTATAGAAAAGTGATTTGTCTTTTTATAAATGACAAAAGGCACATCTGCCTCATTTTTGCTGTGGTATCGTGATACTACTCAAAACTGTGATACTTTCACTGGTATCTTACCGTGGGTCCCAATTTTGGTACCGTGACAACACTAGATGTCACAACCATTCCATTAGGAGTCCTGCAGTGAGGCGGCTCGGGTGCCGCTTAAAAAAGTGTTCCTTCACTTCTAATTTTACAAATTAAGCACTGGTTATAGTACA
>NZ_JAWOQN010000600.1:0-657 GCF_033337395.1 Vibrio sp. YT-19(2023) | reverse complement strand
TCTGTAGACTTGTCTGCCACACTTATTACCTAAATTACACTGGCATGTTCATGAGGTCTTTGTAGGCCTCAACGAGCTTATTGCGGATTTGAACAGTGGCTTCAAAAGCAACACTGGATTTGTTACGAGCAATCATGACGTCAGATAAGGAAACATCGGCATCACCACGATCAAAACGCGTTTGTAGATCGCCAGATGATTTTTGAAGTGAGTTTACGTTATTGATGGCTTTGGTTAGGAGATCATTGAAGTCTGCACGCACTTTCGCACCCGTTCCTGTCGGAGTGGTGTTGGTCGCTTCAACCATCATGGCGCGCATTACGGCCTGAATACCATCAACTTTCATTATCACCTCTGAGCCAAAAGTTTGACTATCTATTTAAACTAATTATTGACACAGCAATTTATGTGCCATAAGACGCCAGCAGTATAGTTTACTCACACTTTTGTCTTATGGCTACGCGTGTGAAACCTAACTCGGAATATCTATACCCGCGTCACGCATTTTGGCAAGTTTGTAGCGCAGAGTACGTGGGCTTATGCCCAATTTCTCTGCCATTTCTTTGCGTCGGCCATTACATTCCACCAAGGTTTCTAGAATGATCGCATACTCTTGATCGCGCAGCTCGCCACCCAACCCCTCGCCGCCAGTGTTAA
>NZ_JAWOQN010000599.1:0-657 GCF_033337395.1 Vibrio sp. YT-19(2023) | reverse complement strand
TAGTAGGAACAAGCTAAACAGCAACACAATGCAGCCAATTGCGACAAAGATGGATTGAGAAGAGCCCACTAACACGACGCCGGCAAGAATCAGTAACATGCCCGCCAACGCTGTGATGGAGCCGACATAAAGTCCTTGCTTATGATTGATAGGGGACAGCTCCTCGTCGCTGATCGGTGTGGCTAGTTGAATCGCAAGTGCAGTGCGACTTTGCTGGATTGATGGTGACTCTTTGGCATAAAAGACCCGCGTAAACAGGAAGAAGCCTCCAGTCACCAGTAAATGAACGGCAAGCGTTGCGACCACGGACAGGTCTTTGCTTTCTCTTGGCGTTAATGGCAAGGAAGAGAGCCACTGTACATCAAAGATAAACATCATAAAGAGCGATACTGCGCATCCGACCATAACGGTGGCGCATCGCGACCAGTTCGGTGTTTTCAAACTGACGAGTGCAAGCAGAGATGGGATGTTGATTGGCATCTGAATGAACGCCGCGAACACAATCATCATGTCGAACAAGCTGTACGACTCAACAGACGCCAGCAGCAAAGCTGTGACCGTGGCTAATACGCCAGATACTATCGTCGCAATTTTTCCAACCATCAACTGCTGACGACTGGTAGCAGTTGGGTTGAACCACACTTGGTAGAGGCTTTT
>NZ_JAWOQN010000005.1:0-185328 GCF_033337395.1 Vibrio sp. YT-19(2023) | reverse complement strand
AACCACGGTTTATTAAGGCTTTGTTGTACTGCGTCCAGTTAGTTGTTTTGTAACGAGGTTTAGGCATGAGGCTACGATGATTAATGGGTGTAGCCGATCAGATCGTAGCTTCTTGATTTAGTTCCATCGATTTAAGCAACAAAGCCAGCTCGCGGGTGAATAGTTACTATCAAAGAACTGATAGATGAATTAGATGTTTTCACCGTGAATTTAGTTTGCAAGCAATGAAAAGGTTAGTGATGATACTGGGTAAATAAAATTTTATCATAAATAAAGCTTGCCTTTTGAATGGCTTCCTTACGGTTATTTACTTTTAATTTTTTATATATGTTGTAAACATGTGTTTTAACGGTACATTCAGCGATAAATAAATCTTCAGATATCTCACGATTGGATGCGCCTTTGATGACAAGTTTAAATATTTGAATCTCTCTCTTGGTTAAATGAGTCTGTTTCGCTTGCAGCTGTAGTGCATAAGGACGAATGTCGGTTATCATCTCTGTCATTACTTTTCTTGGCAGCCACAGATCACCATCAATTACGCTTTTTAAACAACGCGTAAAGTGCTCTATAGGTGCATCCTGGTAGATAATCCCTTTCAAATCTATGAGATACATTAATTGTGTTTCTGCTACTATCATTTCTCCAATTTCTTTAGGAAAATCATAAATTATCCATTTATTGGATAATACCTGTGATAACGTTACTTGGATATCGATAACCTTTTCTAAGGTTAGATAACTAATAAGAACGAGATCAGAGCTGATGGTCTTAGTAGATTTATTAATTTCTTGTAAGCATTTTCTTTCAAAAGAAAAATAGCCACTTTTGTTTATTTCTTGTATTATAAATTGGTTGCTAATCCCGTCATCGCCTATCAAAAGTATATGCTTTATAGCCCGATTACAATTATGTTCTTGTTCTACATAACTCATAGTTATAATTTCCGTTTTTTATTGTGCTCACTTATAGATTAGTCAATTCTAGGTAACAACGCGGAAGTTTGCCAATGTGGTATTCATATTTTGATATATGTATCGCTTTATGGCTGTTGGGATAAATTAGGTTCGATTGATATCTGCAATGTGTCTTCGTATTGACCTCCAGGTTTTTCTTCTGCGTTACCAATAACAAAGATCAGAGGAATAGGTTGACCAGTCGTAGCAGCGTGACGTGGGATACGTACACTAAATTGTGTAAGATTGACGTAGTCGTTGTCGAAGATAATTTGATAGGGAATATCCCACTTGGGTTCATGTGATTCGTGGCGTAATGCACCATGATTTGATGACTCCAAAACAACCGCATAGGCAGAGTTACTTTGAACCCATAGGTTAGGCGATGAATTGATTACTTTGTTTGAGTGTAACGTTCCTAAGTCAAGGTCATAATGTGGTTGTGATAATCCGTAAAAATGAATTTTCGCTGCTGGTGGTACATCCACAGTGACAGGAAGCAAAGTAGGACTTATTTCTATTTTGCCGTCTATTTGTGCATATGACGTAGCAACTTCTAATACGCCTCGATAGATCCCTGACGTTAACCATTGTTTAGCGGGAAAGCGCATTTGTACGGTTGCAGCAGGTTGGTTCTCGGTCAAAGTAAAGCGCCATTGATTAGCTATTGTGTTACCTGATTGCCCACTCCACTCGAAAAAGAGCGAATCTTGACGGCTACTTTTCAATGATTTACTTGTATCGTCAAGCTGTAAAACTAAGTTCAGTTTGCAGCCCTCACCAATAATATTTGCACTCACACGATAGGTATTGGTTGTTGCAAAACTGCTGTTATTGAAGACATCGTATTTTGCTTGTGTTGATACTGGTTGGATAGACAGAGAGTTAGCTTCACAAGCCCAAACAGAAGGTATATTAGCCAATGGTAGCAAGAACAACGCGCTCCGCTTTAGTTGTTTAATCGACATATAACTCTCCTAATCTGATCAAGGTGTCACTTCGTTCACTAAGATTAATAACTACTGACTCTTGTTCTTTAGTGTCAAGAACGAGTTTGTATTGCCCCGGTTTTAATCCAGAAATCGCAAAAACACCACTACGGTTTGTAAAGAATTCAATTGGTTGTTGCTGTGTTTTACCAAGGTACTGCGCAAAGCCCGCAACAAGTGAAATAGGGCTGTTACTTTGACGATCGAACAGTTTACCAATGACGGTTAATACCGCATCAGAACCAATTTGCAGTTGGAATCCTTTTTTATAGCCAGGTTTAACCCAAAAAGCGCCTTCTCCGAGATCGTAACCGGGTGGTAAGTTTTCCACGTCGTATCCGATCACTTGGCTGCTATAGGCCACAAGGTCAGGAACCAACGCAGAAGAGTCTTCATAGAGATAGACGCGTGCTTGCTTACCGTCTCGGGTAGGGTCGATGGCAATGTCGTTCTCTGCAAGGCTTTCATGTTTATTAATGATGGCAAACGCTTCTCTAACGGGTCTTCCTATTGTCACTGATGACCCTGCAAATGCCACCGCACTACTAAGCTTAAGATCGGTGCTATGATTTCTCGTATTATCACTGATGCTCTCAAGGCGAGAGGTGTGACTCGCGCTTAATTCATAGCGGTTTGCCGTATAGTTAACCCCAAGATTAACATCCGCGTCAGTCTCTTTGTTATTAATGGCACTGGCAAATGCAGAAACGCCGCCAGTGCTTCCAATATTATTTTGATAACTATAATCTAAGGCACTTTCATTGAGTTCTGTTGAATAACGACCAACGACACGTGTTTGTTTGCTGAGTGGCCAACTTAAGGTGAGAGTCGTGCTAATGTCATCGCTCCCCCTCTCGTTATTCTTATAATTAACACGAGCGCTCCACGTGGCGGGTGTATCGAATAATCTTGCAGATAGGCTGGGGCTTACAATCCAATAGTCGTTTTTTTTATCAACGCCAGCTCGATAATTTAGAGTAACAGCCGCGCGTAATGAACGTGAAAGATAGATGGATCCAAAAGCACTAGCATAATGAGTCGTTAAATTAATATCACTGCTTGATGCTTCATATGCCGATATTCCACTGAAGCTATTGCTTAAATATTCATAACTGAGGCTTAACTGTGGCTCTAGTGAGTTTGATTTAGAAAATTCGGCATCGAATGCTACTTTATAAGCGTCACCGCGACCATAAATCGGATGATCACTGTGTGAAGCGTTTAATTCAGTAATGCCTAGTTTAGAAGCGAAAAGTGCGCTAGCACCATATTGGTATAGGTTTTCACGCACTTGAGAATTAACTCCTAAGGTTAACCAAGGTGAGACACCAACATCGAGATAACCGTGAAAAATACGTTCATCCGTGAGGTATTCTAATTGTTTATTTTGGATTTCTGATGGAACGCCATACATGATACTGTATTCGAATTCGCCACTGTTTAATAAATCATTACCGGTCGCAATCGAAAATTCAATGCGTTCTTCATTTCCTGAACGATCAGTAATAACGAGCTCAATATCATTGTTTCCTTGTGCTAGTGGAATATCACTGAGATTATAACTGCCCGCACCAAGGGTTAATCTTTGTACAGGGATGCCATCGATATACACATCGACATTAGACGTGCGCTGGAGTGTGAATGATTGACTTGCACGAGGGCGTACATTTTTGGTGGGTATAAGAGTGAAGTCACGCGTCACGCCAACTCCCAAAATGTCTGTTCCATCTTGAAAAGCTTGACCACTGTTGTACATATCGCCTATTACTACTCGAGTACCTTGTTGGGGGTAATCGATATTAAGGCGTGTGCCTTCTCTAATGTAGCTTGAACCGGTTAGAGAACCATTTTCTATAAAGGATTCATATTCAAAATTAAGCATGCTTAGATTGAATGCTGAGTCGAATCGACTGCGATATAGGCTTTCTCGAGCAGAGTCTTCGTCGACAAATTGACTTTCATTGGCGGAAAGCGACACATTCACATAGCCACTCAAAAGGCTTGGCTTCGCATAATTATATAAATTTCCCGCTTCGCTCATAGATAAATTCTGTGTCAGGCTGGACTGTGGTGGGATTGTCAAGACACATTCTAATGAAGCAAAATCAAAGGTTAAACTTACCCCTGTTTGTGCGAAGTGCTGTTGAGACAATATGTCATCACCACTGGATTCTTTAAGCGCATTTATTACCTCTTGTGTCACAACTGACGTTAGGAGAGACAGGGTGTCCTCTTTGGGTAATAAAATTTGGTTGTCTGCCGTAATGGTGATGTCTGCTTCACCTAATATAGTATCACTGACCCTTAGTAAAGAGGTGAGTTTAATATCTCGGCCAGTTGGATTAAGCACCATTTCTTGGCTGTGGGCAGCAGAATTTATTATGAATAGAACCAAGCAGCACATGAAAGTGGGCGTAACCAACGTGCGCATGATCTTAAAAATGTCAGTTTTCATAACCATGATATATGCCAACGGGTAATTGAATCGAAGAAGAATGTACAGTAATAGTAGAATGAGGCGGAACAAACTGCTCACCCAGCGCCTTATGCACGGTCTGATTAATATCATCAGGAAGGTTGTCGAACCTGAGTAATGAAGTGAAGGTAAATCGATTCCCGGTGTTAGTGAGCGTTAAACTACCATGTTCACCAATATGTAACTTTATGTCCGGTTGAAGAGAAGACGAGTGAACGTGTAACAGTGCATTGTAGTGGATCTGTAGATTAATCCCAGTAGACAAACCATTCACCTTTTCAACTTGAGTACTGCTTCGATTTATATCGGCGGTGCTAAAGCGGATAAAGTAACTTTGCGACATTTCGAGAGGCACTTTACTTAGCCATTGTATTCTAAATGTTTGACGCTTTCCGGGCGCGAGCATTGCTGCGGGCGGAAACACCAAAATGTCTTCATTTGGTGAGCTAGACGTAGACGTTTCAAACGTACCATTAGGCGCAAATGTCAAACGTCGAACGTTGGCTTCAAGTGCGAGCGTTTTGGTTGAGTTGTTGGAAACTACCAACTGCGAAGTTAGTTGATGATCCGTATTTAGCTCAATGACCGTGGGGGAGAGTGTAATTCCAAACGCTTGAGTATATATAAAGCACACTATCACTCCGGCTAATAAACGCCATTGCATCGTTACTCCTCCTGTTCAATATCAATTGATAGTGTACGAATGTTGAAGTTCTCGAGTGGCAACATTTCAAAAGAACGTTTGGAGTGGGGCAATACTAACGTCCCTGAGATACGTTGTGAAATTTCATTTCCTTTTAAATAAGTAGATTGAGTGCCATCGGATACTTTCCACGTCGTGTTGGTTAATCGTCCGTAACTGTTGCCGCTATTCAGCACATCTAGAACCCAATTGTCTTTGTCGTTTTGTTTTATACTTGTGACGGAAAACTGGGGCGAGGTGTTTTGCGGACGAACATTGATGAGCGTGTTGAATCGAAGAAGTAAACTCACTTGGCCTTGATTGCTGCTGGCTCGTTCCACTTTAACTTGTTTAACCGCAACCCGATACGCTTTAGATTCAGTGATGGATGGATCGCCTAAGTAACGAATCATAACTGATTGTGCCCGGCCTGGTTCTATAATGGCAGTGACGGGTATGACCAATAATTCTTCATCCGCAGGCACAATGGTCTCGTTACCATATTCATCCATGGTCATGAAATAGGGTTGTAGTTCTACCGTCAATGGCACAGTAGAGGTATTCTCCACCCGCATCGTCATTTGAGCACGTTTCCCTAATGGTGCCATCTCGGCAGACATCGGTTCTACTTTAAAAGCATGTGCGAACATACACGTAAACGACAAAAAGAAAAATGTGAACCAACGAATCATAGCAGTGAGCTCCATCAAAAAAATCTTACATGACAATAAAGGAGGAGGCGAAATACGCCCCCTCATTCTGTACGTTTAGTTTGAGGTGATATTCACAGTTAATGTGTCAGAGTAGCCACCAGCCCAAGGAGATGTCTCGGTAGTAACAATGTCAATTGATGCACCTACACCAGTAGCCAAATTGCCTGAACCACCATAAGATTGAGAAGCTGAAACATCGTTTAGACCAGGGCCACCCGGTGCGTTCAATGTAAAGGATGCTAAACCGCCAGCAGGGTTAAATGTTGCGTCATATTTTAGAGCAAAGTCTTCATTATCATCCGACTCCAAACCACCTTCCGCACTGGTCATGGTAACGGTCGCACCATCTGCATCATTACATTTCAATTCCAGACCACCTACACTAACGCTTTGAATTGTTGAGACGTTACCAAAGTCAATTAACTGTGTGGCAAGGCCAGTCACTTCACAAACAGGTGATACATAACCAACTAACTGAACGTCACCTGGAGCGGCGTAAGCGTTAGCACCAAAAATAGCGGTTACAGCAGCTGCACAGAGTGTTAGCTTTTTCATAAGAAATTCCTTTCACTTTTGATTGTTGGCTCAATTACGGCTGAGCGTATATTGCTCTGCAGTTATTTGCAGAGTTCCTACTTTGTTACGCTATGAATTGAAGGGTATACTTCAATTTCAATAACGTCATGATAATAACCCGCATAAAGCAAGTTATTTTCGAGCGTTACCCTAAGTACTCCTCGTTGAGTAAAAGGAATAACACCAGAGCTGTCTATCATTGCGGGCGAAAGCAATTGTCTACTAAGTCGACTTTCATTTAATCGAAGCTCATCGACTTGCAACGATAATTCGTAATTTTCAATTAATTCAACGCCCTGATGTTCATATTTAAGGCCACCATATTGAGAATTGATGGTGATCCCCAAAGGGCGATTGCAATATAGTGAGAAGGGCAATGATTGCGTCTTCTGCTCAGAAAAGGTCATCACATTGCCTGATAAAAAAGTAATCTCACAACGATCTTTAATTTGACCTGCTAACCCCATGGTCAAGGTGTTCGCACGGACATAGAAAGGGATCGATAGGCTCATAACCGTTAGCGTTATCACGAATCTACGAAGAGTAAAAAATATTTTAGTCATTTACTCGCCCCTATCTGTTCAATTGCATTCGTTGTTTAACAATTCAAACTATAGAAAGCACAGACTTTGGCATAGTAGTAAAAAAAGTTGATTATTAATGGAGAGTAGGAGAAATAGTATGAGTTTAGTTAAAAGAAATGAGCCCATTTGTTTGCAATAGGTTGATATAAAATGAGTTGTATTTATTGAGGTTAAAAGTTAGCGAATAAAGAATATTTTACTTATTGTAAATGTCTGATTTATAAACTAGCAGAAGTATGCGTTTACGATATGTTTTCAGGCAACGAATTGCTAGTACAAAAAGGGGATAGGAATCGACATTTCTGGTATTAATTTATACAAATAGGTGGATTTATCTCCAGTCAGTTGATAAATAGAATATTTTTTGTTGACCAGATAAATTAATCCGTTAAAGTACGCCTCGTTCTCACGGCAAAGGTCGCTGAGACAGATGGTGTCTAACCCATCGCATGATTGCGTTGCCCTGGTGGTGGAATTGGTAGACACAAGGGATTTAAAATCCCTCGGCGTTCGCGCTGTGCCGGTTCAAGTCCGGCCCGGGGCACCATCAAAATCTTTGGTAACAGAGATAAAAAATCAGAAAGGCGCCTTGGCAGAGTGGCTATGCAGCGGATTGCAAATCCGTGGACCTCGGTTCGACTCCGGGAGGCGCCTCCACTATTTCGAAAGCCAGTCTTAAATGACTGGCTTTTTTCGTTTTTAGTCCACCTTTTCGTAACCCTTCGCGCTTTCCTAAAGTCTCCCATGTTTTGATCACCATTCAATATTTTTAACGCGCTAATCATTGATTTTATAAATGTTAGACAACTCAATAATTGTATAGTGTGATTGGTGATAGTTTCTCTTCGATTGTAATCCGAACTTTTTGTATTACAGGCAGCAACCTAGCTAGCGTCATAGTTAGCATCGCTTGGTGCGTATATGCAGAAAGGAGGATTCTAGTCCTTAACGTGAGAGAAAAATAATGAAAACATTCAACCTTAAACCTACACTTTTACCCTTAACTTTGCTGCTCAGTTCGCCTGTAATGGCGGCACAAAATGGCACCATGATGCAGTACTTCCATTGGTATGTGCCAAATGACGGTGCACTCTGGACACAAGTTGAAAACAACGCGCCGGCACTATCGGACAACGGCTTCACCGCGTTATGGCTACCGCCCGCCTATAAAGGTGCTGGTGGCAGCAACGACGTCGGTTATGGCGTTTACGATATGTATGACTTGGGGGAGTTTGATCAAAAAGGATCGGTGCGAACCAAGTATGGCACCAAAGATCAGTACCTAAGCGCCATCAATGCTGCCCATAAAAACAATATCCAGATTTATGGTGATGTAGTGTTTAACCACCGTGGCGGTGCGGATGGTAAATCCTGGGTCGACACCAAGCGAGTCGATTGGAACAACCGAAATATTGAGCTCGGCGACAAATGGATTGAAGCGTGGGTAGAGTTTGATTTCCCTGGGCGCAACGATAAGTACTCAAACTTTCATTGGACGTGGTACCACTTTGATGGCGTGGACTGGGACGATGCTGGCGAAGAAAAAGCTATCTTCAAATTCAAAGGTGAGGGTAAGGCATGGGATTGGGAAGTGAGCTCGGAAAAAGGCAACTACGATTACCTTATGTACGCTGATCTAGACATGGATCACCCTGAAGTGAAGCAAGAGCTGAAAGACTGGGGCGAGTGGTATATCAACATGACGGGTGTGGATGGGTTTAGAATGGACGCGGTGAAGCACATCAAATATCAATACCTGCAAGAATGGATTGATCACCTACGTTGGAAAACAGGGAAAGAACTTTTCACGGTCGGAGAGTACTGGAACTACGATGTGAATCAGCTGCATAACTTTATCACCAAAACTTCTGGCAGCATGTCTCTATTCGATGCACCGTTACATATGAACTTCTACAATGCGTCTAAATCGGGTGGTAGCTACGATATGCGTCAAATCATGGATGGTACGCTGATGAAGGACAATTCAGTCAAAGCGGTTACCTTAGTAGAAAACCATGACACTCAACCTTTGCAGGCTTTGGAGTCGACGGTTGATTGGTGGTTTAAGCCGCTCGCGTACGCGTTTATCTTATTGCGTGAAGAAGGTTATCCATCCGTGTTTTATGCAGATTACTACGGCGCGCAGTACAGTGATAAAGGGCATGACATCAATATGGTCAAAGTGCCTTACATTGAAGAGCTAGTAACACTGCGTAAAGATTATGCGTATGGCAAACAACATTCTTATCTCGACCACTGGGACGTAATTGGTTGGACTCGAGAAGGTGATGCAAAGCATCCACATTCAATGGCCGTGATCATGAGTGATGGACCTGGCGGCTCGAAGTGGATGTATACGGGTAAACCAAGTGCTCGCTACGTAGACAAGTTGGGTCTCCGAACTGAAGAAGTTTGGACTGATGCGAATGGTTGGGCTGAGTTCCCAGTAAACGGCGGATCTGTCTCGGTTTGGGTTGGCGTTGAATAATCCATTCCTGTGATTTTGATACAGAGTAGGCAATTCTTGATAAAACTCTTCAATGAATCAATGTGTTATTTGATATTCATTCGACAAATGAGTAACTTATAGTTGAGCATAATCTAGAGGAAGATAAAGAATGGAATCTATTGCTGATGTATTGGTTGTGGCTATTGTGTTCGGTGCCATATTTGGGGGCGGGATAATAAAGTTAATCTTGAACCATCGTAAAGAAGTAAGAGCGTTGGAGATATCTGAACGTAATACGATGAGCCGAGAAGAACAAGATAACCTTAACAAGCAAATTGGTGACTTGAAGCGACGTGTTGAAGTGTTAGAGCGAATTGTCACAGATAACAAATATCAACTTGAAAAAGAAATCGCCTCTCTGTAGATCACCACTTAATCGTAAAGCCGGCGAAGTCCGGCTTTTTGGTGTCTGTACGTCATACCTTTCGGATGTTTAACTCAGCGTTCATCAAAAAAGTCTTTGTCGCGAATGTATTTACTCATAAAGTGATAAGAGAACGGTCGCATTAACCAACTAAATAAGGAGCGCCCAAGCCGTATGAGCGTTGGGGTGTTCTCGTATATTCTCCCGTTATATAACCATAGCATTTTGCCTACATGCCAATACAAAAAAGGTACGGGCGGCATAAAGGTCACGATGTCGATGTCGCAACAAATCCTGTATGTTTTGTGCCCCAAACGGTAGCGTTTCTTAAACGTCCAATCTCCGACAGCGGGCTGTCCGAAAGTGACCACGCGTTTAATGCTTTTGGGGTATTTTTTCTCAATATAGTCAGCAAAAACACTGCCAATCGCGCCACCTGAAGAGTGGCCAGTAATAGTGATTCTTTTTCCCCTGAGAATAAGTGGTACAACGATACCTTCGAGGCGTTCGATCACGGTCAACCCTAACCGATCTTCATTCCGGCTCGGTAAACTTTCTTGGAACAACAGATGATAGAAACCCGCGTGAATGCGATAGTTTAGTCCCAACCTTCGACAGCTTCTCGTCCACATCGCGAAGTTCAACAACCAATCACTGATACTGTGTGAGCCTTTAATCACTACGACCACTTCACTCTGTTTTTTACTCCAGAGCACGCGAATCATAATCTTACCGTGTTCATTTCTAATGACTCGTTGCCCATTAGGATCGAATCCATATTGAGTTTGTCTGAAGACGCGAGGGTAGGCGAGATTACAAAGCACCGCATAGCGCTCGTATTGGTATCGTTTTAATGGTTTCACGTTATCTTTCTTAATGGAGCCCAACGATTGACTGTAATTAATGAATATTAAGAATACGTGAACCTTGATTTAGGGTCGGTAGAGATTTTGTGTATTGGAATCGCGAATGAAAGACTCAAACTGGCTTAAATGCGTCAAGATGGTTTGGCGAGAGAGTTCATGATGTTCGCTAAGCACGTTAATTAGCTTTTTCAAAGCCTTACGATCTTGTTTATTGAGATTTGCTGTTTCTTTGAGTTGTGCGAAAAATTCAATTTGACTTGAAGTGTCGTTAAAGTCACCGAGCTTGTCTTGCAATAGTTTTAGTTGTTTCACGTTGTTTTTGTGCTGTTGGGAAGGATAGAGCGTGGAAAATCCTTCTAACAAATAACGAAGCGCTTTGCACTTTATCCGCATCGAATGAATCACGCTGTCACGACTTTTGTCCGAGATTTTGCGTCGTGCTTTATCAACTTTTTTAAATTGAACGGAGATTTTTTGGCTTGCGAAAAGTAACGCAGGTACGTTGCTATCCACTGGTTCGTGTTGCGTACTTCGCAACATACTATTCCTGATCAAAGTGCAGTGCGTTGTGTATTCTTGTGTATCTAGCCAACGCGTAACTTTTGCTTGTTCGTAAGCACGTTCAGATTCTATAAAGCAAAAAAGTTGCTCAAGAGACGATTTGTGATTTGGGAGCATTTCAATGTATTGGTTTTTGTCCAAGATAAATACGTCCAAATCACGCAGCTTATTTGTTTTCTTCATCATTATTCTTAAATGAGGTTTCAAAATACGCTGTTCAAAAGGAGGGATCAGTTCGCGAAGTAGTGAGCATAGTGAGCGTATGCGCCTCAGTGTGACGCGATATTGGTGTGTATATTCAGGATCCAAGTCGTCGATGACTCCCTGCTCCAGAGAGCGTGCATAATCAAATTCAGTAAGGAAGAAGTGGGGCACTACGAAGTCGAGTTCGGAGTCGGCATGTAAGGGTAAGTGAAATGATGGTTTTCGAAACATGATGAGCGCTATTTTGTTCTCTGAAATACACGTTAAGTTTATACCCATACTGTTAACTTGCGCGATTTGTTGGCTCTTCATTGATATAAAATGAGAAGGTTAAAAGGCACGAAAGCAAAGCGTATTGATGATCAAATAAGCAAAATGATCGCCCTTTGTTCGTTAGAGTCGTCTTTTTAACCATTTGAATAAAAAAGACTAATTTTTTGTTGACCAGATAAATTAATCCGTTAAAGTACGCCTCGTTCTCACGGCAAAGGTCGCGAGATAGATGGTGTCTAACCCATCGCATGATTGCGTTGCCCTGGTGGTGGAATTGGTAGACACAAGGGATTTAAAATCCCTCGGCGTTCGCGCTGTGCCGGTTCAAGTCCGGCCCGGGGCACCATCAAAATCTTTGGTAACAGAGATAAAAAATCAGAAAGGCGCCTTGGCAGAGTGGCTATGCAGCGGATTGCAAATCCGTGGACCTCGGTTCGACTCCGGGAGGCGCCTCCATTCTTTTACTTGTCCATGAGTTCCGATAGTAACCTGTAGGATCTCAACTTCTCAGATTGTTCAAACACCATCGTGTTTACCACAATTTCATCTGCCCCAGTGCGTTCCAAAAGTTTCTCAATTTTCTGTCTTACATATGTTTGATCACCATGGATAGATTCACGTAATTGAGTTTCAACGTGAAGCTTTTCCTGTGCTGACCATAGTGGTGCCATACTTTTCACTGGTGCGCGAAGTTTTTCGCGATTGCCGCGAATCATTTTTAAGAATTTTTGCTTCTCTGTTGTCGCGAGAAAATCTGCATGTGACTGAGTATCCGCTACGATAACGTTGGCACAAATCATCACATAGGGTTGAGCTAAATGCTCGGATGGGACAAACTCATCTCGATAAAAGTTTAGAGCACGAGACATTGCATCTGGAGCAAAGTGTGCAGCAAATGCGAAAGGTAAGCCTCTCTTAGCTGCTAAACGTGCGCTGTATGTACTCGACCCCAGAAGCCAAATCGGCAGAGATGTGTTGTTACCTGATAAGCCGCGACTGGTTGATTTCGAGATACGGGACCAAGAAAGAAATTAAGTTCCTCCAACAGCTCTTCAAAGTCAGGATCCATATGCTCTGGTTCCCGCCTTAATGCATGCATTGTTTGGTAGTCGGTGCCTGGTGCGCGTCCTAATCCGAGGTCAATACGACCAGGGTATAATGCCTCTAACGTTCCGAATTGCTCTGCAATAACTAGTGGTGCATGGTTAGGTAACATGATTCCACCTGATCCTAAACGGATCGAGTTCGTGTGCGCTCCAATATGACTGAGTAATACACTGGTGCGGCACTGGCGATGTCGGGCATGTTATGGTGTTCAGCCATCCAAAACCGATGATAGCCCCAGGACTCGATTGATTGAGCTAATTCAACGGAGCGTTCGAACGTTTCGGTGAAGTTTGTTCCGTCGGACACGGGTGCCAAATCCAGAACAGATAAACGAGGAAAAGACATAGGATAGTTATAGCCTGTTAATGAATCTTAACTATCATATGGTGGTGAAAGTTGACGTTTAAAAGGGGGAGGATTAACCATTCACAATGGATTATTTTTCTTCAATGCCTGGAGAGCGTTTAGCTTACGAGTTTAGCTTTTGCTATGTGATAAAAGCGGCTTTATTACTGTAAGTGGCCACAGTGGTCGATGTCGTTGAATATTCGCATGTAGAACGTTTCCACAGCTACTTTAGATTAAAACATAGGCCTCTTTAACAGCGAACTGCTGTTGTCGACAATAGTGAACGAGCTAGCTTTAGAACGTTTTGACTGATACATAGACTTGTCTGCCGCTGTTAATAATTCATGTACATTCGACCCATGCTCAGGATAGAGTGCAATACCAATGCTAGCTCCGACGCATAACTCTTTACCTTTAAAATGAATTACTTTTTCTATTTCTTGGATATAGCGTAGTGCACATGCAGACAGAGACGTACCTGTTGTGTGTGAACGATGAATAATAATAAATTCATCTCCACCAAAGCGGCCTACCATGTCTGATTCGTCGATAATACTTGATAATCTACTAGCTACAGATTTTAACACTGCATCACCTGCCTCATGGCCATGGCTATCGTTAATATCCTTAAATAAATTTAAATCTATAAAAAACAAACTAAAACTATTCTCACTGCCTCTGAAATTACGCGTAAGCTGGATCAAATGTTTTTCTATTGCTCGACGATTGTAGATATTAGTTAAGGAGTCGTGCTCAGACAAAAATACCAAACTTTCTTTTTGACGATTTAGAACTGAAGTTTGATTCTCTACTTCTTCTTTAAGTTTTGATTTTGATATTGTTGTGTGGTTTAACAATGCCGCCATTTTATTGAAGTAACAAGACAGATTTTCAAATTCCGTGAATTGATTTTCTGAAGGGATTTTATAGTCAAAATTTGACCTGCTTAATTGTTTTATTCCATTTATAAACCTTTGAAAGCTTCTCTTGAACTTTATTTTTATATAAAAGCATAATAGCATAACAACCAGAGAGATAAAAATAATACCTGCTTGAGTGTAATAATTTAAATTTTGTAGTTTTGTAGACTTATTATTAAGTATTTTTTTATAAATATATATTATTTCATTATTCATATCCTGGGATACAATGTTTATTCTGGATTGTATGACAGGATTTGATTTATTATAATTTACGACTGAATCATAATGGCGATCTTTGTCTAGTAAATGATTATTTTCGTATTGAACTAAAAAATACAGTTCGAGATTCATTTTTTTTAGGTCTTTAGTAAGGTATAAAATATCTTCATTTTGAGATAATAATTCGTTTAATTTGTTATGAGAAATCATGAATTGTGTGAAATTGTTTTTTCCCCTATTTTGAGTGTAAGCCCAAAGATAACTACTTAATGACTCTAATGATATTTGTATGTCCATTATTTGGTTTAATTGTTTCTTGGCTTTATAATCTTCTATTTTTATGAAGCTTATGTATACTATAACGCTGATACATAGTATTACGCTTAGACTGAATAGTGATGCTAAATAGTGGTTTAACGAACGATGCATTTTAATCTAGACCATCAAAATATGAATTGATATAGTTTTCTTTAAATATTTTTCTGTAATTTGGAATCTGTCCTTCTACATAGTTTTGTTTTAATGCCCAATTAGCTTCTGATTGTAATGTAAATAATAAAGAATTCGTTAAATTTAATCGAAAGTTATAATCATCCCAACTCCAAGATATTTCTTCAACTGTTGTGTTAAGTTTTTGTGATAGTATTTTCATTGTTAAATGAGGGTTTTTATCCATCCAGTTAATTGAGTGATGAAGTGACTTTATTATTTTCATTACTTCTTTATCTGATTTTTCAATGTGTATTTCTTTTGATACAAGCAAAAAGTAAAGTTTATACACGCCAATAATTCCTATGTTCTTTACTTCTTCATTTATTCTATTCTTGGCCATAAATCCGTATGGCTCCCAAGTAGATATTGCATCGACGTTTCCTTGTATTAAATGATTTATAATAACCTGCGTTGTTGATGATATTTTTTCTACTTTTTCTAAATCAATGTCATTTACCTGTAGCAACAAGTCTAAGTAATACTCGCTAGCGCTCTTTTTTATTACACCAACCTTTTTTCCTGGTAATTTATCTATACTTTCTATACCAGACCGCTTTTTAGTTAGCAGCTTAATATCATTCGTAGAAGATGCAAAAGAAGTGATTAATGCTAAATCTTTGTATTCAAAGCTTTTAAACATCAGTACGCTTTCAGAAAAAGTGGCGTAATTAACATGGTTTTCTAGAAGTAGGTTTGAACATTCGACCCCTCCAAAGCACATGATAAGTTCGACGTTTAAATCGTTTTCTTCAAACGCACCTATGTGCTCTGCAATGATAAAAGGGGCTGACAGAGGCGTCTTAGATATACCGATTGTTGTAGGTTTGTGGATAGCATTTGATACTGTTGTCAACTTTAAATAAGTAACTACTAATACAGAAAGAGCTAATATTTTGATAGCTGTAGAAATCTGTTTTGTATCCATCAAAAACAACTCCCTTCATAATAGTAGTAATTAATCTATCAGTTAAATGAGTGTAGTTGCTTATTGGGTTGATGCTAGGAGAGGAGGGGATTTATTTGTATCGTGCCAAATTTATGAGTACCTAGGGGTAATTTCGGTAACTGGCTTAGATATAAAGAATTTATCTTTAGTTAGTTCAAGTTGTAGCAAATGACTGATTTCATAACATGATGATTTATGGAGAGATATCAACTTTTTAAGTTGAAAAATTGTACTCCATTTTTGCCATTTTTCTTTATCTCATACATTGCGTGATCGGCTTTTTGATACACTTCATTAAACGGTTGCTTTCCTTTGTTAAAGAGACAAACACCGATACTCATTCCTATCGTTACTTTATGTAAGTCTTGATTTATCGCTGGAATGATTGAATCTAAGAGTTGATTGCAAAGTTGGGATATTTCCTCTCGACTTGAATGCCAGTTTAAGATAACAAATTCATCGCCTCCTATGCGTCCAACTTGAGACTTGCTTGACGCAAGCTCTGTTAAGCTATTGGCGATATTGATGAGGAGGGTGTCGCCAGTATGATGGCCTAGCTGGTCGTTAACTGCTTTAAAATTATCTATATCAACAAACACTAAAGCAGACTGCTGAGACGGTTCGGTTTGAGGTTGATGATTAAAGTTTTCCTCAATTGCTTTTCTATTTAACAATCCAGTCAATGGATCACTCGAAGCCAACTTGGCCAGTTGCTGCTCATAACGCTTTTCTTTTGTAATATCGATATGAGTACCCATCATCCGTAGTGGTTCGCCATCAGAACCATACTCGACGATGCGCCCTCGATCGTAGACCCAGCTATCACTGCCGTCTTTATGAATCATGCGATGCACTACCTCATAAAGGTCGGTCTTGCCTGCTAGGTGATCTTCAAATGCACCCACCGCAAGATCGTAATCTTCAGGGTGGAGATTGTTTTTCCACGTTTCAACCGTCGCGGTTAACTCATGGGGCTGATAACCTAGCATTTTGCCCCACTGAATATTGAATATCGTCAAAGTACCTGAAGGAATATGCTGCTCCCACAAACACAGTCCATTACTGTCGAGTGCAGCATTCAACTTTTCTTGTAGTCGCGCATTCTTCCGCTTCAGCTCTTCATTTTCTTTTTCTAAGCAGGCAATTCGAGTTAGATATTCTTCCATTTTGCGCATAATTTACGTCGTTTTCGGAGCGACAATATACGAAAAATACTTTGCAATTTCTATGATTGAGCTTGGAGATATAAGTATTGAATATGCGGTAAATAATAAAGAATCGGTGATGTTACTTAAGAGCTGCAAAGTAAATGCTTGGAAAACAAAGAAGGAAATAGGGGGTAAGCGAGGGGCTCTCCTGGTGCAAAGTCTTAAATGGAGGCCTTTGCACCGGGACTACTGAGGGTTAGCGGTTTAGTGCACCACAACGCTCAGGCTGGTAGGTGATATCGACAATTTCAATTGTCTTCACTTGATTATTTGGCATTGGCCATTCAAGTTTTTGACCAACAGACAAACCGATCAGTGCGCTGCCTACGGGCGCAAAAATAGAGATATCATCACTGCTTTTCAGTTCAGAAGGGTAAACCAGTGTCTTTGTCATGGTTCTATCTTCACCTGAAAATTTAAACTCTACAGTCGAGTTCATCGTGACCACGTTATCTGGCATTTGTTCTGGCTCAAGAACTGTTGCTCGGTCGAGCTCTGCTTCTAATTCCACAAGCTCCGCTGCGATGTTTGGCATTTTATCCAACAAGGCTGTGATTCGGTTCATATCTAAGCTTGAGATGTAGATAGAATTGTTTTCTGACATTTTATGACTCCCAAATAAAAGGCCGCCTCACAAAAATGGGACGGCACTCTATATGTCAATTACGGTATCAATCATATGGACGCTATTCCATATGAACTAAACCTGATTTTAGTCTTTATAGTGCGACTTAGCTAGTAAAAAATTTTTGTTGTGAAGCTTGATTTTTCTAAATCTTTCAATCACTTCAGATATTGTTCTCTGATCACCTTGAAACGGTGAAGTCAAGTGAGTGCGTCGTTTAGAAGCAAAACAGGATTTATCGTAGGTGTGCTCGGTTTCGATGGTCAGCCTAACTTCATAAAAGCAAAACGGTATAGTCCGTTGCTAGCATGGCTTCGGTTATCTCAGTTTGTTAAAACTACCAATATCCGTTAATAAATTACTTTTTATTTCGCAATAGTCAGATAAATACGTTCATCTACCCCTTTAGGGTAGTTTGAAATTGTAATTGATTTACATCATGTATTAATTTTCTTTCACAATTAACAATGAGCTCAGTGATAAGAACCTAACCCTTAGGAATTATAATGAGCAAGTTGAAGCTAGTAGTCATCGGTAACGGTATGGTAGGGCACCGTTATATTGAAGACTTAGTCGAGAAAGCTGATATGTCTAATATAGACATTACGGTTTTCTGTGAAGAACCTCGTGTCGCATACGACCGTGTGCACCTTTCCTCTTACTTTTCTCACCATACTGCAGATGAACTTTCTTTAGTAAAAGAAGGCTTCTACGAGAAACACGGTATTAACATGCTGATCGGCGAACGCGCGATTAACATCAACCGTGAAAACCGCATTGTTTACTCAAGCACTGGTCGCGAAGTTCAATACGACAAGCTGATTCTTGCTACTGGCTCATTCCCATTTGTTCCACCTATCAAAGGTCACGAAAGCAAAGACTGTTTTGTTTACCGTACTATCGAAGATCTTAAAGCGATCGAAGCGTGTGCGAAGAAGAGCAAATCAGGCGTTGTTGTCGGTGGTGGTCTGCTAGGTCTTGAAGCAGCAGGCGCATTGAAAGCACTGGGTGTAGAAACGCATGTTGTTGAGTTCGCACCGAAGCTAATGGCTGAGCAACTTGACCTTGCTGGTGGTAACCAACTTCGACAAAAGATCGAGCGTATGGGCGTGAACGTTCACACTAGCAAAAACACGCTTGAGATTGCGCCAGAAGGCACAAACGCACGTAACGTTATGCGTTTTGCTGACGGCTCAGAGCTAGAAACAGACTTCATCGTATTCTCTGCAGGTATTCGTCCACAAGACAAACTAGCACGCCAAATGGAGCTAGAAGTGGCACCTCGTGGCGGTGTTGCTATCAACGACCATTGTCAGACTTCTGATGAGAACATCTACGCGATTGGTGAGTGTGCGTCTTGGAACGAAATGTTCTACGGCCTTGTTGCTCCTGGCTACAAGATGGCGACAGTTGCTGTTGATCACCTACTAGGTAACACAGAAAGCAAATTCGAAGGCGCTGACATGTCTGCGAAGCTGAAACTTCTTGGCGTGAAAGTAGGCTCTATCGGTGACGCGAACGGTCGTACTGAAGGCTGTAAGAGTTACGTTTACCAAAACGAAGAGCAAGAAGTTTACAAACGTCTTATCGTTTCTGAAGACAACAAGAAACTGCTTGGCGCAGTTATGGTTGGTGACACCTCTGACTACGGCGATCTGCTTCAACTTATGTTGAACGAAATCGACCTACCAGAACACCCAGATGCGTTGATCCTTCCTGCACACGCAGGTGCTGAGAAACCAGCACTAGGTGCAGATGCTCTACCAGAAAGCGCAGTGATCTGTTCATGTTTCGACGTGACAAAAGGCAAGATCGCACAAGCGGTTGCTGATGGTCACCACACATTGGGTGACATCAAAGCTGTGACTGGCGCAGGTACAGGCTGTGGTGGTTGTATTCCTCTAGTGACGTCTGTTCTAAATGCTGAGCTTGCTAAATCTGGTATCGAAGTGAAGAACGACGTGTGTGAGCACTTTGCATACTCACGCCAAGAGTTGTTCCACCTAATCCGCATTGAAGAGATCAAAACGTTTGATGAGCTTCTAGAGAAATACGGCAAAGGTTACGGCTGTGAAGTTTGTAAACCACTGGCTGGTTCTATCTTGGCTTCTTGCTGGGGTGAGCACATTCTTAAGCCACAACTGGTTAAGCTGCACGACACGAACGATAACTTCCTAGGTAACATCCAAAAAGACGGTACTTACTCTGTTATCCCACGTATGGCGGGTGGTGAAGTAACACCTCAAGCATTGGGTGCGCTAGCGAACGTTGCTGCAGAATACAACCTATACACCAAAGTAACCGGTGCTCAACGTATTGGTCTGTTCGGTGCTCAAAAAGACGATCTTCCAGAGATCTGGCGCAAGCTTATCGATGCTGGCTTCGAAACAGGTCAAGCGTACGCAAAAGCACTTCGTATGGCGAAGACCTGTGTTGGCTCAACGTGGTGTCGTTACGGTGTTCAAGATTCTGTTGGTCTAGGTTCTTACATCGAGAACCGTTACAAAGGCATTCGTACACCTCATAAGATGAAGTTCGGTGTTTCTGGCTGTACTCGTGAATGTGCGGAAGCACAAGGTAAAGACCTTGGCATCATCGCGACTGACGCAGGTTGGAACATGTACGTATGCGGTAACGGCGGTATGAAACCTCGTCACGCAGACCTACTAGCAAGCGATCTAGATAAAGAAACGCTAATCAAGTACATCGACCGCTTCATGATGTTCTACATCCGTACTGCTGCGCCACTACAACGCACATCAGTTTGGATGGAAAACATGGAAGGTGGCGTTGACTACCTACGCGAAGTGATTGTTAACGACAAGCTTGGCATCAACGCTCAACTAGAAGCAGACGTAGCGAAGCTTGTAGACGAGTACGAGTGTGAGTGGACTGCGACCATCAACGACGAATCACAACTGACTCGTTTCGCGCACTTCATCAACTCTGACAAGCGCGATGACAACGTTGTATTTGTACAAGAGCGTGAGCAGCACCGCCCAGCAACCTTCACGGAAAAACACCCTGAAGCAAAAGGCGACATCCTACACGTAGCGATCACTGAAGCATAAGGGAAGGTTGATTATGTCATTTGAAAAGATTTGCCAAATCAGCGACATCGTACCGGGCACGGGTGTTTGTGCACTGGTTGATGGTCAACAAGTTGCGGTATTCCGCCCAACACAAGCAGAAGAAGTGCTGGCGATCAGCAACACAGACCCGTTCTTCCAATCAAACGTGCTTTCTCGCGGTTTGATCTGTGAGCACCAAGGCGAGCTTTGGGTGGCTAGCCCACTTAAGAAGCAACGCTTTAACCTGACAACAGGTGCGTGCATGGAAGACGAGCGTTTTAGCGTGAAAGCGTACAAAACCCGCGTAACCAACGGCGAAGTAGAAATCTCTGCGTAAGCTTGGTTTTCATTCCCTCCTCTTAGGGGGAGGGAATGAACTGAAACCTAGATTCAATAGACAAAGGCTTTCCAAGCATCATCTCAGGGGAACAGGGAAGCGAGGTGTTGTAGACAGCGTTCAGGTGTCAACGGGAAGCCTTTCTCTATTCAATCTTTAACTTTTTAACTTTCAATTTTGGATAAGGACACATTCATGTCTACTGATTTTAAGCCTGCAGAATTCGTGCAAACCATGATCAATGTTGGTGAAGCGAAAACCAATACAAGCACGCGAGATCTTCTGCTTCGCGGTACGATGGCTGGCGTTATTCTTTCGCTTGCGGTGGTGGTTGCTATTACCGCGATTGTACAAACGGGTATCGGCCTTGTAGGAGCACTTGTTTTCCCCGTTGGTTTCGTAATTCTAAGTGTGATGGGGTATGACCTAGTAACCGGTGTTTTTGGTCTAGCGCCTCTGGCTAAGTTTGCTAACCGTCCGGGCATCACTTGGGGTCGTATCTTCCGTTGTTGGGGGCTTGTAGGCTTGGGTAACCTTATTGGTTCTCTGATCGTTGCTTACCTAGTGGCTATCTCTCTAACAGGTAACTTCTCTCTAGAACTGAATGCAGTAGCGAAGAAATTTGTCGTTGTTTCTACCGCGCGTAGCCTTGGTTTTGAAAACATGGGTATGGACGGATGGATCACGTGTTTCGTACGCGGCATCTTCTGTAACCTAATGGTGTGTCTAGGCGTTATCGGCAACATGACAGCACGTTCAGTATCTGGTCGCGTAGCAATGATGTGGTTCCCAATCTTCATCTTCTTCGCTCTAGTATTCGAGCACACAGTAGTAAACATGTTCCTATTCCCACTAGGTATGATTCTAGGTGCGGATTTTGGTATCGCGACTTGGTTGAACTTCAACCTTATCCCAACCATCCTAGGTAACATTGTTGGTGGTCTAGTAATGACTTGTATTCCACTGTACCTAACTCACGCTAAAACTGCGCCTTCTATCAATGCTGAAGAAGAAGTAAAAGCGCAACCTGCAATGGCTAAATAACCATTAACGGGTAATTCGCTTAATATGGTCCCGCTTCTGGATGGGCGGGACTATTCTCTAACTAGATTTCAATTTTTAACTTTCACTTTCGCGACATATTTTATTGATTTAGCTATAAAAAGTAATAACTCCTTAGAGTGGTTTTAGCCCTAAGTGCATAACGCGAGTGTTACTCTTTATATCTAAATTTTTCGATAGGCGTTGATATGACTACTGCTCACTCATCTTTAAACAGCGGCTTTATTTCTCTTGTTGGTGCAGGTCCAGGTGATCCTGATTTGCTCACAGTAAAAGGCTTAAAAGCCATTCAAGCGGCTGAAGTTGTTGTATACGACCGTTTGGTGTCGAAAGACATTCTAGAATTGGCTCATGCATCAGCAGAGATGATCTACGTAGGTAAAAAATTAGACTTTCACTGTGTGCCTCAAGATCAAATCAACCAAATCTTGGTGCAGAAAGCACAAGAAGGTAAGCGTGTTGTGCGTCTGAAGGGCGGTGACTCATTTATCTTTGGCCGTGGCGGTGAAGAGTTAGAAGAACTAGCGGAATTTGGTATCAAATACGAAGTGGTTCCGGGTATCACAGCAGCAGCGGGTGCAACGGCTTATGCTGGTATTCCATTAACACACCGCGACCATGCGCAAAGCGTTCAATTCATCACTGGTCACGTACAAAAAGATGGTCGTGAGATTGAGTGGCATTCACTGGCGCAATCCAACAACACGCTTGTGTTCTACATGGGTTTGAAGCAAAGCGGCCACATTATGGATAAGCTGATCACTCACGGCTTAGATCCTGAGATGTCATGCGCCATTATTGAAAACGGTACGCGCCCGGAGCAGCGCGTGTTCCAAGGAAAGTTGAACGAGTTATCGAGCATGGCAGAGCAAGCTGTGAGCCCAGCATTGATTGTGGTTGGTAGCGTTACTCAGCTGCACAACAAATTGGATTGGTTCGCAAAGTAATACTGCCCAGAAGTGACTATATTTTACAGGGGCTTTGTTGCCTCTGCATTTCTTGCTTACGCATAGGCATTTGATCAATGAGGTTGTTGATAAACGGCCAGTCTGTTTCTGCGCCCCAACGGTGCTTTTCTAGACCATCTTTACCAAGCAAAATAGCAGTATGAGAACCTTTTTCGACCGCATAAAGACGAGCTAGCATTTTTAGGTCGAACTCTTCTTTAAGCCAAGCAGGAAAAGTATAACCTTGTTCTGTAATGACCAGTGTGACGACATCTCTGTCTTCCAACTCACACTCATTCATAAGTGTTTCTAGCAAGAATTGTTTGACGTATTCATCATTTTCCGGCGCAAAGTAGAGCACACTTCTATGTGGCCAGTATTTGGAGTGCGCTGGATAACCAAATGCTGTCGATGACAAGATACAAGAAAGCAGTATCACTAGTAACTTTCCGCCCATGACAGTTCCCCTAGAAACCCAAATAACTTTTTATACGTTAAGTTTAGTGGAATTGGCTCATTGTGCTTTTTCCAAAACTGGCATAGGGTAGGCAGCAAATAAATTGAGCGTAGAAATAGATGAGTTCGGAAAGCAAACAAAAAATCGCCATTTTGGTTGATGTACAGAATGTGTATTACACCTGTCGCGAAGCGTATCGAAGCAATTTTGATTACAACCAGTTTTGGTATGTCGCCACACAAGGGAAAGAGGTGGTAAGTGCTCGTGCTTATGCCATCGCGAGTAACGATCCAAAACAACGTCAGTTTCATCACATTTTACGCGGTGTTGGATTTGAGGTGATGCTTAAACCCTACATCCAGCGTCGTGATGGCAGCTCGAAAGGCGATTGGGATGTGGGTATTACTCTCGATGCAATTGAAATTGCTCCCGAAGTTGAGGAAGTGATTCTAGTTTCGGGAGATGGAGACTTTAGTCTGCTAGTAGAGAGAATTCAGCAGCGCTTCAATAAAACGGTGACCGTTTATGGTGTACCTAAACTTACATCTCAAACTCTGATTGATTGTGCCGACAATTTTGTCGCGATTGATGACGATTTCTTGCTGTAGTGAATAGTGCAATAAAGAAAGGCGAGTCACTCAGGCTGTACGAAACGTACAATGACTCGCCTCTAATTTATCCTTGATTTGGCTAGTTACGAAGGAATGATCATTTGCCCTAGCAAGTAACCCAAGCAACACGCACCAATCACGCCGATTAAGCCCACAGACATGAATGAGTGGTTGAAGTACCACTTACCAATCTTAGTTGTGCCCGAGGTATCGAAGTTCACAGTCGCGATATCTGAAGGGTAGTTGGGAATAAAGAAGTAGCCATATACCGCTGGCATCAAGCCGATAAGCAGCGCAGGTTCCAAACCTAAGCCGAGACCAACAGGTAGCATCATGCGAGCCGTTGCAGCTTGAGAGTTCACCACAACCGACACAATGAATAACGCAAGCGCGAATGTCCAAGGGTAGTTGGTTACCATCTCTACGATGCCGGATTTAAATTGAGGCATAGCGTACTGGAAGTAGGTATCTGACATCCATGCAATACCGAAGATAGCAATCGCCGCCACCATACCAGATTTAAATACCACCCCATTTGGTACGTCACGCGGGTCAGTTTTGGTCGCAAGCAAAATGATACCGCCGAAGCAGAGCATCATCATTTGAATCACAACCGCCATGCTGATTGGCTTCGAGCCATCTACGATGGTACGAATGTCTGGCCACATCGCGATAACGACGATAACCAAGATCGATGCAATGAACAGCAATACAGAGTTACGAGCACTTGTTGGTAGTACTTCATCAAGAGACGTTGCAGTTGTGTTGAGGATTTTTTCTCTCCACACAGGATCTTTCAAACGCTCTTGGTATTCTTCATCGTCGTCTAGCTCTTTACCACGCTTTAGGCTGTAAAGTGACATCAACAACGTACCGAATAGCGTTGCAGGTACAGTAACGAGCAGAATTGAGAGCAGAGTGATCTCGTGTTGAATGTCGGAGAGTTGCGCCAAGTAGTAAACCACTGCTGCTGAAATTGGCGAGGCTGTGATTGCGATTTGAGAGGCGACAGAAGCGGCAGCCATAGGACGCTCAGGACGAATGCCGTTTTTAAGCGCAACGTCGCCAATGATTGGCATGATAGAGTAAACCGCGTGACCAGTACCAAGTAGGAAGGTCATAAAGTAAGTCACGAACGGAGCAATAAGGGTGACGCGTTTTGGGTTCTTACGAAGCACACGCTCGGCAACTTGCAGCATGTATTTCAAACCGCCAGCGGCTTCAAGAATGGAAGCACATGTTACCACCGCTAAAATGATCAACATAACGGTGACAGGAGGAGAGGTTGGCGGCATCTTAAAGATGAATACTTCAATCACCAAGCCAATTCCGGATACGACCCCAAGGCCGATACCACCATAACGTGAGCCGATATACAGCATCACGAGCAAAAATAGAAACTCAAGATACAACATGTGGATTTCCTTATTCAAAACAGAGGGCTACATAGCCAAATTACCTCTTTGTATTGTCTCGATATTCAGAAAGAAAATACTTCATGTTGTTCACAATCCGCTGGATAAGAAACAGCAATATTCAATTATTGGCAATAACTCACGCTACACAGGGAAACTGTTAACACAGTTTTATCAGGGTGTTTTTATGCTGTGTATTTTTGCGATCATGTGAGCGTTAAATGCGAAGAGGTTTAAGAGTTTGTTGCTATTCATCGCATACGTAACCAGACCTTACAGCTTCACAGAACTCGGAAATACAGTCATAACTAACCCTAAGAGTGCTTCTTTGTTATGAAAACGCAAAGGATAATAGTTTGCATTGCGATTGGTGCTTGGGTATAAAGGTGTCAGAATGACTACACCAACAATAAGCCATCATGTCTGAGCAATTTTTCCCGCAACTGTTTCAAACTTCGAGTGAGATTACACCTTACCTACACGGTGATATCGGCGAGATAGGGCAAGAAGCTATCCATATCGAGAATGATATCAACCCGATCATCCAAGGCCTTTATCAGCAAATCTCGGAGGCTCATCCGGAAGCGGGAAAAGCATATTGGTTGACAAGAACGTGGGATTTACTTTGTTGGCAGCCAGTTTATGTCGCATTCATCTCTATTTACGGTTACCACACGTTGCCAAACATTCGCGAGATAGCGCAGCACCTCAAACCTTGTTTTGTTTCTGGGTACCGATTCGCCGACGAAGCGCATATACATGGCGAGCCAGAAGCGTTGATAAAAGAGGCGGGGCGTCAAATCCGAGAACTGTTCGACTTCTATCAACAAGAGATGAGTCAATGGACACGCATTCGTCCTGGCTTCACCCATCAATTGATGTCGGACGGAATCATGGCTTGTTTAATTCGTCTCCAACAGCGCTTTCCGCAAATGACTAACTCGACACTTCAGGAGCATGCGATCTTGTGGCTAAGCGCAATGGGTTTGGATGTTGATAATAGCCGCTCACTTCATGAGACGGAATCTGATCAGCCGCTAAAGTTAGTAAGAAAAAGTTGTTGTTTAGTCTATAAGTGTGAAGGCAGAAAGCTTTGTGCAGATTGTCCTCGTTTAGAGGAAAATCGACAGCTTATGAGCAAGAAGGTCCTTAATTAACATTTATTTAACTTGTGTAACAGTGCTCGATTTGAGAGTGAGAATAAGTATCATTGCATGCTCTTGTTGACAACAAAAAGATAAATACAATGATGAAAAGGACGTTTTCTTTCAATCTCATCGTACTTGCGATGAGCAGTGGATACGCAGTTAGCTCAATAGCAGCAGAAAATCTTCAACAAACATCGACTCCGAGCGATGAGCAATTGGTTGTTGTAGGCAGTGTGCTGCCGAAATCGATCTCCGATATTCCAGGAACGGTTTGGTTTGTTGGCCAAGAAGAGATTGCTCAGCAATATCGTGCGGGCAAGACACTGGGTGATATTCTTTCTGCAACCATCCCTTCTTTAGACGTCGGCACCGGTGGTCGAACTAACTATGGTCAGAACCTTCGCGGTAGAGCAATGTTGGTAATGATTGATGGTGTCTCGTTACAGTCTTCTCGCCCGATTAGTCGTCAGTTAGACGCAATAGACCCATTCAACATCGAGCGAATTGAAGTACTATCTGGTGCAACCTCCATTTATGGGGCAGGCGCTACTGGTGGTGTTATTAACATTATCACCAAGAAAGCGTACTCGGATGACTTGTCGTTTGAATCCTACGTGAGTGGCACTACAGGTTTTAATAGCAGCGATGACTTTGATTACAAACTCGCTCAGTCTATCTCGGGTGGTAATGAACGAATTGCCGCTAGAGGTTCGGTTGTGTACACCGAGACACAAGGTGCATTTGACGCAAATGGCGACATTGTCACCCCAGACATTTCACAGGGCTCTTTGCAGTATAATTCAACGCTCGATGTTATGGGATCGACCGAGATTCAAATCTCCGATGCCAGCAAGTTAAACCTTGTCGCACAATACTATGACAGCCAGCAAGATTCGCCATACGGTTTGTACATTGTTAACAATAAATTTGTTGATGTACGAGAGGGGTTCGATTCCGACCGTGAACATGGTACAGAGCGAGTTCTCTTAAGTGCGAACTACGCTCACGACAGCGTATTCGGTCATCAACTGATAGCCGAGTTATCTTACCGTAGTGAAGACCAAACCTTTACTCCTTATTACCAAAGTGCCTCTCAACAAAAAACAGAAGTTTTTGCTGGGCGCTTAGCGTTAGCTAAAAGCTGGGAGTCATTCAAACTTGTTTATGGTGTCGATGCGTACTTAGACCGTTTTGAAAGTAACCAGGCTCTGTTCGATCCAACCATTGCGAACAGCTCTGGGAACTTAATTAATCGAACCTATGCCGAAGTGGGGCGTTACCCAGATGTTGATGTGGCGTCTTACGCAATGTTTGTCCAAGGGGATTACCAAATCAATCAAGATTGGTCAGTACAAGCAGGCTACCGCTACCAATACATGGACAATAAGATTGATGATTTTGTTGCCTATAGTATACAAAAGAAGATCGCATCGGGTAATGGTGTATCAGCGGATGCGGTACCAGGTGGCAGCACTGACTACTCTGTGAGCTTATTTAATTTGGGCACTATTTATCAGCTTAACGATGAATCTCAGCTTTGGGCGAACTTCTCTCAAGGTTTCGAACTCGCTGATCCTGCAAAGTACTACGGCCAAGGTAGCTACGATGCCGCGGATGCAAATGGTCACTACGCGTTGAACAATAGCATTAATGTATCTGACTCAAAAATGTCGGGCATCAAAACGGACAGCTATGAAATTGGTTACCGATTAGATACGGATACTGTCGCACTGCAAGCGGCGGGTTACTACTCGGTGTCGGATAACTCAATCAAGTATGACAAGAAGACGCTCCTAATCACCAATGTTGATGACGAGCAACGTGTATACGGTGCCGAAGCAAACATTAACTACTGGGTAAACCGTGATATTTTGTTAGGTGCATCAGGTCACTATGTGGTTTCTGAGCTGAAAACCAACGGTAAGTGGGAAGATCTAAGCGCGGGTAAAGCAAGTACATCAAAAGCGAACGCGTGGGCGGCTTACTATCAGGATGGCTATTCAGTACGTTTACAAAGCCAGACGATGTTTGATTACGAAGATGACGCAAACAATAAACTAGATGGATACACTACGTTTGATCTTCTTGGTAACGTAACACTACCTATCGGGCAGTTAGGTTTTGGTATTCAAAACCTATTTGACGAAGACAACACAACCGCTTGGGGACAACGTGCGCAGATTCTTTATGCAGCACACTACGATGCTGCAGCGTACGACTACAAAGGAAGAGGTCGCACATTCACACTGAACTACAGTGTCGAATACTAAAGCTAACTATCTCCGAATATCAAAAAAGCCGCTTGAAGCGGCTTTTCTTTTAGGCTTGATCTGTCTGCGCTGTGTCTACAACGTTTTCCGTGTGTTCTGAAGCTTGGTTTTGTTCTTCAGCTTCCATTTTCGCGCGTTCAGCTTTGGAGATATAACGCGGCTTATTGCTCTTATGTAGCTTAGCGTTATGCTTCTTCTGCTTCGCTTTCAAGATCTGATTGATTTTCTTCTTGCGGTTCATGGTGGTGGTCCTTTAATTTAGCGAGGCAGGATAGTTACTTTTTTATCAAGTTACAACTAAATAAGCGCCGGTATCGGTCGCAAAATTCAAGTACGTTCCTATGTCCAATCATCTATCGCGTTTTAATGGAGCCCAAATGAAAACACTGTACACCGAACGTTTGATACTGCGTCTTGTGAGTGTAGATGATGCACCATTTATACTAGAACTTTATAACCACCCAGACTTCTACCGTTTTGTCGGAGACAAACAAATTCGTACCGAATATGAAGCGGCGCGTTACATAAAAGAAAACATGCTACGCATGCAACAAATTAAAGGCGTGAGTTTACTCGTTGTAGAGAAGAAAGAAGATGGGCAACCCATCGGGATTTGTGGGTTGGTTAAACGTGACACATTACAACACTATGATCTCGGATATGGATTTTTACCTTCCGCTTATGGCTACGGCTACGGAACGGAGTCTGCAACCGCAGTGCTGGAATACGCTAGAGAGGAAATGAAACTCGATAATTTGGTTGCCATCACCAACAATGACAATATTCGTAGTATAAGTTTGCTCAAAAAACTGGGCTTTGAGTTTGAACGAGTTGAGCAGCAATATGATAATGGCCGCACGTTAGAACTTTACACAATGATGTTGTGATTTTTGGATAGCGCATGAGCGATATTTTACTTGGCAAACTCGCCACTGAATTTAAGACAGTAAAAGCCATGGTAGAGGTTTACTGTCATGACCATCATGGAACAAAACGTGACTTATGCTCAGAATGTCGTGAGCTGCTTGAATACGCAGAAGTGCGCCTCGACCGCTGTCCTTATGGAGAGAATAAACCGACGTGTAATAAATGTCCGATTCACTGCTACAAACCAGAGCCGAAAGAACAAATGCGTTTGGTCATGCGTTACTCTGGCCCCAGAATGTTACTGAAACATCCCATCTTGGCGGTTCGTCATTTGCTTCATGAAAAGCGAATGGTACCGGAAAAGCCTGCAGCGAACGCGTCAAACCGTCACAAGCGTTTATCTAAACAAAAATGCGAAGAATAAAAAAACGAGGGCGACATGCCCTCGTTTTCGTTGAGTAGAAGCGGCGTGGTTAGAGGCCAGCGGCCATACGCTGCTTGGTTTTGCTCGCAGCAAGTAGCATGTATACGCCAGTCGCAACCAAAGCGGCAAACAAGTAGCCTAGCAAGCCGTGTTCTTGGCCCATGAATTTATCAGCGACAACAGGACCAGCAACAGAGCCGATGCTGTAGCTAAACAGCATGACTTGTGTCGCAGAGACAATAAAGCGTTCATCAAGTCCTTCGCAACCTAAGTTGATTGCAATCGGGTACAAGGCAAAAGTAGCTGCACCTAAAAAGAATAATGCAGCAGCCAATACCACGGCTGACGAGGAAATAAAGGTCATACCGATCGAAAAAATACCCAAAATACAGAAAAACGCCATTAGCACTGTGCGGCTCATATATTTGTTTAACGCAGTCACCATTGGTTGAACTAGCATGCCACCTAGAATCACTAGCGCCATCAATGTACCAATGTCTTGATGGCTAATTTTACGGTTAGTTAACTCAACTGGCATTAATCCGTAGATCGCGCCTAAGGTCAAACCTGAAACAACACAACCAATAATTGCTGCATGGTTTAGTTTGGCAATTTGCTTAAATGATAAAGCGGTTGATTCATGGCTGTTTGGCTGCTCACACTCAATGAACATTAGCACCAGCATCGCCATTAGGATCAACGTCGTGATCGCAATAAACGGAACGCCGCCACTTACGCCAAGCACGCCAATACCAAACTGGCCTAATGCTGAACCACCATAAAGCGATAGCATGTACAAGCTCAAACGTTTCGCACGCGATGCTTCGTCTCCAGACATTAGCCAAGACTCAACAATGACAAAAACACCAGCAACCGCGATACCCGCAATAAAGCGAGCGGCAAGCCACATCAATCCGTTAGCAAACACGGGTAGTGTGACGATAGTTAGCGAAAATACGGCCAAGCAACCAATAAACGCGTTACGGTGACCAACTTGACGTACGATACGTTCAATAAAAATAGCACCGGTTAATAAGCCGCCATAAAACACACTCGCCAACCAACTCGCGTAATCTGCTGAGATGTTGTATTCACCGAGCATGAGAGGGATCAAGCTCATTAAATAGCCCGAAGCCACCGCATAAAGAGACAGTGCGACGACTGGAACTGTAACTCGTGGTGATGCTGCAGGAACGACTGTGTTTTCCACTGTTTTGCGCCTATAAGTTAAATGAAATCTAAGGGTTATTCGGCGCGAATATGAGGCTAATAGTTAGGCAAGTAAAATGATAAATTTAAGTCGTTTCGATAAATAATATTTGTTAACTAGATAGGTTGATAAGTTGCATAAAAACGCCAACCTACAAACAAGGTTGGCGTGGAAGATTATTTAGTAAGTGCTTGATTTAACCATTGATCGAATTGAGTTTTAGGTAACGCACCATTGATCATATCAACGCGTTGACCATTCTTGAAAACCATAATGGTAGGAATACTGCGAATACCAAATTGCGTCGCAAGTTGTTGTTGAGCTTCGGTATCAATCTTAACAAAACGAGCCGTTCCGGCTTGCTCATGAGCAACATCAGAGAAAACAGGAGCAAAACCAACGCACGGGTTGCACCATGGGGCCCAAAAATCTACTACAACAGGCATATCACTTTGTAATAGAGCAGAAAAGTTATCTTGTGTACCTTCGATAGGCGAGCCGTCTAAAAGTGCACTTTTACATTTACCGCAAGTTGCAGATTCGGCAACGCGCTCATTAGGGACACGATTTAGACCGCCGCACGAAGGGCAGCGAGTTTTAAACGATGACATGACTTCTTCCTTTATTACGTATTGATGAAAACATGACTTACCAGTCAGCCTCATTATTTGTATACTTATTTTTTAACCTGCCGAAATAACGCAGCGCAGGTTTGTATTTGAGCCTAAGGTTCTAAGAAATTTTATTAAAATACAACAATAAATAGGTCTGCGATGACAAATTACTACGCTGAAATTACAGGTTGGGGGAAATGTGTTCCGCCAGCCGTGCTCTCTAACGATGATCTTAGCACTTTCCTCGATACTTCCGATGAGTGGATTCGTACCCGCACTGGTATCGAAAACCGCCGTATTAGTCATGTAAACACGTCAGACATGGCGACCGTTGCTGCTAAACATGCATTAGCTCGAGCAGGCGTCGATGCAACAGACGTGGATTTAATCATTGTGGCGACTTGTTCACCAGATTCATTGATTCCAAATATCGCGTCTAAGGTACAGCAGAACCTAGGTATTCGTGCAGCCGCTGCCTTTGACTTAAATGCCGCATGTACGGGATTTGTCTATGGCCTAGAAACGGGCACACGTTTGATTCAATCAGGTAACTATCGTAACGCGATCATTATTGGTGCGGAAAGATTGTCATTCTACATCGATTGGGCAATGCGAGATACCGCTGTTCTATTTGGTGATGGTGCGGGCGCCGTTGTGTTATCAAGAACGGAAAAAGAAACGGGTTTACTACAGTCTCAAATCGGTTGTGACGCAAAAGGCCGCGATATTCTGTCCGTACCAAAGTTTGGTACTTGTATGGATCGCTTTGCGGAAGACAACGGTTACTGGGATTTCAACTTTGTAGGACAAGAAATTTTCAAACGTGCGGTAAAAGGTATGGGGCTAGCTGCGAAAACCGTACTGAAAGCATCACAGTTAACGACGGAACAAATCGATGTTGTGATTCCGCATCAAGCGAATATTCGTATTATTCAAACCTTGTGCGACCTGTCTGGAATTCCACACGACAAAGCGTTTGTTAACATTCAAAACTATGGCAATACTTCAGCTGCGACGGTGCCAATTGCATTGTGTGAAGCGGTAGAGCAAGGTCGAGTTAACCCAGGTGATAACATGCTTCTTGCTGCGTTTGGTGCAGGTTTGACATGGGGTGCGGCAGTATTGAAATGGGGTGACCGCGTAACGCCAATTGGTGAAAGTGATGCGGTTCTGCCTGAATGTGAGCAATCCGCGCTAGAATTACTTGAGCGTGCCATTAAGCTGTGTAACGAACGCCGTCGCGACGAGGTGTAACGGACACTTTGCAAACATAAGATGAGTAAGGGAGCGCGAGGCTCCCTTATTTGATGATGTGTTCTACAGCTACCTGTAAAATATCTTACGACATAAAACCCAGGTTTGAATGGGTAAAATTACGGATGTTCGGGAACACGTATTCCAGTGCAGCGTTATCACTCACGCCCATCCACTGTGCTAGTGTTGAACCAACTTGATCAGCGGCAATTTTGGGTATGAGTCGGCCTTGAGAGTAATCATCGTTTCCGCCCAGTATTAGTTCCGGCCATGTACCGATAGGTCGTTTCCCATTTACCGCGCCTCCAATTAATAGTTGATGGCCACCCCAGCCATGATCGGTACCATTTCCGTTGCTCATCATCCGTCGACCGAAGTCAGACATAGTGAAAGAGGTGACTTGCTTGTTTAGCCCTAACCGTTCGACCGCACGATACATTGCTAAAAGGTTTGTCGCGAGATCCTCAAGTAACACTGGATGACGTGCCAATTGCGAATCGTGCAGGTCATACCCAGAGTGTTTAACGAAAAAGACTTGTCGTTGCTGCTTCAGGACATCTTGGCTTGCTATCAATTTGTACACGGTTTGCATCTGCTTGCCGAGCGTCGATGACGTAAACAGCGGCGCGTCATCAATATGATTGAGTTGCTCGCTCAGTACACTGCTCATTACCATCGACTCATCAACCATCAAATTAAAATGACCATTAAATGGATTGTCAGTTTGATGAGAGAGAAGGCGATCATAGATACCTTTGTATAAAGGGTTATCAATCGCGGTAAGCTGAACTGCGCGATCTTTTTTCAGGACGGTTTGGCGGTGTTCCATTGCCCGTAACCAAAGCGAGTTGCCATGCACACTGTATAGCGGTGTTATTTCTGATTCAGAGTTTAATACATCCAACATTCTGCCAGCCCAACCAAGATTTTTAGACTCGCTCATTCCACCAAGTAACCAAGCGTCTGTTTGAGAATTATGAGAAAACAGTTGCTCGGGAAGTGATGCTTCACCTTGCTCAATAGCTTGTTTGGTGACGGGATGGTTGAGAATGCCACTATTGAGCACGATGCTGGCATCGCCTTGTTCGAAAACGGAAGTTAACGCATTTAACTTTGGGTGTAAGCCGAGCTTCACTGGGTGATTTGAGCTATCGACAGCACTCAAATTGATAGGGAGTATGTCTTCTTTGGCGACAGAGAGTGGCCCTCTGACTTTGGAATATTGATGATAATGCGCCTCCGATAATGGCAGTATGGTGTTGAATGCATCGTTTCCGCCTGCTAAATACACACATATTAATGCTCGAAAGTCATTGGATGGCGCTGCGAGAGAGTAACCTGGCAGACTAAGAGAGGCTAATGCGCCCATCGATAGCGTGCTTTGTATAAAATGTCGTCGTGAAATATCCATAATTCACTCCTAATCCTGAATATAGAATTCGTCGCCAGAAATGGCGGTAAATATCACTAGAGCGAGTTTTGTTGTTGGCACATAATCCCCACGATAATCATTCAGGGCGGTGAGCATGAGCTCTTTCAATTCAGCAGAAGCCGTTCCAGCAAAGAAACGCTCGTTAACCAATTCGACTAAGGCATGGTGATCGTCCAGAAGAAGATAAAACTCGTTAAGATCGAAGTGGTAGGAATCACCACCTCCTCTACGAGTGCTGGTTAACATATAGTTGACCAAATCGGTATAAACAGACCAATTGAGAAGTTCATACTCTGGAGAGTTAATACCAGACTCCGTAAACTCGTTAGACGGCTGATAGTCTGGAGAGTAAAAATTAAACACGGAAGGAGAACGAAGCGGCCCTTGATTAGCGATGTTCATCATCGTTGTTGCGTCTTCGTAACGTGATCCTTTAATTGTAAAACCTGATGCTCGATGAAAATTAGTCAGGACCAGTATCGGTTCTTTCACTTTTATAGGCGGGGTATCCGTCATCCCTAATGCTTCAGGGTCGAGCAATATGGCTCGAACAACGGCGGTTAGATCGCCTTTTTCTCCTTCCCCATTGTTGTTAAATATCGTAGCAACACGCGCGACGTACTCTGGGCTTGGATTTGAACTGACCAAACGTTGGATAAGTAACTTTGAAACAAATGGAGCAACATTTGGGTGAGACATCAACATATCAATCACTTTTGAAAGCTCTTCTTGTGCGGTTAGACCCGATGGGATCACGTTCCCTAGAAATCGCTTCTCGCCGGTGTCGTGTCTTTGATTGATAACTCGCATCGGTTTCACGAATGCGATGTCGGAATTTTTCCATCCAGTTAATGCTCGCGCGAGCTCTTGAATATCAGTTTGATTGTACGTGGGGATAGGTTTGCCTGTTGCGTGGTTTAGCTTTTTACTGCCATCTAAATTGAGTTCATACAAACCGATAGTGAATAACTGCATTAACTCTCGAGCAAAGTTCTCATCGGGAAGCGTTCCTGTCGCACTATTTTCTTTTGCACTACCGAGCATAGACAAATAGCTCCCCATGACTGGATGGATGGAAACGTCATACAACAGGTCTCGGTAGTTGCCAAACGCATGCTCAACCAACAGATCGTAGTAATTGACTAACCCTGTAGGTTTGCTGGAAAGAACGCCGCCATAACGAGAAACGACTACGATCTGACTCAGTGCATAAGCCGTTCGCTGCCTAAGCTGATCTTCAGCAGTAACAACAATTTGATACCAAGCATTTTCGCGGTTTGACTGTAGGCCTTTAGAAAAAGGCGTTTGATAAAGTGGTTGATGGTAGGTTGCTGGCAGGTTGATTTGTTTCTGTATCCAATCCTCTAACCCGTTTTCCCTAACCTCATTAATTAACGCAGGAGTTGGTCCAAAAGAGGTTTGATAGAGAAAACGCGCAACGGTTTGATCGGATGGGGATTGCTGTATTTGTGCTGATACATTAGACACATGGCTCAGCAATAAGATAGCCAATCCTAGTACCCAAGCAGAGATTTTATTTAGCTTCTGACGTCTCATAGTTAACTCGCTTACCCGAAGTAACGATTTAAGTCCATTTAACGGGAGTTATTAAGCTCTTTTGAGCTGTTTAGTAAATTTATGAAAATCAAGCAGCTGCATAGGCGAGTATAGTAGCAATAAGTGGTGAACAAAAAACTCAAACGATGAATTTGGTACTATAGTGCTAGAATTTTTTGATGCTATTTTTTCTAAGATACTGATATTAAATATGGCCAATGAAGAGTAACAAGCAGAGGTATCGCAATGGATATAGAAGGGGGACAGCTAAAGTACTGTTAACAAGAGATTGGTATGTTTGTTAAGGCTTAAGTTAGTTTCAAGAAATTATTGAGCCAATAAATAAAGTCCATTGGTTTGCACAAGAGAAAACCACACGGATGTTCTCTTGTACAAAGCAACAAAGGTTATTTTCGGGCAAGCTTATGGTGAGCACGAGAAAAGTGATCGGCACAAAATGCGCCCACAATCGAGAGTTCGCCAGCCAGACAAAGCGAAGCTGCGACTTCGGCTAACGCTTTCGCATTGCCGTTGCCGTGCAAACCCAAAATATCCAAACATGCTTTTTGCGTTGGAAGGCCAGTACCACCGCCAACTGTTCCCACCATGATGTTTGGCAAGGTCACGCACGCGTACAAGTTGCCTTGAGCGTCCACATCCATACGAGTGATTCCAATGGCAGACTCTGCAACGCAAGCGGCATCTTGACCACAAGCAATGTAAAGCGCGGCAAGGGCATTTGCGTAATGCGCGTTGACGCCAATTGTCCCGCTGAGTAAACCACCCACCGTAGTCATTTTGCCAAATTGAACCATAGACTCCGGCGTCGTATGCAGATATTTTTCCACCAACTCAGCAGGAATGGTCACTTCGGCGGATACTTTCTTACCGCGTACCGAGCGCAGTGTGTGTGCGTTTGGTTTTTTGTCGCCTGATAAGTTGCCATCCAAGAATGCTTGAGTTGGTTTGATTGGGCTGGTCGCCAAAATATGATGGAACACTTCGTTTGTTGCGATGGTCACCATGTTTTGTCCGGAAGCGTCACCAGTCACGTATTCAAAGACCAAATAAACATGGTTTCCTTCGATATTTACATTGATGTCTTTGAGTTTGCCATGTGAGGTGGTGGATTCCGCAATTTGACGAAATACGTCAAACTGGGTCACAACCCAACTGACGAACTGGCCGGCGTCAGCAAGGTGATTAAAGGCGAATACTGGTGTTCGGCTCACCCCTTCACTTAGTAACAATGCGCTCGCGCCACCAGCGGCGGTAATAAGATTTGCGCCACGGTTGTAGGAAGCGACTAACGCGGCTTCTGTCGTTGCGAGCGGAACCAAAAAGTCATCGTTCGCATACAAGCCGTTGACGCGCAAAGGGCCTGCAATGCCGACCGGCACATTAACAGTACCAATGAAGTGCTCGATGTTGTTGGAGTAAGCGTCGCAATGTGACTGCGTGAAAGGATCAAGAAGATGATCTTTATTGGTCACGTGTTCCAATACTTGCCAACGGCGCGCCAAATGCTTATCCGACAGGCCAGGGCTTAAGCAGAGACGTTTCTCTGGCTTGTGAAACTTCGGTTCTAATGCCGATTGAATCTTACTGCTGGTTTCGATATCGCAAAGGGCGGAGCTTTGAACAGGGTTATCTTGGTTTAACTTCGGCATACAAACGTTAACTGAAAAATCGAACCAGAGATTGTAGTGATTGAGGCTTTGATTACAACGTTGATTATACGTTTTGCAACAAATACCACTATGCAAGCGCCTTTATTATCCAAGTGATTTGATATTGGAGCGACGAATTTACCGGACATAAATGGGTTTTGACAATGAATGTTGCAGTAAATGGCAGATCCGGGAGGTTATGGCTTTTAGAGAAACTGGCCTGTAGGTGTTTGGATTCGGCAAGGTGTAAGCACGAGCGCCTTAAAAGCGGAATGGTTCAATCTATAAAAGGAATAAATTGTCTAACCCAGTCCCTTGGGTCAGACGTTAGTTTGAATCGGTTGTTCAAAAACTAGTTGAAGGCGCGAGCCACACGTCCCGCACTTTGAATACGGTAATGGCCAACGTAAGCAGGAACAAATACAGATTGTCCTTTCGCGGCGGTTAACGTCTCACCGTTATCACTGATGAGTGTCAGGTCGGCATCAATCGCCATCAAAATCTCTGCGCTATTGGCATCAACCACTTCATTGTTCGGTTGGTTAAGAATGCTGAAACTAAAGTCTGCCACTGGGACCGGATAAAGGCTTTGGCAACCATTGGCATTGGGTTTAAGAACAAGGCTGTTAAACGGCTTAGGCACAAAATCTGTGCATTTAACCAGTTCTTCAACATCCATATGTTTCGGAGTGAGTCCTGCACGCAAAACATTATCTGAGTTCGCCATGATCTCTAATCCCGTTCCTTTAATGTAAGCGTGTGGCGTTCTTGCGCTCAGGAACATCGCTTCGCCAGGTTGCAGCGTGATGACATTCAACAGCAATGGTGCAAACAAGCCGACGTCGCCGGGGTATTGAGTGGATAGATCCAAGATGAGTTGGAAAACGTCGCTGTCAGTGCCTTGCTCCGATTGACGTGAAGCGTGGGCAAGAAGCTGTTTCAGTGCACGCTCTTTTGTTTTTCCTTCCATGGTCAGAATGTGCACAAAGAAATCGCGTAAACCTTGTGAGTTGATTTCGCGTTTGAATGCATCTAGCGGTGTGCGTAGCTCATCGATATCGCAAAGGCCAAATGCCTCAATAATCTCGGCATACGAGCGAAAACCGTTCATGGCTTGGTAACTTGTCAGCGCGTACACCAACTCAGGTTTATGGTTTGGATCCTTGTAGTTACGATGGCTCGCGTTTAGTGGGATCCCGGCACTTTGTTCTTTTTCGAAGCCTATTTCGGCATCTTGCTTGCTTGGGTGCACTTGAATCGACAGTGCGTGTTCGGCCGCTAAGATTTTAAACAGAAAGGGCAGGTCGCCAAATTTTGCTGCGGTTTCTGCTGATAAATAAGCGGGTTGGTTTTGTTTGATCAGTTCAGACAAAGGCAGCGTGTTTTGCTCAACCTGAACTTCAGAGCAGCCGTTTGGGTGAGTACCCATCCATACTTCTGCTTGAGGCTCATTCGTTTCGTTAGAAAAGCCAAACAAATCGTGAATAGAAGAGGTGCTTCCCCAAGCGTAGTTTTGGATTTTGTTGTTCATTTGAAAGAAGCTATGCGATGAAATAGTGTTCAAATTCATGAATTTTTCCCATAGTTAACCCTCCGAACTGAATCGGAAGAAAAATTGAGCAGAGATACGTTAAATAAGGAGGGCGAGCGCGGTTAGGTCACTCGCCAATTTGCCCGAAGGGCGATAAGTCGATTTACAACCGAGGCTTTGGTTCGAGTGGTTTTCGTGATGGTTGCGCTTGCAAAAATGGCAGCAACAAAAGGCCAATGACGGCTGCACAAACTGAAATGGTGATGAAGAAACCCGTCCAATGATATTCTTCAAGAATTAACGCCAGTGGATAACCAGACAATGCTGCGCCCATGTAGGCGAACAAGCCCACGAATCCTGTTGCCGCGCCGGCAGAATCTTTGTGAGAGCACTCCGCCGCCGCCATACCGATCAGCATTTGTGGTCCAAAGACAAAGAAGCCGATGGAGAACAATCCCGCGGCTTGGAATGCAAAGTTGGTCAGAGGCATTAGCCAAAGCGCAGAGACAGATAAGAAAATCCCAATCGCGAACAGCAAGTTCATTGGCCCACGGTTACCGCCAAAGAGTTTGTCTGAGCCCCAACCCGCAACCAATGACCCAACAAAACCGCCGATTTCAAACATCGACAGAGCAGCGTTGGCATTAATCAGGCTATAGTGATGCTGCTCGGTCAAGTACAGGTTTCCCCAGTCATTGATTGCGGTTCGGACGATGTAAACCAACACATAACTGAACGCGAGCAGCCAGATGTATTTGTTGTTAAATACGTACGATTTCAGAATTTCGCGGTAGGTGAGGCCACGTCCGTAATTTTCTTGCGCAAGTTCTAGTGCGTCGTTGCGCCATTGGCCGACACTTGGTAAACCCATTGTTGTGGGTTTGTCGCGCAATCGCCAACAAACGAATAGACCGAGTAATACCCCGATGATGCCGGGTAGAATAAAACCTTCACGCCAGCTGTAGTGCAACGTTAAATAGCCCACCAAAATAGGGATCAGCGCGCCACCAACGTTGTGTGCGGTGTTCCAAATGGCCCATAAGAAGCCACGCTCGGAGCGTGAATACCAAGTGGTTAACAGCTTCGAGCATGAAGGCCAGCCCCAGCCTTGGAACCACGCGTTTAAGATCCACAGAGTAATGAAAGCCGCGAGTGAGCTAGAAAAGCCGAACGCGATGTTGACCAGACCTGTCGCAATCAATCCTAATCCCATGAAATAACGAGGATTAGAGCGATCCGAAATCGTGCCAGAAATAAACTTCGAGCAGCCGTAGGTGATGTAGAAAAGCGTACCGATAAGACCCAAATCGCCTTTATCTAAGCCAAGATCGGTAATCATCGCTGGTGCGGCGTAGTTAAAGGTCTTACGGGTAAAGTAGAAACCTGCGTAGCCGATGTACATCCCCAACATAATGTGCAAACGCCAATGGCGGTAACGCTGGTCGATTTGCTCGTTGCTTAGACTCGGTTGAGTAAATTTAGGTGAACGTAAAAATCCAAACATCTTGAGTTACACCTTAGGTAAAGTAATGCTGATTTGTGTGCCGATCACTTGATCGCTGGTGGAGTAGATAACCATTTTTCCACCTAACGCGTGCACACGCTCTTGCATGCCGCGAACGCCCATGCCTTTCATGCTGTCCTGAACTTTGAAACCGACACCATCATCGTGAATCATCAATGACACCGCCGTTTCTCCAATTGTCAGTTCAATATTGATCAACTGCGCTTCTGCGTACTTGGCAGCGTTATTTAATGACTCTTGGCATAAACGGAATAGGGTTACTTTGAGTGTGTCACTCAGGCTTGTGTAATCGCCTTGCCAGTTCAGTTGAACAGTCGTTCCGTGATTGGCGAATTCCATTTCTCGCGTCAGTTGCTCGACGGATTCTTTCAAGTCCAAATCATCCAGCATTTTGGGTCTTAGCTTGCTTAACAGTCGCTTAGTAGTGTCGTACACGTTGAGGGAAAGCCCTTCAATCATGTCGGCGCAACCAACGCGTGTTTCTGCGTTATTTACCCGCTTAATGATGTTGGCTTGTGTGCGGATTGCCGTGATGTTCTGGCCGATTTCGTCATGTAGCTCGCGCGCAATATCGCGTCTTACCGATTCTTCCGCTTTGATAAGCTGGCGAGACAAATTCTGATTGCGTGCAAGTTCGCCGCGCAGTTTGTGATTGAGGTCTTTTTGTTTCTGAACCCCTAAGCCGAGCATAATGCCGGTGATGGTTTGCGCCGAGAGAGATAATAACAAATCGGTGATTTCTAGATTTGATACGCCGCTGCGAGCCGCAATCAGCGCTATGCTGTTGAGCATGGTGGCGAGCAGAGCACCTTGCCAGCCGTAACGCAGAGCAAGCACGATGATTGGAATCGCCATACAAAATGGCGCAAATCGTTTTAGCTCTTCAGGCAAGCTGGTTTGCACCAAAATACTGCCGATCAAAAGCAGCGCATAAAGCACGATATGACGTACCTGAAATACAACGGCATTACTAAGTAGGAGAGAGCTAAGCGGAGACCAACGACTTTGGAACAAATAGCTCCACAACAGGTAGCACATAGGCACCACGAGCAAGCCTCCAGAAATGCTAGCCAGCCATACCATGTAAACAGAAGGCACGTGAAATCCGACCGCCATTACGTTGATGAAGGCGGTAATGATGATCACAATGCCCATGACGGCTAAGTGGCGGTTTTGGTCACCGTAGTAGTATTTTTTCGCAATCAGTGTGACCGGGATACTGGCAATGCTCGCAATCAGCACGGTAAGCCACTGCGGTTGACCCAGTAAGATCGCAAGTGCGATGGAAAGTCCCCACTCCGAAAGGTAAATCGTCGGCCAATAAGCGGTGCGAGTGTGAAGGGCGACACCTAATCGTAAAGCGAAAGGAAACAATAAGATCGCCAGCTCGGGATCATTGACAAAGTAATAGGCAATCACCCATAAGCAGAACCAGGCGCAAGCCATAACAAAAAGTCCGCAAATGGTGGTAACAGCATAAGCTCGCATTAAAAGGACTCTTGAGAAAATAGTTTGGCGAGCTCAACGTTGTTTTTCACGCCGAGTTTGTCGATGGCATTCGCACGATGAACATGCACAGTCTTGTGGCTCAAGCCAAGCTCTGCCGCGACAGACTTTACATCCAACCCAGTGGCAAGTAGCTGACATACCTCGTTTTCACGTTTTGTCAGTTGGCATAGAGAGGTGGTGTTGTCGCTAGGCGTTGCAAGTTTAAGTGCAATATCTGATGTGAGGTAACAGCCACCAGAAGCACTGGTTCTCACGGCTTGAATAAGTTCGTCTGGGCTACAGCGTTTACTAAGATAGCCTTTTGCTCCTAGCTTTAGTGATTTTTCCACCATCGCAGGGGAGTCATGCACGCTAAGCATCACGCAGGCAATGCCAGTTGGTATTTCGCTAAGAAAGTTTAAGCCGCTTTCATCTGGCATGGAAATATCTAGGATGACGACGTGTGGGTGTACTGCAGGCAAGCCTGTGCGTGCTTCTGCGGCAGAGCCGAACTCACCAACAACGGTAATATCACTTTCTAAATTTAATAATTGTGCGAAACCCGAACGCACGATGACGTGATCATCAACTAGAGCAACATGAATCATTATTACAACCAAATAGAGCAGACGACTAACAACAATAAGCTCCAACAGGAGCCAATAGAAAAATCTTTAATGATACTGAATTGAACCATGCTTTTTAATGATCTTGCGCGCTTTACCGAAGTAAAGCGCGCAGAGAAGTTAGGCTTGGTCTTGTGCAAGTTGAAGTTTCTTCGCGTGTCGAATCTTCTTCTCTTCCGCAATAGCGACGAAAGCAAGCAAAACAATACAAATCATGGCGGAGGTATCTAGGGCTGCGAAGGTACCTTTCCAACCTGTTAAGCCGAAGATAGGTGTACCGTCTGCAATCATACCCAAGCCTAGTTTTGCAAAGCTATCGCCGATTAGGTAAGCGAATGTACCTTTTACGCCGTCAGCCACACTGATTGCCTTTTTAGGGACAAAACCAACCGCGGCAACACCGATAAGAAGTTGCGGACCAAACACCAAGAAGCCCAATACAAATAGAGAGGCTAAGTACATGAACTCGTTAGTGGCGTGTTGGTAGAACTCAAGCGATACGATGATCAAACCAAGAGACACACAAGCAACCAATGCGCGGCGACCGTTTGCTAGGTCAGATAAGTAACCCCACATCAAAGTACCCACAAGCGCACCGACTTCGAACAGAGTAAAGCCAGAGATTGCCGTTTCTTTTGACAGACCAAGCTCTTGGTACGCGTATACCGTTGACCATTGGTCGATACCAATACGCACGATGTAAAGGAAGATGTTGGCAAAGCAAAGTAGCCAGATAACTTTGTTTTTAAGAACGTATTCAACAAAGATTTCTTTTTTGGTCATCTGGTTTTCTTCAGCGGCGGTGTCTTCTTCACTCACTGCTTCATCGAAAAGTTCTTCTACTTTACCTAGACCGTAAGCTTCTGGAGAGTCGCTACCAAAGCGCATACCGATAAAACCAACGATGATCGCGATGATAGAAGGGAACACGAACATGCCGATTACGTGTCCGTCGAATAGGTAGTTGGCACCGAAAAGAGCAACACCCGCTGCGCCCGCACCACCAACGTTGTGTGACATGTTCCACAAGCCTAGGTAAGAGCCGCGTTTGTTACGAGGTGTCCATTTTGTAATGGTTGAGTAACTAGAAGGGCCACCAGTACTTTGTAAGAAACCACTCAGAGCGTAGAAAGCCACCATCAAGAACAGGCTTGCACTACCGCCGCCCATGCTGAAGCTGAAACCAAGCATTGCAAGACCAGAAAGGATCAGCATAAAAGGGAGGAATTGCTTGGTGTTCTTACCGTCAGCGTAGTAAGACACAACGGTTTTACCGATGCCGTATGTGATGGAGAAGCCAAGGCCAATAAGACCTAGGTCTGTCATGCTCAAACCGTAAGTTGAGATCATGTCGTTTTGCGCGACATTGAAGTTCTTACGAATCAAGTACATGGTTAGGTAGCCGATAAATACGACCAAGTAAGATTGGATGAACGGTTTAAACCACATCTTTCTTCTAACTTCGACAGGAAGATCGAGGGTCGGCTTCCGCACCTGTTCGAGGAATTTTAACATGATGAACTCTCTTGTAATTGTTTTAGAAACACAACGGCGGCCGTTATGCGCTCTTGTTACCTTTGACTGAGCGGAATTCTAGAGAGTGGTTTTGTAAGGCACATGAGATGGTTGCCTAGATCGGCTAGGAAAAATTCCTAGAAATGCCTAGGAAGGCGGAAAAGCGTGAAAAGAGTCACACAAAATCCTTACTAATTTATGGGTTTTTGACAGGGTTCTTATCGGGTTGGAAAGCGTTCAAATGCAAGCAGGTTAATATACGCAAGCTTAGTGCTGACAAGGGGTGAGCACGTTTGGTTGGAGAGAATAGTGTCTTGTCGCTAAGTATCAATTGGGAACGAGAAGCAAACAACAGAGACCCAGAGGTCTCCGTTAGAAATATTAGGAATTCGATTAGGTTGACGTGTTAAGGCGCGGGGCTGTATAGACGCGGCGAGCCGTGTTTTGGCAAGTGAATTAGGTTCAAATGGTTTCTTCTTGCCCATTCGACAGTTAACGCTGTAGGCGCAGATAAGCAAACCAGAGTGGGGATACGCGCGCGAACGGCTTTGTGGATCAACTCCAAGCTGCAACGGCTTGTCATGATTGCGAAGCCACTTTTAGGTTCGATGTGATTGTTGGCCAATGCGCCAATCAACTTATCTAGCGCGTTGTGACGGCCGATGTCCTCTCGGCACAACTTGATGTTGCCTTGTAAATCTGAAAATAAAGCGGCGTGTAGCGCGCCAGATTCACGTGCGGCTTCTTGATGCAGTGCGACTTTGTCTCGCAGCCCTTCGAATACATCGGAGCGCGGAGGAAGAGACGGTGTTAGCGGTGCCAAATCAGGCAAAGCTTGTTCCAGAGCCTCTACACCACAAATGCCGCATCCGGTTGTGCCGGCAAGATTTCGGCGCTGTGTTTTTAACGCCCAGAAAGCGCGGTTGCTGATTTCCACTTCCGCATAGTGAGATTCGTGATCGCCACCAATTTCAATGTCTTTAATCTCTTTGAAATCGTGGACGATGCCTGTGCTTAGGCTAAATCCTTTCACGAAGTCTTCCAGATGGCCTGGCGTCACCATCATGACCGCTTGGCTAATGCCGTTATAGCTGATAGCTAAGGCGGATTCACTCGCCAGCGACATTTGTTGCACTGGGCGGCCATCAATCAATTCTCGGTAATTGAACGCACTTGGTTGAGGTGGTGCTTGATTGAAATCGGACAGTTCAAAATAAGATTGAGTAGTACATCTCATGAAATCACCTCATAAGCCGTTATGTATGCCAAAAATTGACGTGTGGATTCTTGTTATCGATTGAATATGGTTTTTGCTTCTGCGAAGCACTGATCGGTTAGCGCGGAGAAGGGTTCTTGTTTTCGCTTTAACAAACCTAGCGGGGCGTGAACGGCGGCTTCTTCGATAGGGATAATGCGAAGCGTATCGTTCAACTCTTCCAATCCACAATTCAGCGGCATAATTGCGCAACAAAGGCCACTGGCTACTGCTTGGATCAAGTGAAAGGTGGAGTTACTTTCAATGACGGTTTGCGGAACCAGCCCTTTACTCACAAAGCTAAGATCAATGGAGTGGCGATAGTGCATGCCCTTCGAAAGCAGCCCTAGCGGAATGTTATTGAGTGACTCCCACAACACTTCAGATTCGGCAAAATCAAAATGACGCTCATCGAATAAAACGCCAAGTTTGGTTGAATCTAGTTCGATAACATCGAAGTAAGCGGTGTTGACTTGATCGACATAACACATCCCCAAATCAAGTTGATTGCGATTGAGTTGGTCTATGATCTGTTCGGTCGTCATGGAGAGTATTTGAAAGCGTAACTCAGGGAACTGTTGAGCTAATGGTTTGAGCAATTGCATAGGGTTTTGGCTGGCGAGTGGCACCATTCCAAGCCGAAGAGAGCCTACCAACTGACCACGGCAGTTGGCGGCTTCGGCTTGCAATCCATCATGAGCTGCTAAGACGGTTTTTGCCCAAGCTAAAATGCGTTCTCCGGCTTCAGTAAATCCTTCAAATCTTTGACTTCTTTGGATTAATTCGAGATCGAGCTCTTCCTCTAAGCTTCGGATTCTCATGGACAAAGTAGGCTGCGTAATGTGGCACAATGCGGCGGCTTGACCAAAGTGTTTGGTCTGTTCAAGTGCGATGAGATATTTAAGTTGTTTGATATCCATAATGGCTTGTTAACCTTGCGTTGTGAGTCACATGTACGGGGGAACTCCCTAAAAAGGGCACAGCACTACCGTACTTTTTAAGCGCTGGAGCGTTTTAACTGGGGAATGAAAAACCAAAACCAAGTCAAGAATAAAACCACACTCAAAATTGATCTGAATCAAGGCTATTCCTGATATTAATTAGGGTCAAATTTAAAGTATCTATAGTGTGATAGATATTATCTATTATCAAGAGTACCGATTTTATTGAGCTCGTCAAGCGAACTAGGTGGAATCGGATGGGAAAACGATTAACCTCATAAATTGTATTGATTAAAAATGTTATGACCGTCAGTGGACAGTGGAAAAATTCGTCATAGATTTTGTTTATCACTCGGTCAGGATTATCAATTGGACGCATATTGAATAACGACTTAATCTTTGATTTAGATCAAGACGCAACAATGCGAATTGAATCTACCAGTCTTAGAAACAGTAGGCGGGTATCCGATATCAAGAATCTAGATAAGTAAACGCTCGGACAAGCGAGAGCATGTTGAGTGGTTACTTATTTGGATTAAAAAATACATGGATTAGAAACTAAGCCCTTCAATACTTCCGCATTATCTCAATAAATAACGCGCTTGTTTTCACGGGCACCCTGCTTGCTGGTATATCTGCGAGGAGTAAAGTCGTGAGCCAAAAAGAACAAATAAAAGCATACAAAGGTCCAGCTGGTGGTTGGGGTGCACTGAAAGCCGTAACCAGAAGTTGGTGGGGCAGTGAAAATGCAGTTAAAAACATTCGCACTATGCTCAAAACCAACCAAAATGGCGGTTTCGATTGTCCGGGATGTGCATGGGGTGAGTCGCCAGATAGTGGTAAAGTCAATTTCTGTGAGAATGGCGCGAAAGCGGTAAACTGGGAGGCGACCAATCGTCTGGTTGACCCTGAGTTTTTTGCCAATCACAGCGTTTCATCTCTCTCAACGCAAACCGATTACTGGTTGGAATACCAAGGCCGTATCACGCACCCAATGCGATACGATGCTGAATCCGATCACTATGTTCCAGTCTCTTGGGATGAGGCTTTTGCACTTGTCGCGAAACATCTCAATCAATTGGATTCACCACACCAAGCTGAGTTTTATACCTCTGGTCGTGCAAGCAACGAAGCGGCGTTTTTGTATCAGCTATTTGTGCGCGCATTCGGTACCAATAACTTTCCAGATTGTTCCAACATGTGTCACGAAGCCAGTGCAATAGGGATGAAAGACACCATTGGCGTTGGTAAAGGCACAGTGATCTTTGATGATTTTGAAGAAGCTGATGCGATTTTCGTGATTGGTCAAAACCCGGGCACGAACCACCCACGAATGCTTGAACCTCTGCGCGAAGCGGTAAAACGTGGTGCACAGGTTATCTGTCTAAACCCGCTCAAAGAGCGCGGATTAGAGCGTTTCCAAAACCCACAAATGCCGATTGAGATGTTGAGTAACGGCTCAGAGCCTACAAACACGGCGTACCTGCGTCCTGCTTTGGGCGGAGACATGGCAGTATTTCGTGGCATCGCGAAATTCTTGTTGCAATGGGAACGCGAGGCATTGCAAATCGGTGGCAAAGCGGTATTTGATCGTGAATTCATCAAGCAACACACAACAGGTATTGATAAGTATTTGGCTGAAGTGGACGCAACCTCTTGGGAACACATCGCGGAACAATCGGGTCTTGATTTAAGTGAAATCGAGATGGTGGCGAGCATGTATCGACGTGCAGAACGTGTGATCATGTGTTGGGCGATGGGGTTGACTCAGCATCGTCACTCTGTGCCAACCATTAAAGAAGTCGCAAACGTGCAAATGTTACGAGGTAACGTTGGTAAGCCGGGCGCGGGTCTTTCACCTGTGCGAGGTCACAGTAACGTTCAGGGCGACCGTACGATGGGCATTGATGAAAAACCTTCAGATCTGTTGTTGGATCGCATTGAAAGTCGATTTAACTTTGACGTCCCGCGTGGTGAAGGCCACAACACTGTGCAAGCCATTAAAGCGATGGAAGAAGGGCAAGCGAAAGTATTTATCGGTTTGGGCGGTAACTTTGCACAAGCAACGCCAGACACAGAACGTACGCACAACGCGATGCGAAACTGTAATTTAACCGTACACATTTCGACGAAGTTAAATCGTTCTCACCTTGTCACAGGTAAAGATGCGCTTATTCTTCCATGCTTAGGCCGTACCGAGATTGATCAGCAAGCGACTGGCCCACAAGGCGTGACGGTTGAAGATACCTTCAGCATGGTACATATTTCATTTGGTCAGCTAAAACCGCGTTCGGAGCATTTGCGTTCAGAACCAGCGATTATTGCCGGTATTGCCAATGCTACACTCGGGGCAAAACCAATTGATTGGTTGTGGGTGATTGAAGATTACGACCGTATTCGCGATTTGATTGCCGACACGATTCCGGGCTTTACCGACTTTAACCATAAGCTTAAACACCCGGGTGGATTCCACTTGGTAAACCCAGCTGCTGAGCGTCGATGGAATACACCAAGCGGCAAAGCACAGTTCAGCTCTAGCGAGTTGCCGAAGCAGTTGATCAGCGAAGCGATACTCGAAAAAGGCCAAAAGCCAGATTTGATCTTGCAAACCATGCGCTCACACGACCAATACAATACGACACTTTACGGCTTGAATGACCGTTATCGTGGAGTATTTGGTATGCGCGAAGTGCTGTTTATCAATGAAGCGGATATTCGTAAACTCGGTTTTGAACCAGGCGACAAAGTGGACATGGTGTCATTATGGGAAGATGGCGTTGAGCGCCGTGTGAGCGGATTTACGCTTGTTGCCTATGATGTACCAGCAGGCCAGGCGGCGGCTTACTATCCAGAAACAAACCCATTGGTTCCTTTAGATAGTTATGGGGATAGAACATTTACGCCAACCTCCAAGTTTATTGCGATAAAATTGGAAAAATCGACATCCGATAAGATCGCTTTGGTGGAAGCGGAATAGTGACCAAACCGGCACAACGACATTTCCGATAAGCAAACGGCTGATATTAATTATCAGCCGTTTTTAATTGCGCTCAGTCTGCATTTAGTGCACATAGCTTGTGTATAATGTTAATGACATTATGCTGCTCGATAATAGACAGATAAGGCCGATTTGAATCTAATTTCAAGTAGTAAAACTAATAAGAAGATGCTTATGACCTTGAAAAATATAATTAAATTAACAATCAGTCACTTAGTGGCAGTTTCTATTGGCATTGCGATAGGTATCTATACTTTACCGATCCTTATTGCACCACCTGCGCCGACCGATGAACAAGTTGCTAAGAGCAAGCAAGGTGCAGAATACAGCGCAGTGTTTAAGAGGGAACTCAAAGGTAGCGACGCTTTTCATTGGGGAGAGGGAGAAATTCATTTGAGTTCTGAAGTCATTACGTTGGTAGGAAAACTCGCTCCCGGACCAGACTATAAACTCTATCTATCTCCTAAGTTTGTCGAAACGGAACAAGAGTTTAATGACCTTAAATCTGAGATGAGCTTAATTGGTGATGTCAAAACGTTCGATAACTTCGTTGTTGAGGTTCCTCAAAGCACTTCAATTTCTGAATACAATACGGTTGTTGTATGGTGCGAGACATTCGGTGAGTTCATTACTTCGGCAAAGTATCAATAAACCTTAGCAGTAGAGTAAAAGGCTTTTCTTTTCACTTTACGCTAGGATGTTGTTTCGCATCATTAGAAGGCAAAGACTCTTAAACATTCTAAATTTAAGAGTCTTTGTTTAGAGTTATTGACAGAACCATTCGACTTGTAAGTCGTTTGCACCTTTCAGGCTACGTTCTGGAAAAACAAGATTTCGAACTATTTAGAGTTATTCTCTGTTTGGGTTGTTTCGTTCGATGACGCTAATCGCAATGGCTAAAAATAGAATATCTTTTACTAAAAAGAAGTTTGTCACCAAAACCCCATCAGACACTTTCCATGTATTCGGTGTCGTAATTAGAAAGCTGAGTGTCGCAAGAAAAATAATTGCGGCGGCTATGCCAGAAAAATAAGCGACTCGTGTGTTTTTAAGGCCAACGATTAATCCAATAGCGACAATGATTTCTGTTGCGCCAATGATGTTTGATACGGTTTGAACTGACATCACATCATACAACCAACTCATCAGAAAATGATTTTCAACGAGCGGTTGTATAAGCTTGGCCTCTGTAGGTGTGAATTTATAAATACCAATCCATATTAGAACTAAAGAAACGCCGAAAACTCCGATAAGATATCCAATTGAGTCACATTGATGATGGCTTTTTACGTTTTGCATAATTAACTACATTCTCCTGTTTGTTAGCGCTTCCAACAAGACCTATAAGGTTGGTAGAAAATTTCATAGGTTTTTTCGCTCAAACAGATATTAAAAATCACGTGATACAGAATTACGTGTTTGATAGAACTTAAGGATATTTCGTGGAAGTTAAAATTTTTCAGGTTGACTCGTTTACATCAGAGGTTTTCAAAGGTAATCCCGCGGGTGTTTGTATCACAGAGTCAAGCCTTGATGAGGAAACGATGTTGGCCATCGCGGCCGAGATGTCGTTATCTGAAACGGCATTTCTGTCACTCAGTACAATGCAACTTCGTTGGTTTACACCGAGGACGGAAGTTGCTTTGTGTGGACACGGCACACTTGCAACGGCGCACGTTCTGAAAGAGCAGGGGTTATATAATACTGGAGATACGATTGAGTTCGTTACGCTATCCGGGGTTTTAACTGCACAACTCGATCATGAAGAAATTCATTTGGTGTTTCCTGCTCCAACTTTAGATATGAGAGCTAGTATTAACAAAGACTTACTTCATGGCTTGGGGCTAGATGCCGCCAATGTAGCCGCCTACGGTCAGTTTGATAATAAGCAGTTGATCGTCATTAATAATGAATTTGTGCTTGAACAGCTCGACCCTGATTTTGGTGCGCTGCTTAAACAAAAAGGCCGTGGCGTCGTCATCACTGCTCAATCAAGCACTGACGCCGATTTTGTCTCTCGATACTTCGCGCCTTGGGTAGGTGTTAATGAGGACCCAGTTACAGGCTCTGCACATTGCGCTTTATGTGTTTACTGGGCTAAAGAGCTCAACAAAAAGCAACTGAAAGGCTTCCAAGCCTCCAAGAGAAGTGGGGTCGTCCATACAGAGTTGTTAAGCACTGAGCACGTTAAGCTTTCTGGAAATGCAGTAACGATATTGCGAGGATATATGAGAATCGCGTAGCGGTCCTTGTGGGAATGATTTTATTTTCGTGTTACCCAATGCTCAATAGTGAAGACGCTTGAATGCTGCTTATTTAAGTGGCTGATTTTTTTTGTAAAAACACCCCTGGCACGGTGGTGTATAACGATTGGAGAGTTATATGAAAACTATCGGTCTTCTAGGTGGTATGAGCTGGGAGTCGACGCTTAGTTATTACAAATTGATCAACGAAGGAGTCAAAGAGGCGTTAGGCGGCCTAAATTCCGCAAAAATTTGTATGTATAGCGTGAATTTTTCGGAGATAGAGAAACTTCAACATCAAGGTAAATGGGAAGAAACGGCAAGCATTCTATCTGATGCTGCATCTTCAATAGAAAAAGGGGGCGCTGACTTCATTCTTATTTGTACTAACACAATGCACAAAGTTGCGCCTCAAATTGAAGCCAGTATTAATATCCCCATACTACATATCGCAGACGCGACTGCTGAGTTACTTCGTGAGAAAGGGGTTCAAAAGGTCGGATTCCTTGGTACTCAATTCACAATGGAGCAAGACTTTTATAAAGGAAGGCTTTCCGACCGTTATGGGCTTGATGTCATAATTCCCGATCAAGACGACCGCTCTAAAGTACATAACATTATTTATAAAGAGTTATGCCAAGGTGAAATCAAAGAGGAGTCAAGGACGATATACTTGCAAATTATTGAAAAACTAAAAGAGCAGGGAGCTGAAGCTGTGATTCTCGGGTGTACTGAAATTGCCTTACTTGTAAACCAAAGTCACACCGATGTTACACTACTCGATACCACTTCTATCCATGCTCAAGCAGCAGTCCGTTTGGCAATTGAAGGTGAATGATCTACGCTTTCTTTCCTGCAAAAAAAGAGAAAACCAAGCACGTGGTTTTCTCTTTTTATTATCAAGTTATAAGCGAGCAAATTTGAGAGTTCTGTATCCACCAATCAAGTTGCGGGCTTTGTAACCATTGTTGACCAGCTGACGGTATGCTACGTTACCACGTAACCCAACTTGACAGTAAATCACGATCTCTTTGTCTTTAGGAAGTTCGTGCATGCGACGACGTAGTTGATCGACAGGAATATTAATTGCACCTTCAAGATAACCAACGGACTCCAATTCACCAGGATTACGAACATCAAGTAACAGTTGGTCTTCTGTCAGTGAATCCATTTCATCATAATGAATCGCAATCGCGTCACCTTTGATGATGTTATTTGCCACAAACGCCGCTTGGTTAATTACATCTTTAGCAGAGCCATAAGGTGGCGCGTAAGTTAGCTCGAGGTGTTGCAGTTGCTCTACCGTCATACCAGCACGCTGAGCAACTGCCATTACGTCGATACGTTTATCAACACCGTCTTTACCTACTGCTTGCGCACCTAATATTTTACCTGTTACTGGGTCAAACAGCATTTTGAATGACACGGTTTCTGCACCTGGGTAGTAACTCGCGTGACTTGCTGTATGCACATACACTTTTTCATAAGCGATGTTTTCACGTTTCAGCTGTTTCTCGTTTTTACCAGTAGAAGCGACGGCTAAATCAAAAATCTTACAGATCGCCGTGCCTTGCGTACCTTGGTAAGTTTCTTGGCGGCCAAGCATGTTGTCTGCTGCCATTCGGCCTTGACGGTTTGCCGGGCCCGCAAGTGGCACTAGAGTTTGCTCGCCAGTCACAAAGTCTTTCTCTTCTACCGCGTCGCCGACAGCGTAGATCGAAGGATCGCTGGTTTGCATGTATTCATTGATATAAATACCACCAAGAGCGCCGATTTCTAAGCCAGCTTCTTTTGCTAATTTGGTCTCGGGGCGAACACCAATTGCCATAATCAGAATATCGGTGGTGAGTCTTTCACCATTGTTTAGTGTTAATTCCAATTCACCTTCTAGATGTTGGTGTTTTTCGCTCTCACCAGAGTCGAAACTTGCCACGTGCTCGTTAGGTACGAATTTCACCGACTCAAGTGCGACGCCAAGTTTAAGGTCGATGCCTTTCTCACGAATTTCAGCATGTGCGAAGCCAGCCATTTCACGGTCAACGGGCGTCATCACTTGATCCGCCATTTCAACTAATGTGGTTTTTATGCCTAGCTGGTGGAAGGCTTCCATCATTTCCAAACCGATAAAACCACCACCAACGACCGTAGCGTGTTCAACTTTGTTGGTTTCGATCGTTTTAATGATGCGATCCATATCTGGAATATTGCGCAGCGAGTGCGTTAACGGGTTATCAATACCCGGAATAGGCGGCACAACTGGACCTGCGCCAGGGCTGAGTAGAAGAAAGTCGTAGCTCTCTTGGTATTCAGAGCCATCAAGCAAATTGTTAACCGTAACCGTTTTGTCTTGACGGTTAATAGAAACCACTTCGTTCATCACACGGACATCAACATTGAAACGCGCTAAAAAGCTCTCAGGCGTTTGAAGAAGCAGTTTGCTGCGCTCTTGGATATCGCCACCAATGTGATAGGGTAAGCCACAGTTTGCAAATGACACAAATGGACCGCGTTCAAACATAATGATTTCTGCGTCTTCACTAAGACGACGAGCGCGAGCTGCTGCAGATGCACCTCCAGCAACCCCACCAATAATCACGATTTTGCTCATGGATTTCTCCTGCTGAATGATCGAAAACGCCTACACCTTACTTAAATAAATTAGCTAAGTCTAATGTTATTTAATCTACATTAGCATTGACTTAATAATATTAATTAGTAATATCTAATGAAATGTAATGTAGTAATGAAGAGGCATAAGAATGGGCGACAGTATGCTACAAAGTGCGACCGAAGCGAGTGAGCTGCTTAAAATTATGGCTCATCCAGAGCGCCTAATCGTGATGTGTAAGCTGATTGAAGGCGAGAAAGGGGTTGGTGAACTGTTTGAAGGTTCATCATTAAGCCAATCTGCTTTTTCACAACATCTCACCGTATTGAGAAAGCACGACATTATTAAAGCTAGAAAAGTTTCTCAGCAGGTATTTTATTCAATTTCTGATGAAAGAGTTGGTCCGTTGGTTGAGGCCTTTAAGCAAGTTTTCTGTAAGTAATTAGTTTGGCGGTTGCTATGTTTGAAGTTCCTTGGATGTCGCTGTTGGGCGGCATAATAGTTGGCGTATCAGCGATAACACTGATGCTATTTACTGGCAAGACTGCTGGGATCAGTGGGATCTTAAACGGTGCCGTTGAGAGCGCAGACCGCGTTTGGCGAATTGTTTTTTTAATTGCGATGGTATTAGGTGGCTTGTTTGCTGTTTATGTTCTTGGCGGGCATGTACCAGATCAGTACAGCGGTTCTCTTATTTTAGTTATCGTTGCTGGCTTGTTAGTCGGTGTTGGTACGCGTATCGGCAATGGTTGTACTAGTGGCCATGGCATTTGTGGAATAGGGCGTTTCTCAATCCGTTCTGTGGTCGCGACGTGTACTTTTATGGCCACAGCCATGTTAACCGTCTTGCTAGTATCGTGAGGAATAGTGTCGTTATGAAAACTCACGTAATGAAAAGTATTAAGCAAATGTCCGTTGTTGCATTTTCTGGTGTGCTCTTTGGTATTGGTATGGTGGTCTCTGGTATGGCAGATCCGGCAAAAGTGATCGGCTTTCTTGATATTACCGGTTCATGGGACCCAAGCTTAGCCTTCGTTATGGGCGGAGCACTTGTTGTGTTCGTTCCTGCTTATCTTTTATTAATAAAGCCAAGAAGCGAATCTGTGTTTGGTGATGAGGTTGTCTGTCCGACTTCTAAAACGATAGACAAAAAGTTAGTCGGTGGTGCAGCACTGTTTGGTATTGGTTGGGGCTTACTGGGTGTGTGTCCTGGTCCTGCGGTTGCCAGCCTTTTTACTGGCAACACACAAGTTCTGCTCTTTATAGCGGCAATGTTGGTTGGGTCATTCACCGCTAAAAGAGTGGTTCGTCAATAAAGAAAGTACTTCAACGTTAAAAAGAGTACTTAAACGCTAAAAAGTGAGTGTCGTAGAAACCGGGCAATGGTCACTCAGTTTATAATCGAGTACATCTTGTGTTTTGAAAACGGTTTGAACACCAGACGACGCCTTTAAATCACCACTCGCAATGATGTGGTCTATCACCGAGCGGAATTGGTGGGTTTTATTCGGATTACGATTAGAGCGCACTTTACATTCCGCTTTAGTGTCTTTAGTCACTAGCTTTGCACTAGTATTGTCCGATATCACGTCCCACAACCAATCTCCTTGATAACCCAAGTTGTGGTTAAAGTCGCCAAGCACGACATAATGTTGTTTGTTGTCCTCGCGCGCCTTTATCCACTTAGCTAGTGCCTGTCCTTGTTGTTTCACTATCTTACAATCGCGGTTATTACGATACGCGCCACTGCAACCCGCTTTCAGATGTACAGAGAGTAGGTGAGTCTCGTTTTCTTGGTTTGGATTTAAAACAAGGTAGCTCGCGAAGCGAAGCTTGCTGTTGCCTCGTGTGATAGAGAAGTCTGGCTTGTCTAATACGCTTACGCCATTGCGCACGGCAAAGCCTGTGTATTGGTTGGTGTCGTTAAACTGAAGGTGTCGGTTGGAGGCGTTTGAACGATCGGAAAGATAAATAGTGAAGTCATTGCCAACGGCTTTTTGGATGGCAGCAGCACTTTCGACTTCTTGAAAAGCAAAAATGTCGGCTTGTGTTTTATCCACATAGTGGGTCAGCTTTTCAAAATCTTGTGGTGTTCTCGACACTTTTCCACCATCTATAGATAACCATTCTATGTTCCAACTGGTTAGATTGATGGAGTTTTGAGCAAATGAAAGAGAACTAAAAAGTAATATTAACGTAACAAAAAGTGATCGCATTTTGGCCTGTTGCACTCCTATCTTTTAGCGTATTCCTTTCCATCCTTTATCCTACAAGACCTCCAAAAATAGCAAGTAGATTTAGTACCAATTTTGCAATTTTCATGGTTTTCTTCGCAACTGAGATCAACGCCAATAAGATCGATTTCTTCTTGTTCGCTAGCCAATCTTTATTGATCAAAATCAATGTTTTCGAGTGGTGCTTCTCGTTAAATACGCCACAATATATTGTGTTGCCAGAATAAAAAATAACCCCATATAGTGTGTTTGTGGATAACTCTGTGAGTATGCTCGGGTAAGGAGAACAAAGTGAAACCAATCGTAATCAAACGCGACGGATCAAGAGCTCCGTTCAACAGGGATCGTATCCAAGCAGCAGTTGAAGCAGCAGCGGAAAACAAAGATAAAGATGTCGCTATTTATGCTCTTAATGTGGCTCTTGCTGTCGAGTTACAGTTAAGAGAACACGATGAAGTTCACATCCATGAGATTCAAGACTTAGTCGAAAATGAACTCATGCAAGGTCCTTACAAAGCCCTAGCGCGTTCTTACATTGAATATCGCCACGATCGCGACATCGCTCGTGAGAAGCAAAGTGCACTAACTCGCGAAATCGAAGGTTTGATTGAAGAAAGTAATCTGGATCTAATCAACGAGAACGCGAACAAAGACGGCAAAGTAATTCCGACTCAACGTGACTTGTTGGCTGGTATCGTAGCGAAACACTACGCGAAGACGCACATTCTTCCTCGCGATGTGGTTCAAGCGCACGAAGTGGGTGACATTCACTACCACGATTTAGACTACGCACCGTTCTTCCCAATGTTTAACTGTATGCTTATCGATCTTAAAGGCATGCTGACGCATGGTTTTAAAATGGGTAACGCTGAGATTGATACGCCAAAATCAATTTCGACTGCAACAGCGGTAACAGCACAAATCATTGCTCAAGTCGCGAGCCACATTTACGGCGGTACAACCATCAACCGTATTGATGAGGTTCTAGAACCGTACGTAATCACAAGCTACGAGAAACACCTAGAGATTGCAAAAGAGTGGAACATTGCTGAGCCAGAAGAGTTCGCAAAAGCGCGCACTGAGAAAGAGTGTTACGACGCATTTCAATCTCTAGAATACGAAGTAAACACGCTGCATACAGCGAACGGTCAAACCCCATTCGTTACGTTCGGTTTTGGTCTTGGTACAAGCTGGGCATCCCGCCTGATCCAGAAATCGATTCTGAAGAATCGTATTGCAGGTCTAGGCAAGAACCGTAAAACAGCGGTATTCCCTAAACTTGTATTCGGCATCAAAGATGGTTTGAACCACAAATCAGAAGATCCAAACTACGACATCAAGCAACTTGCGCTTGAGTGTGCGTCTAAGCGTATGTACCCAGACATTCTTAACTACGACAAAGTAGTGGAAGTAACCGGTTCATTCAAAACGCCAATGGGTTGCCGTAGCTTCCTTGGTACTTACGAAGAAAACGGTGAGCTGATTCACGAAGGTCGTAACAACCTTGGCGTCGTGAGCTTGAACCTTCCTCGTATCGCTATCCGTGCAAACGGAAGCGAAGAGAAATTCTACGAGCTTCTAAATGACCGCCTACGTCTTGCTCGTAAAGCACTAGAGACACGTATCTCTCGCCTTGAAAACGTGAAAGCACGTGTGGCCCCAATCCTATACATGGAAGGCGCATGTGGTGTTCGCTTGAAAGCAGACGACTCAATCGCAGATATATTCAAAAACGGTCGTGCGTCTATTTCTCTTGGTTACATCGGTGTACACGAGACAATTAACGCGCTATTCGGTACAGAAGCGCACGTTTATGATGACGCTGTTTTGCGTGAAAAAGCGGTCGCGATCATCAAGCATCTAAAAGATGCTGTGAATCAATGGGCTGACGAAACAGGTTATGGCTTCAGCTTATATGCAACGCCAAGTGAAAACCTATGTAGCCGTTTCTGCCGCATCGATGCGAAAGAGTTCGGCGTAATTGAAGGCGTAACAGACAAAGGTTACTACACCAACAGCTTCCACCTAGATGTTGAGAAGAAGGTGAACCCATACGACAAGATCGACTTTGAGATGCCTTACCCAGAAATCTCAAGCGGCGGCTTTATCTGTTACGGCGAGTTCCCGAACATGCAACGTAACGTTGAAGCACTAGAAAACGTATGGGACTACAGTTACACCCGAGTGCCTTACTACGGAACTAACACGCCAATTGATGAGTGTTACGAGTGTGGTTACAACGGTGAGTTTGACTGTACAAGTAAAGGCTTCACTTGCCCAAGCTGTGGCAACCATGATTCAACCAAAGTGTCAGTGACACGTCGTGTTTGTGGCTACCTAGGCAGCCCAGATGCACGCCCGTTTAACTTCGGTAAGCAAGAAGAAGTGAAGCGTCGAGTTAAGCACCTGTAAGGTTTACTTAAGCTCAAACCCAATAATGAAAATCAACTTTAAACAGGTTGATTTTCTCTTTCTCGATAACACAGAGACGCATTATGAATTACCACCAATACTATCCAATTGACGTTGTTAACGGACCGGGTACACGCTGCACGCTGTTTGTGTCGGGTTGTGTGCATCAGTGCCGTGGCTGTTATAACCAGTCGACGCAACGTTTGGATTCTGGTGTACTTTTCACGCAAGAAGCGGAAGACAAAATCCTCGCTGACTTAAACGACACGCGTATCAAACGCCGTGGCTTGTCGTTGTCGGGTGGAGATCCGCTTCACCCTGCTAATGTGCCTCATATTTTGAAGATAGTGAAAAGGGTGAGAGAGGAGTGCCCAGGTAAAGACATTTGGGTTTGGACTGGCTACACGCTGACGGAACTGAATGACGCGCAAAGGGAAGTGGTGCAATACATCGATGTTTTGATTGATGGTAAGTTTGAACAAGACAAGAAAGACCTCAATCTCGAATGGCGTGGCAGTTCAAACCAAATCATTCATCGCTTTACGGACATCTAATCAAGCATTCTCCGCACATAAAAAGGGCTCACGCGTGCATAACGGGTGAGCCCTTTTGGTGTGAGTTCGTTAATGTCTTTTTGGTTACGCTGTCACCGATTGGTCATCTTCAACCATATTATTTATCCAACGTTTAGATTGAATACGGTAAGTCGTCAGTACGCCTTTCACTAACTCTTCCGCGAGCAGAGACATCAAGACAAAATGCAAAGGCAGCCCTAACACCATGCCTGTGTAATAAGTAAGGGGGACACCAATAGCCCACTGACCGAACGTGTCGATGAAAATGCTATAGCGAATATCAGCGCCACTCTTTAGTACGCCGCCACTCCCAACCATGTTAAACACCCTCAAAATCATACCTAGCGCCATGACTAAACATACGTTAAGTGCCATGTCTGCATCGGTTAACGGGCTCAGTACCAATAGGTGATGAATCATGGGCGAGCTCAACCACACTAGGAAAAACAGCAAGGTGGCTAAGATTGCGCTGGTTAACACATACCACCACGCCGTTTTCTCGACTCGGTCATAATGTTTTGCACCAATATCATTCCCAAGAAGAACGGATGCAGCGACCGCAAATCCCATAAAGGTTGAAATCAGTACCCCTTCAATCGGTGATAAGAATGAGATGATCGCCAGTTCTGAAACGCCCAATTGACCATAGATGATGCTGTAAACGATCAATCCACCAGTCCAAAGCGCATCGTGGACCAACATGGGTAAAGAAACCTTAAAGTACTTTTTTCGATACTGTTTTAAGCGGCCTTGTACCCAATCGAACTTAGTCGGAATTAGGTAAGCATATCGTTTGTAGAAAAAATAAATCAAGACGGCGGTTTGGAAAAATCGAGAAACAAAACTACCTACGGCTGCACCAAATACGCCCCATTGAGGGAAACCAAATAAACCAAAAATCAAAACATAATTAAGCGCGACGTTAACGACAATGGCGGAGATACTAACGTTGGTTGCCAGTTTGGTTTGGCCCACGGAGCGCAATACCGCTTCAATCGGTACTACTATCGCCGTAGCAATGAGGCTAAAGCCCGTAACCACAAGATAATCACGTGCATAAGTGACGTATTCAGGATCGTCTGACATAAAAGAGACGATCTCTTCATCAAAAATCGCATAAAGAACGATAAACGGCAGCGTCACCAAAATGGAAATAAACCAAGATTGCGCCAACGTTCTGCGAATTCCGGCTAGGTTTCCTGAGCCGTAGTATTGAGAAGCAAGTACGGTAACTGCACCGCACAGGCCAAAGACAACCGCTAGGTTGAAGAAAAAGATACGATTTCCAACTCCAACTGCTGCCGTTGCAGATTCTCCGAGTAGGCTTACCATGAAAATATCCACGACGCCGAGCAAAGCAAAAAGCATGGACTGAAGTGAAACAGGTAGGCCAATCGTAATCAGCTTTTGCCAAAATGCTTTATCGATGTATTCGCGTGTTAAGAGCATCGCATTTCTCCTTAAAGATTAATGCGAGTAGTTTATCCTCATGATTTGGCGGTGTATTTTTCAAAGGAATCCAAAACCTTTGTAAAACTCTCTACTAACGCACATGTGAGCCAATAAATCATGGAAGATAAACAAGAACGCTACGCGATTTCAGAAAAAACTTATCAAGAGTTTATTGATCACAGTCGAGTATTAGCACTTGAGGAGAGAGGCATTGTGCAGTGCGGCATTGCCACTTGTCGTGACTTCTTCTCTGTTTATCGTAAAAACCAAAAGAAACACATGCTGCTCTATACGGTGCGTGGTAAAGGGTGGCTAGAGAGTGGGACTTATCGATACGATTTGGAACCGGGCTCGTTGATTACAGTACCCGCAGGTGTTGAAAACGGTTTTGGTATAGAAGAAGAACCTTGGCAGATCGCGTGGCTTTTTCTTGCTCCTGATAGAGAGTGGCCGATATTAGAATGCGATGTTCGCTACCAGCTTTCATCTACACCTGAAGTGATGTATGCATGTATCCAAACGTTACTACGCAGCATTAACCTTCCAATCGATTATGGTGGTGCGGTAGGTGAGCATAGTGTGGCTCAGTTAGAGCTGATGTTAAACATGCCGCCCTCAGAGTCGATATCACGCAGCCAATTGAGGCTTCGGCGTGTATTTGACCTTGTCCAACGTCAGCTCCATAAGGATTGGAGCGTTGAGCAGGTGGCGGCTCTATATCCATGTTCGGAGCCTCATTTGCATCGACTGACTCAAAAGCAGTTTGGTCGAAGCCCAATGGCACATTTAACGCGTATGCGCATGGAATATGCTGCTAGGTTACTTCGTTCAACAGAATGGCCAATTCAGCATATTGGAGAAATAGTCGGATATCCGACCAGCGCTAACTTTAGTACACGTTTTAAAGCGTGGTCGACCATGACACCAAGAGAGTTTAGAAAAAACGGTAGAGTGGATTGGTACAACGAGGAGTGAATCGTTCTTTTTCTGAACGATAGAGCGCACAAAACTCACCGCAATCCAGAATTTTGTTCTCTAATTGATGAAATAAGTGAAAAATCATTTCGTCATTTTTTGCGATGGTGTTAACGTGAGGTTCGGTACTTGAATTTCAAAGGGTTATGACTTTCATGTTTTCTAATCTCCCAACTCCCGTATTAGATCCTATTTTATCTCTATCCGTTGCATACCGTAACGATGAACGTCCAAACAAGGTTGACCTTGGCATTGGCGTATACAAAAACAGCGCAGGCGAAACGCCGATTATGAAAGCCATTCAAATGGCGCAGGATGTCGTTGTTGAAACTCAAAAAACCAAGTCTTATGTTGGTCTTGCAGGTTGCGAAGAATTTAATAAAAGCATGATCGATTTGCTACTGACGGGAACGTCTGCAATGGATCGTGTTGCAGCTATTCAAACGCCAGGTGCAAGTGGTGCGCTGCGTATGCTCGGTGATCTAATGAAGATCGTACAGCCAGATACGACGGTTTGGATTTCCAACCCAAGCTACGTAAACCACAAGCCAGTGATGGAAGCAGCAGGCCTTAAAGTTAAGTTCTACCACTATTTCTCTTCGGAAACGAAACAAGTAGACACCGAAAAAATGATGGATGATCTTGCGAAAGCTGGGCCTTCAGATGTGGTACTTCTTCATGGTTGTTGCCACAACCCAACTGGTGCGGATATTGACTTCTCTGCTTGGCAAGCCATTACAGAATTGTCGCAGAAGAACGGTTTCATCCCATTTGTGGACATTGCTTACCAAGGCTTCGGTGATGGCCTAGAAGAAGACGCAAAAGGCCTTCGTTTTATGGCAGATAACGTTGAAGAGATGTTGATTACTACTTCATGTTCGAAGAACTTTGGTCTGTACCGTGAACGAACTGGTGCAGCGATTGTGGTTGGTAAGAACATGCATGATGTAACCAATGCAAAAGGTAAACTCCTCACTCTAGCTCGCTCGACTTACACGATGCCACCCGACCATGGTGCAGCTTTAGTTAAGACCATTCTGCAAGATGACAATCTCACTTCCGTTTGGAAGCAAGAATTGAGTGAAATGCAACATCGTTTGGTTAGCCTTCGTCAAAGTTTGTGTAACGAGTTGAGAAACAACCATAATACAGATCAATTTGATTTCATTGAGGGTCACAAAGGCATGTTTACTGTGCTAGGCTTTAGTGGAAACCAAATGGCGCAACTGCGTGAAGATTATGGCATTTATGGTGTTGGCGATGGTCGAATTAACATTGCCGGACTTACCGAAACTCATATTCCATACGTAGCGGACGCAATTAAGAAAGTATCTCAAGCTTAATTGGAGTGTGGATGAAAAACTGGAAACTGATTCTGCCGCTTATGATGAGCGGCAGTTTAATTGCTTGTACGTCAACTCAAACGACGCAGGAACCTGTTGAGCCAGAGTCGCCAAAGGTCGAAGAGCCCGTTAAAGTCGAGCCAGAAGTGAAACCTGATGTAGATCCAAAGCCAGAGGTGGAGCCCAAACCAGAAGCGAAACCTGAGAAAAAGCCGGAACCAAAGCCTAAGAAGCCAGTCAAGGTCACAAAAACACCCGATGGCATGTTAATTCTTGGTTCTGAAGAATGGGTTTATGTTCCTGAAATTGACCAGACTTTCAAGGCTAGAGTCGATACAGGGGCGACAACATCATCAATTAGTGCGACTGACATTGTTCCGTTTGAGCGTGATGGTAAAGACTGGGTTAAATTTAAGATAGATTTAGGTGACAAAGACACCAAAGAATTTAAAGTACCCGTTGAGCGCTGGGCTAAAGTTAAGCAGTCTTCGTCAGAAGAGGTGGATAAACGAGCGGTGGTAAAAGCCTACATTACCGTTGGGGAGCACAAAGAAAAGACAGAGTTTACGTTAGCCGATCGCGGACATATGACGTTTCCAATTTTGCTTGGTCGAAGCTTTTTTAGAGATATCGCCGTTGTAGATGTATCGAAAAAATATGTGCAAGATAAACCTAAAAAAAACGCTAAAAACTGATGTATTACAGCTAGTTTCTGCTACAAGCTAATAATTCGTGATTAACAAAAAATGGCCTCCAAAATTGGAGGCCATTTTTATTGAATCATATGCTTGCTTGTGATGCCCTGGTAGTCATAGTCATAGTCATAGTCATAGTCATGTCCACTAAAATGCAAAACGAGCAGACATTACAATTTGCTGGCCATAGACACCATTATTTTTGAAATCTGCACCAAGTGATAGTTGCTGAGTTGAGTGGAATCGTGCGCCCAGATTGTAAATGGTGTTCGAATCGTCATTATCTATGATTTGGCCGATACGGCCATGTAGCTCAACATTTTGCATAAACCAAATACGAGTGCCAATATTCACTTCCGTGCGCCACTCGTCGCCGACTTTATCACTGCCGTTCTCTTTAATGTTGTGTACCAACATTTGGCCATAAATATCTGCAAATTGGCCTGCTGGCCCATTAAAGCCTATACCACCAGCAATGTCCCAGTCTCCGCTGAATTCACTGTCTGCGCGAGCAATGAAATGGGTATTCTCTGTAAAGTAGGTATTGAACTCTCCACCAAATGTACCAGGGCTAGTGCCCATGCGAAATTCCATCGTGTTGTAGTTGAAATTATTTGCATGTGCGGAAAGTGGCAAAATAGCACACAAACCAAAGGCTGCAACCTTTAGAGCTTTACCTAGCATGGTGTCTCCGGGCAAGATGATTAAAATGAACAAAAAAATGGTCTGCAAAAAGCAGACCAAGATTGATAAAGCTATCATTTTAAGTGCTTGCCGTCACTATTTAGCTGTAATCGTCACTACATCATGTTGATATGCACAGCAATCGGGGTTTGTTTTACATGACCACGAGTTGTTCGACTTCAATCTCTGGTTTGTTCCCGCCTTCAAATTCGCCAAACAGACGGACTTTAGTCGTGTGATCAATCGGAGTATTTAGCTGAATATCGTCATCGAGTTCGACCATCACTTCACCGGAACCATCGCTAAAGACAAACTTATCCGAGCGAACTTGACGCAATAAGTTACCTTCAACGACCACATCTTTTTCAGTAAACATATTGGAGTCGTTTAGCAAGGCATCCAATTTTTCCACAGTGACAGGACCGTTAAACTGGAAGTTTGATTGGTTTTGAGCGTTATCTTTCGCGAACGCGATAGAAGGAGCAATAGCTAAGGCGGCGATTGTTGCGATAATTGTATTCTTTTTCATGTTACATCCTCATCGGTTTGTTTTGATGGGGTCATTAAAACAGGGCTTGTTTGAACCAATGATGATTTCAACATTCATATTCTATTCATTTGCTTGAGTAAGTGGGGACGATGACGTTATGATTGTTCATCTTCCTCTATTCCTTACGAATGTTCATGAAATCAGCGATCCCATCTTTAATGGTTCAAGGCACCACTTCGGATGCCGGAAAAAGTGTCCTTGTGGCAGGTTTATGCCGTGTATTAGCAAGAAAAGGGATAAATGTTGCCCCATTTAAGCCACAAAACATGGCACTAAATAGTGCGGTAACCAAAGATGGCGGTGAAATAGGTCGAGCACAGGCCGTACAGGCACAGGCGTGTAATATTGAGCCAACCGTACATATGAATCCGGTTTTGATTAAACCTAACAGTGATACAGGTGCTCAGATCATTTTGCAGGGTAAGGCGATTTCCAATATGGATGCGGCTGGCTTTCATGATTACAAGAAAGTGGCGATGGACACGGTGTTAGATTCCTTCTCTCGTCTGACTCAAGAATTTGATTCGATCATTATCGAGGGCGCGGGGAGTCCTGCTGAAATCAATTTACGAGAAGGCGATATTGCAAACATGGGTTTTGCTGAGGCCGCTGATGTACCAGTGATCATTGTTGCTGATATTGATCGTGGTGGAGTGTTTGCACATTTGTACGGAACACTTGCGTTACTTTCTGAATCTGAACAAGCGCGAGTAAAAGGATTTGTTATCAACCGTTTTCGAGGTGATATTCGTTTATTGCAATCGGGCCTCGATTGGCTAGAAGAAAAAACAGGTAAACCTGTACTTGGTGTACTTCCTTTTCTCCATGGTTTGAATTTAGAAGCAGAAGACGCGATCACTGCACAGCAGGAGTTGCACTCTGAGGTAAAACTGAATGTTGTTGTGCCTGTTTTAACCCGGATTAGTAATCATACTGATTTTGATGTGCTGCGATTGAATCCAGACATCAATCTACGTTATGTAGGTAAAGGCGAAAAAATAGATAAAGCCGACCTGGTTATTTTGCCTGGGACCAAATCGGTCAGAGACGATCTGGATTATCTAAGAAGCCAGGGGTGGGATAAAGATATCTTGCGTCATATTCGTCTTGGTGGAAAAGTGATTGGTATCTGTGGCGGCTACCAGATGCTTGGAAACTTGATTGATGATCCAAACGGCGTCGAAGGCCAACCAGGTCAAAGCGAAGGACTTGGCTTGCTTGATATCACTACGACGCTAACTAACAGCAAACAGCTTACAAACACAAAAGCACAGCTTTCTCTTAACGGCAAAACAGCCAATGTAAAGGGTTATGAAATCCACGTAGGGCGAAGTGAAGTACGGGGCCTGCAACCTCTTACATTCAGTTCCGGTGAAGCGGAGGGGGCGATCAGCGAGTGTGGCCAAATCATGGGAACCTACCTTCACGGGTTCTTTGACGAGGCAGCTGTCTTAAGCCTGGTATCAGAATGGGTAAACGGCACCCAAATCAAACAACAAGACTTTGAAGAGTTAAAGGAGCAAGGCATTAATCGCATCGCAGATGCGATAGAACAACATGTGCGCCTTGATTTTTTGTTTAAATAGCCCATTAACTGATTGAACTTTATATTTAAATAACCTGTTCTTTCGCTTGCCTTGTATTGGAGTATCTCTATGAAAGCATGGAAACAGTATGCTTGCCTTACGGTAGTATTAAGCATTTCATTTTCAGCAAACGCATCAACGAACCTAAAAGTGTATGCAGCCTCTTCTATGACGAATGCGATTAACGAGATCGCGCAAAACTTTGAAGAAAAGTATGACGTTTCTATCACTCCCGTTTATGGTGGTTCTTCTGCTATCGCTCGACAAATTATCAATGGCGCACCAGCGGATGTATTCATTTCTGCGAACACGAAATGGATGGATTATTTGGTCGATAAAAATGTCATTTATCGTGACAATGTCACAAATCTAGTGCGCAATAGCTTAGTCTTGATTGCTCCTCAGTCTTCAGAATTAACCTCATTTAACTTTTCTGATGCAAAGGCATGGGAGAAGGCATTGCATGGAAATCGTCTTGCTTTAGGCAATCCGACGTCAGTACCTGCTGGTATGTACGCGAAAGAGTCATTGACTACACTGGGTGTATGGAAAGCGGTTCAAACTCACGTCGCACCAGCAAAGAATGTGCGCTTAGCTTTGGCGTTGGTTGAACGTGGAGAAGCGCCTTTAGGTGTGGTCTACAAAACCGATGCTCAGTTAACTGATAAAGTCAAAATTGTCGGCGAATTTGCGAGTGATACGCATGCGGCTATTGTTTACCCGGCAGCAATTGTGAATGATTCTACTGAGTCGGAGCAGTTCTTCCAGTACCTAAAATCGGACGAAGCCGCACGCGTTTTTGCTCAATATGGCTTTCAGCAATAAACCGGCCTTCAATTATAGGAACGAAGCGTGACAGAACTGGAATACCAAGCCTTAATGTTAAGCCTCAAAGTAGGCGCGTACGCAGTACTTTGGCTGATTCCTCTCGGCGTTTTTCTTGCTTGGCTACTTTCTCGAAAAACGTTCTTTGGTAAATCGATTCTCGATAGCTTAATTCATTTACCACTGGTATTGCCGCCAGTGGTAATCGGCTATTTATTGTTGATTTCTTTAGGACGACAAGGGTTCCTTGGAAAGTGGCTCTATGAAAACTTAGGGGTAGTATTTAGCTTTAATTGGAAAGGGGCAGTAGTCGCTTGTATTGTCGTGGCTTTGCCTTTGATGGTTCGTTCAGTACGCTTAAGCTTAGATAGCGTCGACCCTAAATTGGAGCACGCAGCCTCTACGTTAGGCGCTTCTCCTTTAAAAGTGTTTCTCACCGTCACGTTACCACTGACCGTTCCCGGAATTATTACGGGAACGATGCTGTCATTTGCTCGTAGTCTTGGCGAATTCGGGGCGACGATCAGTTTCGTCTCTAACATTCCGGGTGAGACCCAAACGATTCCGCTGGCAATGTACAACTTTATTGAAACGCCAGGTGCAGAAATGCAGGCGGCTCGTCTGTGTATCATTTCTATCGCGTTAGCCTTGTCTACATTAATGATCTCTGAATGGCTAAATCGTAAAGCGGCAAGCAGATTGGGTGCGAAGCAATGACGATTAAAGTCCAATTTAAACAAATGCTTGGTGAGACTGACTTCGACATCAAACTCAAGTTACCCTGTAACGGAATTAGTGCCTTGTTTGGACGATCTGGTGCAGGTAAAACGACGTTGATTAACATCATCAGCGGATTGGTCACTCCAAGGCAAGGGTATGTTGCGGTTGGTGAGCATGTTTTGTTTGACAGTGAACAGGGAATTAACCTACCAACGCACAAGCGTGGTATTGGTTATGTGTTTCAGGATTCACGTTTGTTTCCTCACTATTCGGTTCAAGGCAATTTGTTATATGGCGTTAAAGAAAAAGATGACGAGTATTTTGATGCAGTCACCGAACTCTTGTCTATCAAACCGTTACTAAAGCGCTTTCCGGTATCACTTTCTGGTGGTGAAAAGCAACGTGTTGCGATTGCGCGCGCATTGCTATCTAAACCCAATTTGCTTTTGATGGATGAGCCACTTGCCTCACTCGATATGCCAAGAAAGCGTGAGGTAATGCCTTTTCTTGAGGAGTTGTCTGAGAAGGTAAATATCCCTATTATCTATGTCACACACAGTCTCCAGGAAATTTTAAGGCTTGCTCAGCACCTTGCAATTATTGACCAAGGTAAAATTTCGAGTTCAGGTAAGCTTGAGGAAGTGTGGGCTTCTCATGCTATGCGTCCATGGCAATCTTTCTCAGATCAAAGCAGCTTATTTGAAGGCCGGATTGCTGAACATCATGAACGTTATGCACTGACTTGTATCAGCCTTGCACCTAATGTACTCCTGTGGGTGCAAAAGATTGACGGAACACCAGACACGCCAATACGCTTGCAAGTGCGTGCCAACGACGTTTCTATCACGCTCGAGCAGCCCAAGGCGACGTCGATTCGAAATATTCTGCCTGCTATTGTCGATTCCATCGAAGTGTTTAACGCAGCCGATGACAAACAGAGTATTAATGTATCACTCAAGCTAGACGAGAAATGTTATTTGTGGGCAACGATCACACCGTGGGCCCTTGACGATCTCAACCTAAAAATTGGTAGCCGTGTTTTTGCACAAATTAAAGGTGTCAGTGTGACACAAAAAGATATGGCACTAGCGCCTCATTAACCGTTTAGACTGATTTACGCTTCATGATCAAAAAAGGCCGCAAAGTGCGGCCTTTGTTACTAGAAGAATGTCGGAATTACTTCGCGAATACTTCTTTGAATTCACGCTTAAGAAGTGGGTCACGACGTGCTTTCTTAAGTTGCTTAACCATGTCTTTCACACAGTTGTGAAGCACATTATCAAGTAGTTGAGCACGGTATTCTTCTTTATCTTCATCTGTCATGTTTTCTGGCAGATTAAGAGTCGGAAACTCTTCCATCACATTAATACCAGCGAATGCTTGGCCTACAGAAACTAGAGCATGAAACTGTTCAAAGTTGTCTAGAATGTTCTGTGCACTTGCTGGCATTTCGTCCCATGATTCACGTACCGCTTCTTCAGACACTTCATGGATAGAGGTAACCATTTCGAACATTTGCTCTGGAACTTCGTCAAATTCGATAACTTTACGTAGCTCTGGAGAAATGCTGGCTAGATCGATTTTTTTGCTTTCGCTGTTAGTTGCTTCTGACATGGTGTGTCTCTCATTACAAAAAGGCGGGAATATTAATACCAAATGCATCAAATAGCTATACCCATTAATCCACAAGATGACCAAAGTGAATGAGTTTGTTGAACTTCTGCTCACAGGCCATGATTAGATAGGGTAACGTCCAGTCTAACTGCTTTATGCAATGGATTCCGTGATATTCAAACAAAAATATAGCACTTAATTATGAGTCGAATGCAACAACTCTATGAGTATGGTATATGTTTAATAAAGACATAATTAAAAATGGAACGCGTTATGCAACCGACAGGGACATCGATGCGAATCCTTCTGGTTGACGATGTTCAGCTAGACAGGATGCAGTTGGCTATTCGTCTAAAGCAACTTGGACATATTGTAAAAGCCGTAGGTAGTGGACTAGAGGCGTTAAATACCTACGAGAGTTTTGATCCGGAACTGGTGTTACTCGATATATCAATGCCAGATATGAACGGTTTTGAAGTCTCTCTTCATATAAGAGAAACGTTTCCGGATTGGATCCCTATTATTTTCTTGAGTAGTCACGAAGAGCCAGAAATGATTGCTAAAGCCATAGACGCGGGCGGTGATGACTATTTAATTAAGCCGGTAGATAAACTGGTACTGAACTCTAAACTTATCGCAATGCAGCGTATTGCTCATATGAGACGAGAGCTTAAGCAAGCGACAGCTCAATTGGAGCAAGTTAATCAACTTTTGACTCAGCAAGCGAATGAAGATGGCCTAACCAAACTCTATAACCGCCGTTATATCGACCATAAGTTGGAATCGATGGTTGCATGGCATGGCCGTCACAATATGCCAATGGCTTTGATTCTATTGGACGTCGATTTTTTTAAACCGTTTAATGATAACTACGGTCATATTGAAGGCGACCGTTGCTTACAAGCGATTGCGAATCAACTAAAGGCGACGTTTTGTCGCTCTGGGGAATATGTAGGTCGATATGGTGGAGAAGAGTTTGTCGTGTTGCTAGGGTGTACCGACACTCAAACAGCAGAAAGAGAAGCCGAGCGTATACAAGAGGCTATGTATTTTCTCGATTACCCACATGAGTATTCTAGTGTGTCAAATAGAGTGACAGTGTCACAGGGTGTTTTTGTTTTTCAACCGACAGGGAAAGAAGTGCAATCAGACTTGTATGCAACCGTTGATAAAGCACTATATACCTCGAAGTCTTTGGGAAGAAACACACATACTGTAGTTAATTCTTTTTAAAAACAAAATCTTATGAATGCTATTCTTTTTGTTGCGTTGTCACTTTTGGTGGTTATTTTAAAGCTAACTCAAAGTAAGATAGGCAAACAGTGCGAACGGAATGTCGCAATCGGGCGTATACCTTATACCTTTGATTAGATAGATAACATCGGGATAGTGGCAACGATGAGTGCAGTTATTATGCTGATGGGGAAGTTCGGTTTTGTTGTAAACCCAGACAAGCTTGTTAACTTTCACGATTGGTGAGGGTCTAACGAAGCTTTATGCAGTTACGTCCGGCCTTTTTCGCTTTGTAAAGAGCTTCGTCCGCTGATTTAATGACGTCCAGAGGGGCTTGCCCATTCCGGCTATCAGCAACTCCGAAACTTGCGGTAACAAAAACCGACTTTCTTTTCGAACTGTTGCTACCACGACGTTTTTGTCCTTGTTTATGGTTCTCAGGGCGAGATTCTTCATCGCGTAATATCATCTCGTATTCTGCAATCGATTTGCGAGCTTCTTCCAAAAAGTTCTTACATTCGTCAGCGTATTTGCCTTTAAAAACGATGGTAAATTCTTCTCCGCCAAATCGATAAACTTTTGCGCCGCCTGGGGTTTTAGTGAGGCGCGAAGCGACCATTTTTAGAACGTCATCACCAGTATCGTGACCGTAGGTGTCGTTAAACTTTTTAAAATGGTCAACATCAAGCATTGCGATCGTGAACTTCTTACCCATGTGTTTTAGATCGAGATCAAGTGCACGTCTGCTTGGAATCAGCGTTAGGCTATCGGTGAAAGCCAGTTGATGGCTAGCGGAAGCGGCATAAATAATGATAAGCAGCCCTGTTAGCGTAAACATGGTGCTTGATATGTACTGCACATCAAAGAAAATGAACGTCGCAGACGCCAATACCATGGCAGAGTAGGTCATCGCATGGATAATTTCATTCTTCTTTAAAACAAGGATTCCAAGAAAACAGACAATACCCACGCAATATAAAACAAGAATTAAAGGCAGTTTAGAGACCGTAGGTACAATAAATAAAATACCGCTTGTCCATTGTTCAAACCCTCCTTCAACGTAATATGCTAGCGTTAGATAAGACCAAAGAACGAACATTGCTAACATCAAGATGTAAGTCAACATGGCTCTAGAGTCAAAACCTTCTTTACTAAACAAAAATACCGTAAGAAACGAGACAGGAAGTAACGTGGCTAAAATGGTTAGCTCAAGTAAAGCGGTACCACTTTGAAGCGGGACTTGTAGGCGGTGCTGTATCACGAAGTAGGCTAGCAACATTGCCAAGCACACCATGGACTCTCTGCCTTGCTTAAATGAATAACAAAGGAGTAGCGCACAACCTAATAGTATGTACGGCAAGTTTGCGGCAATGCCCCAGTTTGCCTGAGTCATCTGAATAATGCTGTCCATGCCCGAACTCACTATGCCCAGTAGCAAAAAAGGGAATGAGAATCTGAAGCCTGATGAAGTCATTGACGATGAGGACATCTATTACAAACTGCCTGAAAATAGTTGACTATATAATTGGTTAGGTAAATCGTTTTATCAATATGGATATTTATCCGTTATTGAATTTCGAACTTTGAGAACTAGCAAGAATACGTCTATTTGTTCCTTTTCCCAAGTATTTTGGAAGACATTACGGCAAAAAGAGAGAGATTGATTAAATTAAGAGCAATCAATAAGTTGTTATAAACAAGTCGTTGCTATACTCATTTCATAGGAAAAAGGAGATTTACAGATGCAGATAAGCTCAGATGTGCACAACTACATGGAAACATTAGTAGGCCAGGTTCTCAGTTTGCCCGAATTTTTAGAACAGTATGACAACGAACAGTTAGCCGATATTGCTTGCCTTGCGCTTATCCAGCTCAAGCCTGTCTATATCCGTCATGATATTGATTTTTTGTCTTCACTTCCTGAACAAAAATTAAGCCAGTTTAAGCAAAGCGCGGATATAGCGGTGAAAAACGCCGCAGAAATGGTGAAAGAAGACAGGCGTAAGAACCGAGAGTATGATGTGCCTGTAATTTTTTCCCATACTAGTTATGATGATGACAAAGAGTTGGATTGGTATGAAAAACCGATCCTTAACGTTAATATTAAGTAAGAGTCGCTCAGTTGACTAGTGAGCTGACCCAAGGAGGAATCGTGGGATTTTTTTCGCGTTTGTTTGGTGGTAGTGAGAAAACGGTTGAAGCCAAAAATATCGAACCAGTTGAATATAAAGGTTTCCTTATTTACCCAGAGAGCCTTTCAGAGGGCGGACAATATCGCATCGCTGGTCGAATAGAAAAGCATGACAATGATGAAGTGAAAACACATCGGTTTATTCGCTCCGATTTGCTTGGCTCAGAGCAAGATGCCAATGACCTTATGTTGAAGAAATCTCAAATGTTTATTGATCAAATGGGCGATAAAATCTTCGACTAGCAATTTACTGCAATTTGATTCCAGTCATCTTAAAAAGAGCCATTAGTGTATATGCTAGTGGCTCTTTCTTTTTAACGCTTAAATCTCTGTTAAGTCAGTATTTAATCGTTACCTGGTTAGACCTCAGTCTAGTACGGTGTTGCGTTGTTATTTTTCGTGCACAGAGCGACAATCATTCATTACTTAGCGTTATATGTAATGAAATTTAGTATTTAAATTACAAAACACTTGAAGTAATGAGACGCGTTCGATACAAACAGAATAATAACAGGGCTGTTAGTCAAGGTGTTATTGTGCAAATGGGTGTCCCCAAACATCATCTTTCGTTTGCAATTGTCTTGCGTGGTAAACAGATAGAAATAAAAAAGAATTAGAGTAGAGCGACGCTCTGTTTTGGGACTAATTTATTGATATGTATACAAGGAGTATGCGTTTTGCAAATCGGTGTACCTAAAGAGATACTCGCGGGTGAATCGCGAGTGGCTGCATCGCCGAAGTCGGTTGAGCAGTTAATAAAATTGGGATTCGATGTCGCGATTGAATCCCAAGCGGGGGTGCTAGCGAGTTTCGATGATGCCGCTTATGAAGCAGCTGGTGCGAAAATCGTTTCTAGTGAAGAAGTTTGGGCATCTGGCCTTATTTTAAAAGTTAATGCGCCAATTGTGGATGATGAGCAAGGCATTGACGAAATTGCGTTACTGCAAGATGGAGCAACACTGGTTAGCTTTATTTGGCCGGCTCAAAATGCTGAGTTGATGGAACAACTTTCAAGTAAGAACATTAACGTTCTTGCCATGGATTCCGTTCCTCGTATCTCACGTGCACAAGCCTTAGACGCGCTATCTTCGATGGCTAATATCGCTGGTTATCGTGCAGTGGTTGAGGCAGCTCATGAGTTTGGTCGTTTCTTTACAGGTCAAATTACGGCTGCCGGTAAAGTACCTCCAGCGAAAGTATTGGTTGCGGGTGCTGGCGTCGCTGGCTTGGCGGTTATCGGTGCTGCAGGTAGCTTAGGTGCCATTGTCCGTGCGTTTGACGTCCGCCCAGAAGTAAAAGAGCAAGTTGAATCGATGGGCGCTGAGTTCCTGACCGTTGACTTTCAAGAAGAGTCAGGCTCTGGGGATGGCTACGCAAAAGAAATGTCTGATGACTTCAACAAAAAAGCGGCAGAGTTATACGCAGAGCAAGCTAAAGATGTTGATATCATTATTACGACCGCGCTCATCCCTGGTAAACCTGCGCCGAAGTTGATCACCAAAGAAATGGTCGACAGCATGAAAGCGGGCAGTGTAATTGTTGACTTGGCAGCCGCTAATGGCGGTAACTGTGAATATACAGTGAAAGACCAAGTTATCATGACGGATAACGGGGTAAAAATTGTTGGTTACACTGACATGGTTGGTCGTTTGCCTACACAATCTTCTCAGCTTTACGCGACAAACCTTGTTAACCTTCTAAAACTGCTGTGTAAAGAGAAAGATGGCAACATCAATATTGATTTTGAAGATGTTGTTATCCGAGGCGTTACCGTGGTGAAAGCAGGTGAAGTTACTTGGCCAGCGCCACCAATTCAGGTTTCAGCTCAGCCGCAAGTGAAACAAGAACAGCCTGTAAAGCCAGAGCCTAAAATAGAAGAACCTACGTCTCCAACGAAGAAAATTATTGGTGTGGCAGCGGCTGTTGGAGCCTTTGCATGGGTTGCATCGGTTGCTCCGGCAGCGTTTCTTTCTCACTTTACTGTATTTGTTCTAGCGTGTGTTGTCGGATACTACGTAGTATGGAATGTTACCCATGCACTTCATACTCCACTAATGTCAGTAACGAATGCTATCTCTGGCATTATTGTCGTTGGTGCATTACTGCAAATTGGACAAGGTAATGGCGTCGTTTCATTCCTATCTTTTATTGCCGTATTGATCGCGAGTATCAATATCTTCGGTGGTTTCACCGTTACCAAGCGTATGCTTGAAATGTTCCGCAAAGATAAATAGGAGTCACAATGTCTGCAGGATTAGTACAAGCAGCTTACATTGTTGCTGCATTATTTTTCATCATGAGTTTGGCGGGGCTTTCAAAGCAAGAGTCTGCTCGTAATGGTAACTACTACGGTATCGCTGGTATGACGATCGCGCTAATAGCGACGATCTTTAGCCCAGATGCGCAAGGTTTTGGTTGGATCATTATCGCGATGGCGATAGGTGGTGCGATCGGTATTTTCTATGCGAAGAAAGTAGAAATGACCGAGATGCCAGAACTGGTTGCGATTCTACACAGCTTTGTAGGTTTAGCTGCGGTTTTAGTTGGCTACAACAGTTACCTAGATGCGCCAGAAGCAGCAACACATGCTGAGCATGTTATCCACCTTGTAGAAGTATTCTTGGGTGTGTTCATCGGTGCCGTAACTTTCACCGGTTCAATTGTCGCATTTGGTAAGCTGCGTGGTGTGATTTCTTCGTCGCCACTTAACCTGCCTCATAAGCACAAAATGAACCTCGCAGCGGTTGTTATTTCTACGCTTCTTATGATCTACTTCGTAAAAGCAGATGGCAGCATGTTCGCTCTTATTGTGATGACTTTGATCGCGTTCGCATTCGGCTACCATTTAGTCGCTTCAATCGGTGGTGCTGATATGCCAGTTGTTGTCTCTATGTTGAACTCATACTCAGGTTGGGCAGCAGCGGCAGCAGGTTTCATGCTAGCAAATGATCTATTGATTGTAACAGGTGCTTTGGTAGGTTCATCAGGTGCGATTCTTTCTTACATCATGTGTAAAGCAATGAACCGTTCGTTTATCAGTGTTATTGCCGGTGGTTTTGGTCAAGAGATAGTGATTTCAGGTGACGAAGAGCAGGGCGAATATCGTGAAACAACGGCTGAAGAAGTTGCAGAGATGTTGAAGAACTCAAAATCAGTAATCATCACTCCAGGATATGGCATGGCAGTAGCTCAGGCACAATACCCTGTTCATGAAATTACTGATGTACTTCGTTCACAAGGTATTGAAGTTCGCTTTGGGATTCACCCAGTAGCGGGTCGTCTACCGGGGCATATGAATGTGTTACTCGCTGAAGCAAAAGTACCGTATGATATCGTTCTTGAAATGGATGAAATCAATGATGACTTTGCAGAAACCGATACCGTATTGGTTATCGGTGCTAACGATACGGTCAACCCAGCCGCACTGGAAGATCCGAACAGCCCAATCGCTGGTATGCCCGTATTGGAGGTATGGAACGCGAAAAACGTAGTGGTATTCAAGCGCTCAATGAATACTGGTTACGCAGGAGTACAGAACCCACTGTTCTTCAAAGAAAATACATCAATGCTATTTGGTGATGCGAAAGAAAGTGTTGAGTCTATTTTTAAAGCACTTTAACCATTCTTGATTTAAAACTATACAGGGTCAGCAATCGCCGGCCCTTTTTTGTTCCGTTTCAATGTTATAGTAATGCAAATCCTTCTGTTAGCAGATGTCAATTGCTTGTAGATTGATGTATAGTTTTGGCTAATGTAACAAGTGACGGTAACAGTTTGATTAAAAAGTTTTTGCTCGGTTTTGCAACTGTATTGCCGCTTTTTTCGGCACCTGCATTTTCCGATTCACTACCAGAAAGAATAGATACGTTTACAGAGCTATTTAACTATGAAGTAGCTCTTAAGTCGTACGATATTCGTATTCTGCAATCAAATTATCCTACCAAGTTACTTGCGCCAGATTCGCTTCTGCCGCAAACGTCTGACTATCCGTTAAAAGATATCCAACAGCTTTACAGCTTGGCGAATACTTGTCGTGGCAAATTACCATTAAGTCCTTTAATTACTGAGCCTTTAGTATTTACAAGGGCGATTTGTAAAGGGACGCAGCTGACACCTCGTTGGTTCTCGCGTAGTGGTCTCATTCACCCTGGTGGTGGGACGTATGCGGCACGTTATGTGGATAAGTATCCAGAACTCAAACCCAAACTATCTCAGTACATGCATATAAAAGAGCGTGATAACGAGGAAGGGGATGAGTTGCTAGAAAGCTTGAAAAACATGGATGACGACGCCATTAATGCTTTGATTGCAGGCGCGAGCATGTTTATTGAAGGTAACGAACTTTGGTTAAGACGTGGTGACCGTTACTTTGTTTTCGAGAAAGATATCTGGCAAGAGAACGTAGCGAATGCGGGTCTGTCATACGCTCTAGCCTCTCAAAGCAAAAGTTGCTTTGTTAAACGAGGCAATATTTGTTGGGATGTAGAAGATCACTCGCAAGTTTTGCGGATCAGTATGATCATACTGGTAATCGCCAATATTCTTTTGGTGATTGGTTGGGCGGTGTACCGTTGGAATAGCAAGCGAGAAGAACTACGTAGTAGAATGCTCGTGTTGCAAATTTTAACGCATGAGCTCAGAACACCGATTGCATCCCTGTCACTAACGGTTGAGGGCTTTCGTCGAGAGTTCGAGCATTTGCCTGAAAGTGTGTATGACGAATTCCGCAGATTGTGTGAAGATACGCGCCGCCTGCGTCAATTGGCAGAAGCGAGTAAAGATTATTTGCAATCTGATAACCAAATGCTTGCAACAGACTGGGTACCATCCGTTGCAGATTGGTTAGAATTTAAGATCGAAGAAGAATTTGATAGTGCCGTGCTTTTTAACATCAATGAAGATGTGGCTGCTAAAGTTAATGTGTACTGGTTAGGAACTTGTATCGATAACTTGCTTCGTAATGCGCTTAAGTACGGTGTCGCACCGGTTGAATTGGATGTCTCAACTAGTGAAGAAAAAATAGTATTCCAAGTCCGAGATGCAGGAGGCCTAACGGCTAAAGATTGGGCAAATTTGAAGAAACCGTTCGTAAGTAAGAGCGGGTTAGGACTTGGATTAACAATCGTTGAATCTATGGTAGGCCGCATGGGCGGAAAAATGTCCTTAATGGGACCACCTACAACTTTTATATTGGAGATACCTTGTGAAACAGACTCTGCTTCTCGTTGAGGACGATAAAAACTTGGCTGACGGCCTGTTAGTAAGCCTGGAACAAGCAGGATATGAGTGTTTACATGTGGAGCGTATTGCAGACGTAGAGCCACAATGGAAAAAAGCTGACTTGGTAATTCTCGATCGCCAACTCCCTGATGGTGACTCTGTACAATGTCTCCCAGAATGGAAACAGATTAAAGACGTACCAGTTATCTTGTTAACGGCACTTGTTACCGTAAAAGATAAAGTTGCAGGCCTTGATTCCGGCGCGAACGACTACTTAACAAAGCCTTTTGCTGAGGCGGAGCTTTTTGCGAGAATCCGTGCACAGCTACGAGCACCGGATTCAGCAGAACAAAGCAACGCTGATAAAGTGATTACAAAAGACTTAGAGATTGACCGCTCGACTCGTGAAGTGACTTATAAAGACGAGCTAATTACGCTTACTCGAACAGAGTTTGATTTGCTGCTTTTTTTGGCGTCAAACTTAGGTCGCGTGTTTACTCGTGATGAGCTACTTGACCACGTTTGGGGTTACAATCACTTCCCGACAACACGTACGGTTGATACACATGTACTACAGCTTCGTCAAAAACTGCCAGGACTGGAAATTGAAACACTTCGTGGTGTTGGCTACAAGATGAAAGCATAAGTCGTAATGAAAATACTACTCCCTGTAGTTCTCTCATTAGCGTTAGTGAAACCAGTCCATGCAATGGACTGGTTTCAAACTAACACGCCTTTAACACAGGCACATCAACACTTACTTGAAGATGATCTTGCGGGTATGTTCAACTCTCTTGTTGAACTCTGGCAAACGGAACCAAGTAAAGATTTGACTCCTCACCTTAATGATCTTCTTGGTCAGTCACTATCTAAAAACTGTGGCAAGGCTCTCACTGGTGTAACGCTGCCTGATTGGATAAGTGGTGTGAACGTTATTCGTCAGACTATTCAAAGCCCTGGGCGAGATACATTTAGATTGGTAATCAAGCTAAGAGCTACAACTGACATCGAAAATATTTCATTTAATCGATGGGTGGATGATTCTATATCCGCGGACAGTTCATTCAGCTATGAACAACAGCCGAGCGGGACAGAACTTGCCAACGAGCGTAGCTACTCGAAACGCTATAACTTAACAGGTAAACTTGAAGCTGGTTTATATCACTTAACCGTTGTTTCTACTGATAAACAAGAGTATCGAACTTGGGTAATACTTGGAGATTCAAACTCTTCTCAATATGTTCGTTGGACATCTAAAGAGAATTGGAAAGTAGAAAAGAGCGCACTTCGTAATCCCCATTGTCCATTACCGCAACTTGAAGTCGGTTTGTATGACTACATTGATGGCCAGTACGAGCAAATGTGGAAAAAGACTTACGAGTCTAACTATCCAAATTCATTGGAGCTAGCGGGTGTCCCAAACGATAGATACGTATTGGCGGTAAGTATCAATAGTCGCCGTTGGCAGGGCGATATAATTGTTGAGCAGGCTCAAACTATTAGCCGAACCTATGATCTTTCCCAGGAAGAATAGTTAAAGAAATACTACTTGTGCCGATAAAGGTTCAGGACGAACTAAAATCATAAGTGTAGTATGAAAAACAAATATAAAATTCTTGCCACTTCTGTTGCTACTATTCTTTTCGCTAATGCTGCTTCTGCTGCTACTTATGCGATAGAGGCTCGTAGTGATGCAATGGGGGGCGTTGGTACCGTATCAGCAACTTATCTAACTGCGCCTTTTTTCAACCCCGCTCTTACTGCGATTTATCGCCGAAATGACGATGCAGGAATGATCGTGCCAAGTTTTGGTGGCAGCTACGATGATCAATATGATCTAGTTGATGAAATCGAACGCATCAGCAAATTGACAGACGTCGATGAAATCAAAAAATCGATGGATGCTATCGATGGGAAAAAGACAGACTTTGATCTTGGTGGTGTCGTTGCCATTGGTATCCCCAACAAATTCTTATCTGCAACTGCATACGGTAAGCTATACACTGAATCATTCGTACAACCAAATGTTGATACCTCAGGTACTAATCCATTAGATGATAGCTATGTACAAGGTGTTTCTATTGGCGTGGCTGAAGCTGGTATTTCACTTGCTAAATACACTAATTTCATGAACCAACACCTTTCTTTTGGTGTTACTCCTAAACTTCAGCGTATATACACATACTCATACGCCACGAGTTTTCAGAATTTTGATACTAAAGACTTACGTGAAAATGAGACCGCGGAAACGATGTTTAACTTAGACGCAGGCGCACTTTGGTTCTTTGGCCCATATCGTCTCGGTATTTCAGCGAAAAATTTGATCGGAAGAGACGTTAAAACAAAATCATTCCAATATGGCAGCGATACGATAAAATCATACGAATATAGCATGCGTCCTGTATACACCGTTGGGGCAGGGATTGTTGCCGATTACTTTACGATGAGTGTTGACTACGATCTTAACGAAGAAAAACGTTTTTCATCCTTTGATGATAATACGCAAATGATTCGAGCTGGTATTGAATTTGATATTTTGCGTCAAATGGCATTACGAGCAGGGTATATGAAGAACTTAGCTCGAAGTAAGGACGAAGGAACCATTACTGCTGGTATCGGGTTGTCTCCACTTAAGTTGTTCGAATTGGATATCGCAGCTCAGTACACAAACGAGAACGCTATGGGTGCATCCATTAATTTCCTTGCTACCTATTAATTGAATCGTTATAGTCAGCTCCTCAAAATGAGGAGCTTTTTATGTTTGACGATTTACCCCCTCTATCTCACCAAGAGCAACAACAAGCTGTAGAGAGAATTCAAGAATTGATGGCGAAGGGCACAAGTACTGCAGAAGCTATCAAAATTGTTGCCGAACGGATTCGTTCTGAGTACGCAGAAAAACAACAGCAACAAAACTAATCAATTCATGGACAGGGCATACGCCCTGTTTTTTTTGCCTTTCTATTTTCAATTCCTTTACATTCCCAAACACCACCCTAGTTACGCTGTAACTACAATTTACTAAACCTATATGATTTTAATCTTGTTCAATTGCCTTTAAGACTAAATAGCGAGTTAGTAAAATTTTACCCAATCGTGTTAACCTTAGTTTTCGTAGCACAGGTAATTAGGCGTTTTTTAAAGAACTCATAAATTAAACTCAATAATATCAATTATTTACCTCGGACATTTAATCTACCGACCATATTGGTTGCGATTAATCTTGTAATTTAATTACAAAGTGCGAGAGGGCTTCGTTCCCAGGTAGAGGATTATGCTGAAAAAAGAAAAAAAGATACACCGTAACTTATAACGGTAATTAAACTAGACTTATTAAATAAGCGATATAAGAACAGTAAGCACTCGCAGACATATGTAATAGATGAATCGAAGTTCATCTTATTGAGCTGCTTTTTTAGCCGAAATACGTCTCCTGGATTTGAGCGGAGCGTTACATATTGAACACGCTTAACCTAAAGTAGTTTTACTAAACTAGGCGACGTTGAAGTGGGTAATATGAAACCTCAAGAGTAGTAGAAATCAAGAGCAGTAACGCCTATTACAACGTAACGTTTCCTGACGTCCTTCCTGTTAAATAGTCCGATAATTAGAGAAGAAATTGGGAAAACATCGTTGATCTTTGGATGAGTAGCAGTAGTTTTGATGTTGTGTTCGCTCTATGTGGACTAGACTTAATATGAGAACAAAAACTAACCAAGGGAGGAATGATGGGTTACAAGCACGTTTTGGTTGCTGTCGACTTATCTCAATCTAGCCAAGCCGTTATCGAAAAAGCAATAATGCAAGCAGATAACTCAAGCAGCAAACTCTCATTTGTTCACGTAGATGTTGATCGCATAGTCATGGAAGCGAAGGAAGAGCAAGAATTGGAAAGAAGGCTGCAAGAGCTCGCTGATAAATGCTTATACCCAGTAAACGAGACCATGGTAGTAATCGGCGATCTTCATATAAAACTATCGGGAATCGTCAAAAAAGAGGGGATAGATTTAGTTGTCTGTGGTCATCATCACAACTTATTGAGTCGCTTTTTTTCATCGATACCAAAGGTTGTGAACGAAGTTGAAGCTGATTTATTAATCGTCTATTTAGACGAGTGATCGACAACTCTTGTTCGCACTCATCATTTTTTGTCACTAACAAGCCGAACGTTTATGTTCGGCTTGGTGTATCGGTGATAATAAAAGTTTTTAGCCAGGAATGATTGATGCCTCATGAGATAAAACAGATGCAGACTCCGCGTTTGACTGCAGATCAAAATGTACGTTAACTTGCACGCCTTCTCGCTCAAAAGTGACATCATCAAAATCGGTCATAGCGATTTTGAATCCATTTCTAGCAAAAAAGCCAGTCACCATAGTTCGCTGCTTAATTTCTAATGCAGACGCGAGTAGCTTATCCATGGCATTCTCCTTGGTTATTGTGGGGATATGGGTAGAAGATACACATAGATTGGTATGAAATCAATTTTATATAAAGTTGCTTTTGATGAAAATTTTAATGTAAGTCAATCTATCGTTTACCCCACGTGATTTATTCCACGCAAAACCTTGATAACAAGACGGCAGAGCATCTCACATTGTGATAGCAAGCATAAAGATGGGGGTGTTAATAAATACCGCCGAAACAATATGTTACAAAGATTAGCGTTAGGCCTAGTTGAGTAGACAACGCAAAATTCTAAATCTGAACAACCGCCCTAAAATGACTCACTCTTCAATACTTGTGATAACTCAGACCTAATAAAAGTAGATATCTCAGCTAGCTTTCTTGGCAAAGGGTTTTGATAAGGGTAGGCAATATACATGGAACGTTCTATATCAAAAGTTTGCGATATTCGGATGTTTTTGTCTATATAATTACTTTTAACAAGATAGTTTGGAATGACACCAACCCCAACTCCCTCAGAAACAAAGTTTATTAAAATAGAGGTGTTATCAACTTCGATAACATCAGTATATTGATTTTTAATTGATTCCTTATTCGAATGATGTTTGTAGATTAATAGTGTTTTGTTGTTAGTATTACTTATCCTAGATATCAAAACATCACTATAATCACCAATTTTATGTGCAATAAGAGTGTCATCAATAACATTATTAAGCCTAATCGCTAAATCTACATTGCTTTCTAATAAATTTTCTACATTGTTACTTGACGATATTTCAAAATCAACTTTTGGATATCGTTCTTTTAAGTCTTTAAGAACAGAACCAAAAATAGAAGAGGCTATAGAGTTGGGCATTGTGATTTTAAACTTTCCATCAATGCATTCACTCAACGAGCTAGCTCTGTAATTTAACTCGTGCAAACTCTCTAACGTCTTGATAGCAAGCTCTCTAATGCTTTCGCCATGATCAGTTAAAACGAGTTTCCTTGTTGTTCTGTGGACGAGTGTTACGCCAAGTTGTTTTTCTAATGCTGCTAGCTGCCTGCTGACTTGAGCTTTAGACTTTCCAAGTTCTTTTGATGCCTCTGTAAGAGAGAGGTGTTTACAAATGGCTGCAAAGCAGATCAGCTCATTGTTCATCAATTCCATGATTGTTACCTTTTTGCAACTCTGAGTCACGTTGTCTTTTAACTGGTGGGAAAGTATAACTTGCATCATCGGAGGGGGACAATGATATTTAAAAGCCGCCATGAAATAATGGCAGACTACTATCTTAATAAAACCATATTGGATATTAAGTTAAACCGATATCCTGAAGGAATTAACTCAATCGGATTAAATATAGAAATAAAGATTTAAAAATAAAAAAATTGTCTCGCGAAATTACTAAGTTGGATTCGGGTGATTTAATTGTTGATTGTGCATCATTGATAATGACTCATTCCATATCGGAAAAAGTAATAATAAAAGTTGAAATTGATTCTTTAAATTATAAAGTTAAACGTGTGAGGATATTTAAATATGAAGACTGCAATACAAAATTCGAAAAGATCTGTTTATCAGAAAGATACATTGTATAGAATTATAAATAATATTAGTACTTTGTATACCAAATCACTAGTAAAATTATTTGGTGAAGAGTTGAGAATCCATCATTGCAAACATAAGATTAATGTAAGAACCACTAACGAGTTGAGTGAACATATGAAGAAAGATCTAGGTATAGATTGAAAAGTAGCGAGTTTACACCTGTTAGATTCCTTGTTCCTATAAAGATAATCTAGTACTTACACGTTTGGGTTAAGCAAACGCGTATCCATGTTGACTCATATTGAATGAGCAAGATGCAGAGCCAACGTGTACAGTGTTGAACGTAACCCAAGATGACTGGTTATTATCAAGTTGTCGCTGTGGTGAAATCGAAGTTCACGGTCCATACAAGACAGCTGATGAGGCTTGCAAAGCAGCAACAGCCAAATACGGTGTAACTAAACTGACTTCACCAATGCTAATCTTCTAACTCTTAAGTTCGTATTATGTATATTATGTTAAATTGTATATCGCCGTACGCTAAATGTTGTCTGAGTATGCTCCTATTCCCCTGCAGATTTTAAATTTAAGGGCCTTACTGTGAGCATTAAACATAATGGTTATTTACCATAAAATAGCTAATATCGATCTATCAATCTACGATTGCTTGCTCTTCAATTAGCAACTTATAAAAAATGGCGTCTATTTCTTTAGACGCCATTTTTGTTTACTGGAAATATTAAATTAGCCACCGGCTAATTTGACTGTCATGCCTTTCTTTTCAAGATGTGCCTTGATCTTGTCTCTAGCATCACCTTGAATCTCGATATTGCCATCTTTTACAGAGCCACCACAGCCACAGACTTTTTTGAGTTCTGCCGCTAATAACTTTAAAGGTGCATCATCCAAGTCTAAAACTGTAACAATGCATACGCCTTTACCTTTACGGCCTTTCGTTTGGCGCTGAATCCGAACAACACCATCGCCTTTAGGGCGAGATACTTTTTCTTCTTCCGGTTTAATTCGACCGGTTTCTGTTGAATATACCAGAGTCATTCTATTGTTTCTTTTGTTGTTGAGCTTGCATCGCTTTTTGCTTTGCAACCAAATAAGCTTCGATATGGCGTTGAATAGCGGCTTTACTGCCCTTAATCAGTTTACCATTAAACATACAGTACCAAGAGTTAGGTTGGCCTGTATCGTTTTGAATAGTATAGCCGTTAAAGACCTCTGATTTTGCAACACCAGTTTGCTGCACTCTTTGTCCGAGTGAAGCAAACTCTTTGGGATCAATAATCGATGCGGTGTCACACCACCAATCAATGCTTTTCTTTACCGCCGTCAAACTGCCCTGTAAAACGTGGTTCTTGATTTTAACCTTCCAAACACTGCCATCTGATCCGACTGACTGCAGGTTAAAACCTCTATAATTTGAAATCGCCATACCACTGAGTCATCTGTTTAATGCGTTGATATAATCATAATTGCTACTGAGCAATATTCAAATACGGCTTGAATAATCCTTGCTCTAGAAAACAACTTGTATCATAAAACGCGTCTCGATAACGTTAATCACTTTGCACTGTTTATACAATCTTCCAAGAACTCATGAAATTTGTGCCCGTTGTTTTGAAGCATTTTAGGGAACATTGAGATCGGAGTCATTCCTGGAAATGTGTTTACTTCGTTTAAGTAAATCTCATCATCTTCCGTTAGGAAAAAGTCGATACGAGATAAATGACGAAGATTCATTTGTTTAAATACCGTCTCTGACGCGTGTTGGATGGAATCTAATTGTATTTGAGTTAGATTCTTCGCCTCAACTTCTGTGAGCGAGTGACTTGAACTGCTGTACTTTTCATCGTACGAGTAAAAAGCACCATCAGGCGCGATGACCTCGCCTGGCTTAGTGATATGTAGTTGGCCATTCATCTCATATGCAGCAACTTCAAGTTCTCGAGGTTTTACTGCTTTCTCAACCAACACTTGGTCAGAAAACCCAAAAGCATCATTTACTGCATTAGAAAGCTTGTCTTTTTCTGTGACACTGTAACAGCCAACGGAAGAACCTTGGCGAGCGGCTTTAACAAAAACTTTTCCCCACTTTTCAAAGGCTTTATGAGCTTGAACGTGAGCTTCTTCATCGTTTCGCGTTAAGAATAAGTATGGCGTATTGGGTATGCCAATAGCGTCGTACCAAAGCTTAGATGTGATTTTATTGAAACTATTGCTACTCGCTTCTGGCCCGCAGCCAAGATAAGGAATACCTGCGATTTCAAACAGAGATTGAATGTCGCCTGTTTCGCCAGGAAAACCATGTATACAAGGCACGATGAAATCAATGGTTTGATTAGATTCACTTGAGCACAACTGCTTGGTATTGAGATCCAAGTAAACCAACTCACCTTGGTTGGTCATCCAACCTTCGTTTTTTATTTCTAAGCGTGTAACGTGAACGTCTTCAATAAGATTTAGTTGTTGTTCGACAAAGTTTGCAGACAATAATGAAATCTCGTGCTCAGAAGAGCCACCGCCGCATAGTAAAAGAATATTTTTAATCATGAATCCATCTTTCCGTGACCTACAAAAGATACTATTTATTATGATAAACCTTTGAAGTGTGACGTACAGTAATTTTAATGTGAGGAATGTTGTTCGAATAGGATTTGAGCAAATAAATAAGGGAGCTATTCGCTCCCTTATTTGATGTGTTAATTTAATTTGTTAAGCGTTGGGTAAGCTGAGTTTTTGATTGCATCAATGCTTTTAACAAATGGTCTTAACTGCTGAAATTGAGCTGGCAAAGTCGAAATCGCTTGCTTGGCTTCTGCGCTTGTTGCGTAGTCTCCGTATAAAACTGAGAACCACTTAGTACCGTTTACAACTTTGTAGTTTTCCCAAATTGGCTGACCGTTCTGTGGCAGCTTATTTGCAAACTGATCGACTTTAGCTTGGCTACCCACAGCTGCGACTTGAATGGTATAGCCGAATCGTTGAATGCCAGCTTGCTTTTTACTTGGTGGTACGATCTTAACTGGCTTCGCCTGCTCTTTTGGCGTTAGCTTGACTACTTTCTTTTCTTCAGGCTTTGCCGTCATTTTCACAACAGTTGGTTGTACGTCTTTTTCTACTACAGCGTTTTCAGACGCCATAATTGGTTTAGAGATACGATCTGATTTGTAGTCCTCTCGGTAACTTTCTGAGGTCACATCCGTGATGTAAGTTTCAGATGCACAAGCAGAAAGCAGAACTGACAAGCCGATGATTGCGATTTTTTTCATGAAGTAACAAATGCTCTGGATAAATATTACGATAAATCATGCCGATAGTAGGGCCGTTTATCAAGCATCAAATACAATAATCTGTGATTTTGATGTGATGAATAACACAAACTCCATAAGCATCGTACACATTTTCTGCAATGTCTGGTCTGAAGATGTTTTATCAGTAAATTATTCGTTTATGATTGATATGAAACCGAGAAGCCAACGTGACTTACAAACGGCTAGGAGTCAGCATGAATAAACTACATAAACTCTTTAAACCCAACTCTGTGGCCGTTATTGGGGCATCTCAAAAAGCATTGCGAGCAGGACATGTTGTGATGCGCAACCTTCTACAAAGTGGATTTGGTGGCGCGATTATGCCAGTAACGCCGCGATATAAAGCCGTATCTGGCGTGATCGCTTACCCTGATGTAGCTTCCCTGCCCTATACGCCAGATATTGCAATTTTGTGTACGAACGTTTCACGTAACGAGCAGTTGCTTAAAGAGCTAGATGAGAGAGGCACACCGTTTGCGATTGTTATCTCTGATGACCCTAAGCCTTTAGATATTTCATCATTGAACATTCGAGTTTTAGGCCCAAACAGCTTAGGTATCATCCTTCCTTGGCACAATTTTAACTGCACGTTTTCCCCTGTCGCAGCTAAACCCGGAAAAATTGCTTTCATCTCACAATCCGCGGCGGTTTGTACCACTGTTTTAGACTGGGCAAATGATAAGAACATTGGTTTTTCTTCGTTCATTTCGATTGGGCGCGGACAGGATATCGATTTTGCAGATTTGCTCGACTATTTGAGTATGGATGGAAACACAGAAGCTATTCTGCTTTATGTTGATAATATCCAAGACGCTCGCCGATTTATGTCTGCTGCGCGCGCCGCTTCACGTAACCGACGTATATTGGTGCTAAAAGCGGGCCGCTCTAAAGAGATGAATACTTTTGAGCAGCAAGACGGAGATACACTTGACGTAATTTACGATTCTGCTATTCGCAGAACTGGTATGTTACGAGTCAGCAATACGCATGAGCTTTTTGCCGCGGTTGAAACACTCACGCATTCTGTGCCACTTCGTGGAGAGCGTTTAGCGATCATTACCAATGGCGGCGGCCCTGCTGTTATGTCCGTTGATACTTTGATTGAACGTGGTGGCCAACTCGCAACGCTTGATGACGCTTCCATTGAGCAATTACAAGCAGTACTTCCATCCAACTGGCGTGCTCGAAATCCAATTGATCTGTCTGGTGACGCAACCCAAGAACGCTATATTGATACCATTAACGCACTGATGAATAACGACTGTGCAGATGCGATATTAATTATGCATAGTCCTTCTGCTGTTTCTGATCCTCTTGAAACTGCTCAAGCCGTTATTAATTCAATCAAATCTCACCCTCGGCATAAGCATTTTAATATCTTGACCAACTGGTCAGGAGAACAAACGTCGAGAGAGGCACGACTGGCATTTACTCAAGCAGGTATTCCAACCTATAGAACACCTGAAAGTGCGGTTGTAGCATACATGCACTTGGTCGAATACAGACGAAACCAGAAACAACTAATGGAAACGCCAACGACGGCAGAGCCATTACATTCTGGAAGTGTGAGTTCAGCAAAAGAGTGGGTAAACGAACGAATACTGGATAAAAACACAGTCACCTTGGATACGCATCAAACCAGCCCATTATTTAAGCTGTTCGGGTTTAACGTTTTGCCTACGTGGATTGCATCTGACGACATTGAAGCTGTTCATATGGCAGAAAATATTGGATACCCTGTTGCGGTTAAATTACGTTCTCCAGACATTCCTCATAAATCGGATGTTCACGGTGTCGCTCTAAATTTAAGAAACAGTCGAGAAGTTTCCAACGCAGCGCTATCCATTTTAGATACCGTAAAGCTCAGTTACCCTTCCGCCAATGTACATGGGCTGTTAGTACAAGGGATGGCAAAGCTCGGCAGCGCTGAAGAGCTACGGATTAGTATTGCAGTAGATAAAGTCTTTGGACCAGTGATCTTGCTTGGTCAAGGCGGCTCTGAGTGGAATATCGCCCAAGATGCCGTCGCTGCACTTCCTCCTTTGAACATGACGCTTGCGCGCTACCTTGTCGTTGTTGCCCTAAAGTCTGGAAAGATTCGCCTGCAGAAACACAAAGATGCGCTCAATATTACTGAGTTGTCGAAGTTCTTGGTTCGTATCTCCCAAATGGCAGTTGAGTTACCAGAAATACAAAAACTGGATATCCATCCAGTACTAGTGTCCGGAAGCGATTTAACTATCCTTGATGCAGATGTCACACTGTGTAAATACGAAGGAGACGCCCAAAAACGGCTAGCGATTCGCCCTTTCCCGGCAGAGTTTGTCGAAACTGTAACGCTTCGAGATGGCCAACCTATCCTGCTTCGCCCTATCTTGCCTGAGGATGAGCCGCTGCATGCTCAATTCATTAATAGCGTATCGAAAGAAGATCTCTATAAGCGTTTCTTTTCTGAAGTTGGAGAGTTCAACCATGAGGCTTTGGCAAACTTTACTCAAATCGACTACGACCGCGAAATGGCGTTTGTTGCGGTAGCGTTTAATACTGACGGACCGTCTATCATAGGGGTAGCCCGCGCATTGATTACACCAGACAATAGTGACGCTGAGTTTGCTATTTTGGTTCGTTCAGATTTGAAAGGAAAAGGTTTAGGCAAAGTGCTGATGCAGAAAATAATCAGCTATTGCAAAATTAAAGGCACAAAGCAAATGTCTGGAATGACCATGCCAACAAACAGAGGAATGTTGATGTTGGCTCAGAACTTGGGGTTTGAGATCGATGTCCAGTTTGCAGACGGTACGGCAGATATGGTGCTCCCTTTAAATTGAAAAGCGCAGCATTAGCGATGACTTTTACTTCTTACATTCGATAATCAATGGGAATCTAAGAAGTAAAAGTTACGTTGTTACTTTAGTTTCCAATTCTTTTTTAAGTACTGAATACACCAGGATTTTGCCTCACCCATAGTGTTCCGGCGCCATGCCAAAATAATATCCATCGGCTGTTCTTCAGTGCCTTCGATTCGTTTCAATACACCACTATCAATAAGAGGTTGTGCAATTTGGCTTGGTAATGTACCAATGCCTAAACCTGCAGTGAGCGCTTCTACTTTTGCCGTAAAGTTGGTGACGGTCAAGCGAGGTTGTTTTTGAATGATATTAATTGAGAGCGCGGGTTGCTCACGTGCGGTATCTGCAATAGCAATAATCCGATACTTTTCTCGCGCTGCTTCATCAAACTTACCACTACGCTTGTGAACATAGTGATCAGCGGAAGCTACCCAATACATACTCATTTTACCAATTTTTTCTGACTTAACTTCTTGAGGAAGCGTATCCAGTGATGGGCAAATCAGTAAATCAGCTCTCCCCGTATTCAAAGACTCCCAGCTACCAGCCAGAATCTCCTCTTGCAGCCTGACTCGAGTTGAGCTGACCTCGGCCAACGCATCAACCATCGGGAAAAAATTGGATATAGGAATAATGCCATCAAAGGCAATGGTAATATCCAGTTCCCAACCATTCGCCAATAACGTTGCATCGTTCACTAACTTTTCACTGGCTTGTAAAATGGCTCTTCCTCTTTCAAGAATAAGCTTACCTGCTTCAGTAAAATGGGCTTTGTGACCAGAGCGATCGAAGATAATAATGTCTAAATCTTGCTCGAGTTTCTGGATTTGATAGCTCAGCGATGACGGGGCTCTGTCTAACTCATTCGCAGCAGCAGCAAAACTCCCTCTTCGATCAATAGCATCTAGAATATGGAGTGCTTCTAACGTAATTGGACTCTGCACATGGCCTCTCTTAATGTGACATTTATCACATTCGTTGTATTTGGATGAACTTATCAAGAACTAACGAAAAATTATATAACATATTGATAACTAAAGACTAGGAATGCTAATAGCCTAAGAAGAAGATTCAATACAAATCAATAAATGACAATGGTAATGATAGTAATTACCATTTAGATCCATTAATATCCGCGTGTTGTTACCTATTATGGATCTAAGGTATTGAAGCCAATGTATAAAAAATCAATTTTGTCAGCCTCCATTTTAGTTGCCCTTTCCCATACTGCTTATGCGGAAGAAGCTTCTAAGTTTGAAGAAGTCGTTGTGTCGGCCACCCGTACCAACCAAACCATAAACACTGTTGCTGCTTCTGTTGCTGTTGTATCAGAGAAAGACATCGAAGAAAACATGGTAAAGGACTTGAATGATCTATTCGAGTATACGCCAGGTGTTACTGTTAATGGCACTCAACGCCAAGGCGTCCAAAGTATTAACATTCGCGGGATGGAAGGTAAACGAGTTAAAATCTTAGTAGACGGTGCATCTCAACCAGGTGTATTCAGCGGTGGACCATATTCGTTTATCAATTCTAGTGCCGTTACTGTCGACCCCGATATGCTAAAGAGTGTCGAAATTGTTAAAGGAGCAGCTTCTAGCCTACATGGTAGTGATGCAATTGGCGGTGTTGTCGCATTCGAAACAAAAGATCCGAAGGATTTCCTCAAAGATGGCAAAGACTTTGGTGGTCAAGCTAAACTCTCTTATTCATCGGAAGATAACTCTTTTAGTGAGCATGTAGCTTTAGCAAAGCGTTTCGGTAGTACAGAAGCACTTGTAGCCTTTACACGCCGTGATGGTGCAGAGCTACAAAATTTCTCTAAGGCGCCTTACGATAACTATTCTGTGGACAACCAAGATTATTACAAAAACGATCTATTGGTAAAACTTCAATCTCAATTGAATGACGCTCATCGCTTGGAGTTTTTGGGAGAAGTTATTTACAACGAGACTGACTCAGAGATCGCACATAAAAGTTACAAAAACTTCAACGCTGAAGACACAACCAAGCAAAATCGCATTGGGCTCAAGCACATTTGGTTTGCAGATGCAGCTATCTCGGATACGATCACGTCCAAGCTTACATGGATTGGTAAAGAAGAAAACGGCGTCTCTAATCGCTTTATCGAAGCTAGCCCTGGTTACCCACCTTACGTACCGCCTAGTGGTGACAACCAACAGAAAAAAGATTACGAATATACTGAAGACAAATTTGAATTCGAAACTCAGTTAGATAAAGAGATTCAAAATCACTATATTGTTTACGGAATATCGTACAAACATAGTGACATCAGTAATACCAATCGCGAGTTTAATTCCGATCCTGGCACGCCAGATACTGTTTACGTTTACACACCGGATGCAAAAGAAGAAAGCTTTGGTTTATTCTTGCAAGATGAAATTTCGCTTCTTAATGACAAGCTAATTCTGACTCCAGGTGTGCGTTACGATTACTTCTCTACTAATCCTTCAAATACTTCTGAAGAGTCATTCGAGAAGTTTAGCGACTCTGCATTAACTGGTCGTTTAGGAGCAACTTACTCTATATCGCAACCAGGCACGATCTTCGCGCAAGTGAGCCAAGGGTTCCGAGCGCCATCGTTCGACGAGCTTTACTACACCTACGATAATCCGGCTCATGGCTATACCAACCGCCCTAACCCAAATTTGGGATCTGAAAAGAGTTTGTCTTATGAGCTTGGTTACCGTCATAACACTGCAGCGTCGGCAACTGAAGTAGCGTTCTACTACAGTGATTACAGTGACTTTATTGAGCAAACGTCATCAAACAATGGTGGTTTAACTGAATTCACAAATATCAATATTAGTGAAGCAAACATTAAAGGGGTTGAGCTCTCTAACCGTCTTGATTGGCATGCCATTGCTGGTCTTCCATCAGGCGTGACAACTCGCTTTGTTGCAGCATACACAGAAGGTGAAGATGGTGATGGTAATCCTTTGAACAGTGTAAACCCATGGAATGCCGTAGCTGCTGTAAATTACGATTCACCAAATGCACTTTGGGGGACAAGCCTAAAAGTAAACTACACGGCTAAGAAATCGAACAGTGATATCAACTCTGATGGTGATAAAGGCGGAATCAAAGACCAAGTTGCTTTGCCGTCTGCGACAGTCGTTGACTTAACGGCGTACTACAAACCAATGAAAGATATAACCATTCGTGCTGGTGTTATGAATCTAACGAATGAAGAATACCATCTTTGGAACGATGTTCGCGGTAAGACTGAGTTAAGTCGAGACAAAACGCAAGCTGAGCGTAATTATAACATTAGTGTTAAATACGAGTTCTAAACCTTAAAAACACAAAAGCCAGCGTAATGCTGGCTTTTTTTATGGCTTTCATTTCAAAAATGTAAAGAAAAGTATGAAAAATGAAAGTTTACTGTTTTGCCATCTCTTTTTTCACCATTACTGCAGCTGCAATGATGAAAGTGATGATCAGACCGAGTTCCATGAACTACCCCAATAGCTATGAGAAAATTTATAACCCAAATTAAGAGTCGGGCATAGTTTAACAGCTCTATATATACTTGCTACCTTTTAACCAGTAATTTACGATTTTTTCCGATTTGGATCAAAAAAGACGCAATCACGCGCCTTTTTGTTACTATTATGTAAATTAAAGATTAGGCATCTGGATAACCTTGAGGGTTAGTAGACTGCCAGCGCCATGTATCGCCAGTCATTTCTTCTAGAGTGCGAGTTGCTTTCCAACCTAACTCATTCATCGCTTTTGATGGATCCGCCCAACACTCTGCAATATCACCTGGACGACGCTCAACAAGTTGGTATGGGACACCTTTACCACTTGCGGCTTCAAATGCTTTCACCATGTCCAGTACACTGTAGCCGTTACCAGTACCGAGGTTATAGATATGAAGGCCAGCTTTGCTACCTACTTTTTCTAATGCAGCAACGTGACCATCAGATAAGTCCATTACATGAATATAATCACGTACGCCTGTGCCATCTTTGGTCGGATAATCACTACCAAACACAGAAAGGAACTCTCTGCGCCCTACCGCAACTTGAGAAACAAACGGCATTAAGTTGTTTGGAATACCTTGAGGATCTTCACCTAGCTCGCCTGTTGGATGTGAACCTACCGGGTTAAAGTAACGAAGAAGTGTAATGCTCCAGTCAGGGTTCGCATTTTGGAAGTCGGTTAAACACTCTTCTACCATTAATTTGCTGCGCCCATATGGATTAGTTGCGCTAGTTGGAAAGTCCTCTGTGATGGGTACAGATGCAGGATCACCATATACAGTCGCTGATGAACTAAATACCAACGATTTAACTCCGGCTTCACGCATTGCATCAACCAATACTAAAGTGCCATTAACGTTGTTGTCGTAATACTCTAAAGGTTTTGCTACAGACTCACCGACGGCCTTTAAACCTGCAAAATGGATAACAGCTTCAATATTGTGCGACTTTAGTGCTTCTACCATCGCCAATTTATCTCTGATATCGGCTTTAATGAAGGTTGGCTTTACACCACATACCTTTTCAATTCGATCTAATACCGTAGATTTACTGTTGTACAGGTTGTCTAGAATCACTGGCGTCATGCCAACTTCGATCATTTGAATACACGTATGACTACCGATATAGCCCATACCACCCGTAACGAGTACTTTCATTTTATTATTCCTTCTGACGCGAATTGGGTTAGTTTAAAGCTTTGACGTTACGATTTAAACTGTCTCTTGTAATTCGCATCCCATTAATATTGCTTGGCCTTTTCCGGCTTTTTTTGCTTGATACATTGCCGTATCCGCACTTTTTAAAACTCGAGTAGCATCGCGCTCATTTACGCCGACTAATTTTACGCCGATACTAACGCCAACTTTGAGTAAGTGACCTTTGTACTCAATTGGAGCACATATGCTCTCGAGCAACTGTTCTGCTATTCGGGTGACCACTTTTTGATTGGCGGGATTTACCAACATGACAAATTCATCACCAGAAAGTCTTGCGATTAAATCACTATGTCTCGTCGCAGATGTTAGACGCTCGGAAACTTTTTTCAAAACTTCATCACCTGCATCATGACCGTAGGTATCGTTAACTTCTTTAAATCCATCCAGATCGAGGTACAAAACTGCAAATTCGTCACGCAAGTATCCAGAGCGTTGTACTAGTTGTTCCAACTCTAAATGGAACTTAGATCGATTGGCTAACCCCGTTAAAGCATCGTGATGAGCTAAATGCTCCAATCGTTCCATCTCTTTTGCGCCGGAAAGGTCGGTAAGAACAATAACCAGATCATAGAAACCATAGTCTTCACACTTAACGATACGATTGACTCGAGCAAACATCGGTACAAACTGACCAATATGGTTCTTCTCGATAACTTCACCTTGCCAAACGCCATAATTTTCTATCGACTCGATGATACTAGGCATCATTTCCTGTAACTTGCGCCACTTTAGCGTTTGGATGAATGATTTCCCAATAAGCTGATCCACCTCTAAGCCGACTAACTTAGTGACGGCAGGGTTTGCCATCGTAATGACACCGCGATGATTAAGAACAATGAGACCATCTTGGCTGCTTTCAAAAACACGCCCCGCAACACGTTGCCGGTTTATGGCTTCTTCAATTTCGGTGATATCTTGAATCGAAAACAGTAAGTATTCATGTGTCGAGAGGCGACGACTGGTTAGGCTCAACTGCTGTTCGTTATCTGCATTTTTGAGGTGAATATCATCGCACTCTAGGCCTCGACTCAGGATCTGACTCAGCTCATTCGGTGTTTTGGTTTTAATTAGATCACGAATATTGGCATATTTAAGTTCATCTAATTTTTTTTGAAATATTTGCTGGGTCGCCGTATTACAATGAATAACACGTCCGGAATTGTCGGTAATAACTAATGCATGCTGAACAGATTCGATAACCTCTTCTGAAAATGCGCGCTTTTGTTCTAGTGTGTCTAGCGAATGTTGCCGCTGCTTCTCACGTACTGTTAACCTATTCATCATTTGATTGAAAGAGCGCGCGAGGTCTCCAATTTCATCCTTGGCGTAATAGCGTGCTTGATTTTCCGTGCTTCGTCCGTGTGTCACATTCTCTATTACGCGGCTAAGCTCCATAACGGGCTTGAGAACAAGCCTCTCGATACTTATGTAAAAAACAGTGCCACCAGCGATCAGAAACAGAAGAAGTAAAGCGCCATCTTGAAGTAAAGATTGTATGGCTTCTACAATTGGGCGATGAGAAAGCGTAACTCTCATGCTACCAATGACATAACCATCATGGATAATCGGCTCTAGAACATAAAGAAATTTGGTTGATAAGGCATAGCCTAGAGCGTGCAACCTACTTCTTTCGGTTTGACTTGGAACGGGTGCTAGTGCCCCACTTATCTCCATAACAGCGAATGGTTGGTCATCTTGGTCATAAAGTTTGACCCGCGTTACATTTGGCTGGTTTAAAAAGTTGGCGAGAATAGTTTGAGCTTTTTGCTTGTCCTTTGTTGTCAGCGCATCTTTAATTGAGAAAGAAACATTGTTAATCAGCTTTCTTGTCTGCTCGACCAGTTCATGCTTAGACGATTGGTATACAGTATACGAGGTGTAACCTTTTGAGATAACAAAGATAGCCGTTAAAAAGACCAGAAGAGGCCAAATAAGCTTCGCTCGTAATGACATATATATTCCTGTCGCAGACAACCACAAAAATGACAGAAGAACCATTATGCAATCTATCACCCATGAAGGGCGACAAGATTAACACGATGCTAATGCAAAATAACCTTAAATTCTCAAAAATTGGATGGAAAAGAAACGAAATACCTTAAAATTCGGATCAACTCAAATAACGGCAACATCTTTATGGACTAACGTGATCTTTTTCGTCAGCTATCTGCTCAAAAAGCTTCGTTTTCATGATAGAAGAATGAAGTGAGTCACTGAACCTAGATGCATTTTCCTGCATCGTAAACCCATTGCTTGTGTAGAAATAAAACGTATGACATTGAATAAACAGCAACTTACATTGAACTGTGATATGGGCGAGAGCTTTGGCTCTTGGAGTATGGGCGCAGATGAAGACGTGATGCCCCATGTTGATATGGCGAACATCGCGTGTGGTTTTCATGCCTCCGACCCTAATGTCATGCACGACACTATCACCCTAGCGAATGACAACGATGTTGATATTGGCGCACATCCAGGTTACGCCGACCTACAAGGCTTTGGCAGACGAAGCATAAGCATGACGGGTGATGAAATTACGAACATGGTTATATATCAGGTTGGTGCTTTACAAGCATTATGCCGGGCGCAATACACAGACATCAGTTACATAAAACCTCATGGCGCTCTATACAACGACATGATGAAAAGTGATGCGATATTTAGAGCGGTAGTAAAGGCGGCAGCACTGTTCAAAGTACCGTTAATGATCCTAGCTTCACAGGAAAACGAAAAATACTTAGAAATCGCAGACGATTATGATGTTCCCTTGCTATTTGAAGCATTTGCAGATCGTTTATACCAAGATGACGGCTTACTGACTCCTAGAACACAGCCCAATGCCGTGTTAAAAAGCGAGCACGCGATACTTGAGCAAGTCCGGACCTTAGCTGACTCTGGGCGTGTCAAAACCGCTTCAGGCGGTTACATATTATTGGAAGCCGACACAATTTGTGTTCATGGTGACAATGAAGAGTCGATCGCGCTGATCCAAAAGATCCGCCAAAGCCTATACGCTGGAGGAAATTAATGCATAAAGAGAAATTTAATATCTCTTTGATCTCCGAGTGCAGTATTTTCATTAAGTTTGATGAGAGTATTTCTGAAAATGCAGTCGGAGAGCTTGCTCGCAGCATAAGAGAAACTTTCGCTTCAATTGTTATGAACGTTGTCCCCTCCTATCAAACTATTCTCATTGATTACTTACCTTTTCGAATCAACGAAAAGAACTTAGTCAATGAGCTGCAACAAATCGTGAGCCAGTTTGATACTCAATCACTTAAGCTTTCCCAGCCGAATCACATTACTATCCCTGTATATTACTCTGAAGAAACCGCGTTAGATCTATCTCGTTTTCAAAAGCGAGGTCTGTCATTAGACGATCTTATTACCCTGCATACGAAAACCGAGTACGCGGTTTCTGCAATTGGCTTTGCTCCAGGCTTTGCATTTCTCTCTGACGTTGATACTCAATTGCACATGGCAAGGCTTGCCACACCAAGAACTCAAGTGCCGGCCGGAAGTGTAGGAATCGCAGACTCTAAAACGGCCGTCTATCCATCAGATAGTCCTGGCGGATGGAACATTATTGGTAAAAGCCCGCTTGCGCTCTTCTCCGACTCTCCTCCTTTTATACCGTTTGAAGTGGGTGACAAGGTCACCTTTAATGCTATTTCAAAACAAGAGTTTATCGATTTAGGAGGCGTACTATGAGTTACGGTGGATTACTGGTGGAAAAGCCAGGACCGCTCTCTTTAGTTCAAGACTTTGGTCGTTTTGGCTTAGCGCATGTCGGTGTGACTCAAGGTGGCCCGGTCGACGACTATGCTTACAGTTGGGCCAACCATTTGCTTGGTAACGTAGTCAATTGCGTTGCAATTGAAATTACTCTGGGTAACGCTTGTTTTATTGCATTGCATAACTGCCACCTTGCTATATGTGGCGGTGATTTAAATGCAAAAATAGATGGTGAACCTATTTCAAATTGGTCTGACTTTACGTTGAAAAAAGGACAGAAGCTTCAGTTCGGAGTCGCAAGGAATGGACTTCGCTCCTACCTAGCGGTTAAAGGTGGGTTCAATGTTGCTCAGCACTTAGGAAGCGCATCGACCGTCTTGCGAGAATCTCTAGGTGGTTATGATTCAAATGGTGGCGCTTTGAAAGCTGGCGATATTCTTCCCTTTGTCCCTCATAACTTACCTAAACGTAAACCAAGGCAAATGACGTTTCGCTTTAAGCCAGATTACAACTTACCCATTAAGTTGAGAGTGATTGAAGGCTATCAGAACGAGGACTTTGATGAAGACACTCGCCAAGCATTTTACAACAAAGCATTCATCATCTCCCCCAATTCGAATCGCATGGGCTACCGTCTTGAGGGCAATAACATTCGTCCACCTTACGAAGGCGTCCTATCAGAGGGAATTGCGTTAGGTTCAATTCAAATACCTAGCGATGGTAACCCTATTGTGCTGCTCAACGATCACCAGACTATTGGCGGGTATCCTAAATTTGGCTGCGTAGCTCGTATTGACTTACCTAGACTGGCACAGGCGAAACCCGGACAAAAAGTCAATTTTGTGAAAGGAGATAGAATAGGCTTGCAAGAAGTATGGTGCCAATGGGCTCAGTTTTTTGGGTATTAATACAACCACTGAGCCCAAACACAGCCGATTATGCAGGCATACCATAACGCACTGCTAAAGCTTGTGGATAGCCTCGCTCTTGAGTGAGTTTAATCGCGTACTGCTCGACCTCTTGTTCAGACCACTTTACAGCGACCGGATGCTGTGTTTCCACATTTTGGTTAGGATCGATGTCAAACCAGAATTGAAGCATTTTTTGCGCTGCGAGTAGTGTCGATGACCCTTTTACCACCTCTATTCTCGCGTAGTGGTTATCTTCAAAAGTCACATCTGCCGCTCTGAGTACTGGATCTGTGCCGGGAATTTGCTGAGCGCCAAATAATGCTTTTCCTCCTTTTACAGCAGAGTGATAGTCGGGAATGAACTGTGCCATGTGTTTGATGGCGTTGTTCGTTCGCTCTTCTAACACTTCTTCTCTCCAGCCGTTACGGATCTTCGAGAGTAAAGGCATAGGCAGTTCAGGTTGAGCAGATGAGTTCGTGCTCTCCACTAAACCATCTTCAAACAGCGTGATTCCTTTTGTCATACCATGAAGTTGAAAGTAACCATCGCCATAAGGCGTCAATTGAGCCATTCCTTTATCGGTTCCACGCGGGCCATGAAAAATAACTTCTGGCCATTGTTGTTGACAGTCTGCCCACCTCGTAACGTAAGCGGCTTTAAACTCCACCAACCTGTCTCGCTTGGCACCAACTGTGTTGTCAATTGAGCCTGTTTCAAAGCCACACGCGTTAACCAAGTAGTCGCATGTCATAAGGTAATCGATACCTTCACGTTCATAGCCAAGTTGCCAGTGTTCCCCCATCCAATCGGCTTGCTTGAACGTTGCTTGTGTGAAGACTGAAGCATTAGGAAGCGTATCTAGTGTTAAGTTGGCAATTGCGGCGAGGCGAAAAACACTCCAACCATATTCTTGAACTGCGACAACAGGATACTTTAGCGCTTCAAGATCAGCATGTTGAGCAAAAGGAATACACCACTCATCGAAGTTTGTAGGATGACTTGGTTGAGTACGTTGCGCGAGAGCTTCTAGCTCCGCTTTTGAATACAGTTTGTAGTATTCGCTTGGTTCGCCGAGCACTTTATTACTCTCATCTTTATCAACGAGCGTCTGATAAGCACTTTTCACAACCTCTAATCGCGGAATTAGTGTGGATGGGTCTCCACCATCGGAATGAGGAACCGCGATGATTGTCGGACGAATATTCAGTGAAAGCGGATACAGGCGAACAGTATCAATAGATTGTGCTAACAAGTCTAAGCATTGTTGCTCGGAAATCTCTCGATATAAATTACCACCAGCATGCAAATGACAAATGGGTGGACCATTTACTAGTGATACGCCCTTCTCTATTACGGAAACTTTAAAACCCAGCTCCGCAAAATGAATTGCTGCTGTTGCACCTGCTACACCGCCACCAACAACAGCGATATGCTTATCTTTATAACTTGGAAACTCAGACTTCATTGCTTCACTAAAAATTTTATAAGGAAAATTCTTTACTAACGGTGGATTCTACTCGTGTTTGAACTTGATTAAAATCACAAAAAGTTCATGGGTTTGCGAAATATCCAACAGCGCCTGTAAAGTGCATTAAAGTAGAAAAAATTTGCGAAAAAGTACTTGACGACATGGTTAAGAAGACACTTTTTTGTGTCTATGTGAATAAGAATTTCACTGTAAGACCCATGGCGCAAAGCCTGCAGAAACACCCCACTTTTTACCCCATTTAGTTATCCCAAAAGTTATCCACTGTTTTTGTGGATAACTAAAATAAAAGTGTCATGGAGTGTTCCAAACTTGATAACACTCTCTGCGATTAAGTGTTTACTGGCGTTAACAATCTTTTCAACAAACTCATCACTACAAGTGCCAACGTAACAAATGTTACAAGCGGTAAAGCTATCCACAATTCGGGGTGAATTTGTGCATTGAGATCGAATCCATATGTCATGACTGCGGCCACACAAACTTCCGCAGCAAATACCGCAACACCACTAGCAATCAACGCCATAATTCCGTACTCGGCCCACAGGGTTGTGTTGATCCGTTTCTTACTTGAACCTAATGTGCGATACAAACGAATCTCTTGTTGGCGTTGGGACAAGCTTAACCTCAGTAGCGTAAAGATGAGCAGCAGACCAGCAACAACGCCTAAAAGAGCAAGGATGGTGATTGCTGATACGATTTGCTGAATCAAAGCCTGAATTTTCTCGCCCATAGTTCGGATATCTAAAACAGAGACCGTTGGGTGAGCACGTGACATTGACGTCAACAACGCTTCATTTCCTTCTTCAATCCTATAACTGATGAGGTAAGAACCAGGTAAATTAGCCATCACGTCAGATGAGAAAATAAAATAAAAGTTAGGCTTCATGTCACGCCATTCGACATAACGGATGGTATCTACTACTGCATCGTAATTCTGGCTGTTTATTACAAAGCGCAGCGTATCACCGAGTTTTATGCCTAAGTCATTTGCTACATCCGCTTCTACAGATACACTCCCTTTGTTTGTCCATTCACCCGAAAGCACATCATTATATTCTGGTAGGGTATCTCCCCATGTCAGGTTTAGCTCTCGACGTATCGCGTCAGAACCTTCTCCTTCGTAATCAATCTCTTTGACGTTTTGACCGTTAATCTCTGTTAGTCGTCCACGAATTATTGGATAAGCTTGTGACCGCGTAACTCCATTTTTATCTAGGGTTTCTAGGTAGTTATCGAGCTCATAATCACCAATGTTCAAAGCGAACACATTTGGCGCGTCTGCAGGTAAGGTTCTCTCCCAATCCGCGAGAATATCGCTGCGCACAAGCCAAATGATAGACAGCAACATCAAAGATAATGCCAAAGCACCAAACTGTAGGCCGCTGGTTACTGGCGTCCGGTTGATACGACTCAACGCAAGCTTCATTGCAGGATGGGTTGACACACGTGCAAACAGCTTTGTGAGTGTGACGCTAACTGCTGCGAGTACCACAAACTGTACCGCTATACCAGTGAGCACGATCCAAACTAAGGTGTTATCTGCATACAGTAAAAGCAGTGGAACAACGGGAACTAGAACAAGTAACATTCGCTTCCAAGAACGTTGCGCTTTACCCTGCTGTAGCACTTCTAACGCGGGAGTTTTAATCAAGCCTAACAATGGTATACCGAGAGCAGGCACCGTAATCAAGACTGCTGAGATAAATGCCACCAAAAATGGTGTGACGCCGTAACTAGGGAGTGGCTCGGGTAATAAGTCTTTGAGTGGAATGCGTAATAAATATTCCAGCCCGCTCCCTAACAATAGACCGACGACACTGGCACTAATGAGAAGGATTGTGACTTGAATAAATAACCACTTTTCAATCCATCGGCGGCTCGCACCAAGACTTTTCAACATCGCGATAGTTTGTGTCCGGCTGTTCACGTAATTTTGACAAGTAAGAACCAATGTTGTCGCCGCCATAATGATGACAATTGCTACTGTCAACGACAGATACTGCGTCGTGCGTTCAAAAACCTCATTACTACGACTGGCAGTATCTTGCGTGCGCCAGCGATCGCTCGGAGAAAGCTGCGTATCATCTTGTAAGCTCTTTAGTGTTTTATCATCGGCTTGTAAAAATAGACGGTATTGAACTCGACTCCCAACTTGAATTGCTCCTGTTTTATCTACGTCACTTTGATGAATGTATGCAGAAGGCATTTGCTGAAATGGATTAAAGCTCAAGCCTGGTTCCATCAATACTGCGCCTGATACAGTAAACTCGGCATCGCCTATCGTGACACTGTCACCTGACTTTACGCTTAGTTGAGTCATAATCCGCTCATCAAGCCAGAGTTGGTTCTCTTTAACGCGACCGGCTGGATTATTTTCAAGAACGAGCTCTCCCATTAAAGGGTAATTATCATCCACCGCCCTTACAGAAATAAGCTGCATACCATTATCGCTAAATGCCATAGTGGCAAAGCGTGTCATCGTCGAACGTTCAAGGCTTTCAGTCGAGGCTAACAACGTGTCCGGAATGGGATTAGCAGACACAAACACCGCATCTGCCGTTAATGCGTCCTTCCCCTGCTTGACGATCACCTGCTCCATTCGTTCTGCTAATGCAGAAAGCGCAAAGATACTCGCAATCACGAGAATAAGAGCAACGCTAATAGGCCAAAGATTCCCCTGCCTTATTTCGCCGAAACTCCAGCGTATCAAGCTTTTATTCGACGAGTGCTGTGTTGTACTGTTTTGCTCTGTGGATGTTGCTTCACTTGATGATACTGCAGACATTACATCTCCTCCTTAAGCTCACCCGCCTCCATACGATAAATACGGTCACATCGGCTTGCTAGATGACCATCGTGTGTTACTAAAATCAGAGTTGTCCCGTGCTGTTCATTAAGATCGAATAGCAGCTCAATCACTTTGTCTGCGGTTTGATGGTCAAGATTACCGGTAGGTTCGTCTGCGAACAACAGTTCAGGTTGTGTCATAAATGCGCGCGCTAGTGCAACTCGCTGTTGTTCACCACCAGATAACTGGCTTGGTAGATGGTCGACACGTTTTTCCAATCCAACAGAAGCTAATAATTCCGCTGCTCTTGCTTCATCTTCGGCTTCACCACGTAAAAGACAAGGAAGCGTGACATTACGTAATGCACTCAAACTCGGGATTAACAAGAAACTTTGGAAAACGAAACCTAAAGAGTCAGCCCGAACTTTCGCACGTGCTTCATCATCCAGTTTTGATAATTCATGACCTAATAAAGTAATTTCGCCTGATGTCGGAGTATCAAGACCAGCTAGCAACGTCATCAATGTTGACTTACCTGCACCGGAAGTTCCGACGATGGCGATTTTTTCTCCTTTTCGGATGTCAACATTTACGTCTTTGAGGATTGTTAATTGTTCTTGATTAGTAGAGACTTGTTTAGAAACCAAATTGGCTTGAACAATAGGTGCATTAAGTACAGGTGTTTGCATGATTCGTATACTTTCCTTAGTTCTATTTTTTTGTTTTTCCGCTACTGCACATGCGAGCGAAAAGCTACTTGTTTTGGGTGATAGCTTGAGTGCAGGCTATCAGATGCCGATCGAAGAGAGTTGGCCTAGCTTACTCCCTGATGCGTTGTCAGAACATGGTCAAGATGTAACAGTTATTAATGCCAGTATTTCTGGCGATACCACTGGCAATGGCTTAGCACGGTTACCTCAGTTGCTAACTCAGCATAGCCCTGACATGGTACTTATTGAGTTAGGTGCCAACGATGGCCTAAGAGGTTTCCCTCCTAAACTTATTACGTCGAATCTTTCAAAAATGATTACCATGATAAAAGATTCTGGTGCGGACGTTGTCATGATGCAAATTCGGGTTCCACCTAATTATGGTAAGCGCTATAGCGATATGTTTTACGATATCTACCCTAAGCTTGCACAGCATCAACAAGTTGCCTTGATGCCATTCTTCTTAGAGCATGTTGTCACCAAACCAGAATGGATGATGGATGATGGCCTTCACCCAAAACCAGATGCACAACCTTGGATCGCAGGTTTCGTTGCTCAAGAATTAATTAAACATCTCTAATTTTAATGGTCTAGCTCAATAAGTTTTACGTAACTTTACGTTAATCTATTTTCAATTCCACTCATCGAGGATAGATAACAACATGCGAATAGAACCGTTAATTCAAGGTGTTGTTGCTCGCTCTGCGCACCCCAAAGGGTGTCATGCATCTATTAAACAGCAAATTGAATACGTAAAACGCGCCCCACAGATCAAAAAAGGCCCAAAACGGGTTTTGATTATTGGTGCCTCCTCTGGTTTCGGCCTAGCGGCCCGAATCGCCCTAACGTTCGGTGGCGCTAACGCCGATACCATTGGCGTCTCATTTGAGCGTGGCCCTTCAGAGAAAGGGGTTGGGAGTGCGGGTTGGTATAACAACGTCTTTTTTAAGCAAGAAGCAAATCAAGCCGGGCATACCGCAATAAATATTGTTGGTGATGCATTCTCTGGTTCGGTGCGCAATCAAGTGATTGAAGCCATTGAAACGTACTTTGAGGGTGAAGTTGACTTAGTCATCTATAGCTTGGCAACCGGTGTTCGACCTAAACCTAAATCTGATGAGTTTTGGCGCAGTGTCATTAAACCGATTGGTGAGCCTGTCACTGGCGCTTCTATCATGCTGGAGAACGATAAGTGGATAGAAACCACCTTAACGCCAGCAACAGAAGAAGAAGCCAACGCCACCATTAAAGTAATGGGCGGCGAAGACTGGGAAAGCTGGATTGACACACTCATCAATAACGACTCTATTGCAAACGGCTGCAAAACCATCGCCTTTTCTTACATGGGCCCTGACATTACGCACCCAATTTATCTCGATGGTACGTTAGGTCGAGCGAAAATCGATTTACACCAAACCAGTCATTCATTAAACCTCAAACTCGCCAACTTTGACGGCGGTTCTTACGCAACCGTGTGTAAGGCGTTGGTGACGAAAGCCAGTGTATTCATCCCTGCGCTAAGTCCCTACCTGTTAGCGCTTTATCGAGTGATGAAGGAAAAAGGTACTCACGAACGCTGTATTGAACAAATGCAGCGGCTGTTTACTACGAAGTTATACGATCAAGAGAAAGTGCCAGTTGACGGTGAACGCTTGATTCGAATAGATGACTTGGAACTTGAACCGCAAGTTCAACAAGAAGTCCACGCTCTTTTAGAACAAATGAATGCTGATAACTTTAAAGAGATTGGTGATTACCAAGGTTTTAAAGATGAGTTTATGAAGCTCAATGGCTTTAACTTTGAGGATGTCGACTATTCGCAAGACATTTCTATTGAATCGTTAATGTCGCTTAAGCCTTGATGCTTGTTATCTGTTTCAAGGATGAGATATGTGACAACTATTCCTAGTCCTGAACACTTTTCAGGACTTTTTTTTGTTTCGAGCCCTAGCCACCCTATACTTAATTAAAAAGCGAGAACAAAATAGAGCAGTCTGCATTTTTAATTCACAGGAAGTGAAACCACGTAAAGGATGACCTATATGGGGAGATTGCAAACATTAGACTACGAAATCCCTGAGTCTATGCGAAGAAGTTGGCAAGAAATCGTCAACTTACTGGCTCAAATAACACACGTACCCACCACATTAATTATGCGTATCCATCCGGATCGCATAGAAGTAAATACATCTAGCGAAACTCTAGGTAATCCTTATCGTACTGGCGATGCAGAGCAGCTTGGTAACGGTTTGTATTGCGAGCAAGTTATAGAACAGAAAGGCGAGCTTGTAATCCCCAATGCGCTTGAAGATGAAGAATGGCAAAATAACCCAGACATCAAACTAGGCATGATTTCTTATTGCGGCTTACCGCTATTCTGGCCAAATGGGGAGACATTTGGAACAATCTGTATGCTTGACTCTGAGAGAAACGAGTACAACGATAGTTACCGTCAGTTGCTTGAAACTTTCAAAGATTCAATCGAAGCACAGCTTTCAGTTGTGTACCAACAACATAAACTTCAGCGACTTAACACCGAGCTAAAGAGTCGAATTGAAAATCGTACCACGGATTTAGCCCAGTTAAGTTACTCCTTAACACAAGAAATTGATCGCCGTAAAGCCGCGGAAAAACAAGTGAGCTACCAAAAAACACATGATCAGGGAACTGGGTTTCTAAATCGCTCTGCACTTGAGAACATTGTCCAATACACCTTACAGTCCCTTGATAGTGATCAGCAATCGCTTGTGGTCATCAACATTGGTTTTAGTAACGCTCGCAGTATTCAGACCAGGCACGGGTTCGAGGTCTTTGACAACATTTTAAAAGAATTTCACTCCAGATTAAACAGACACGGTGCTAGCGGATTTATCACTGGTAGACCAAGTTCGAATGACATGGTTTTATTGATTTGGGGAGAGGATATTGAAGCTCGGTTAAATCAACTATTAGATGATATCACTAAAATTAGCGTAGATGGATTTGTCTTCAACAAAACAGAAATACATTTGCACACGTATATCGGTATAGTTCAAGCTTACAAAGATTGCAGCAATGCTAAGCGTATCCTTCAACATGCATGTTACGCGATGCTTCTATGTAAAGAATCCGGCGAACCTTTTAGTTATTTTAGAGAAAATCATTCGGCGGATCTCAATAGTCACAATGAACTGGAAAGTTACCTTTTACAAGCAGTGCGTAACGACGATTTAGTGTTGTACTTTCAACCTCAAGTAGACTCCAAAACACGTAAATGGATTGGCGCAGAAGCCTTGCTTCGCTGGAGACATCCAATACTTGGCGACGTTTCCAACGAAGCATTGATACATATGGCCGAACAAAACGGGCTTATCTTTGAAGTTGGCTCTTTTGTTCTGCGTACCGCGATAGACAAAGCGAAACAATGGTCTGAGTTAATCGATAACTTCAAAATTGCCGTCAACGTTTCTCCCATTCAATTACAAAACGTAAATTTTGCAGAACAAGTGCAACACCTACTCGACACTTTCCATTTGCCAGCACACTTTCTCGAACTCGAAGTAACCGAGAGCGCTCTAATTGCCGATGAAATAGTAGCACGCACAACGTTAAATAAGTTGCACAAACTAGGTGTGACATTGTCACTTGATGATTTTGGTACAGGATATGCCTCGTTCAGCTATTTAAAGAAATATCCGTTTGATGCCATCAAAATTGATAAAAGCTTCGTCCAGCAAATGGAAAAGTCAGATGATGATCGCGAGATCATTTGTTCAATCATACACATTGCAAAAAAACTGGAACTCCAAGTAGTGATCGAGGGCATTGAATCCCACCAACAAGAGCAGTTTCTTATTGGTGAGGGTTGTGATATCGGACAAGGTTTTCTTTATGGTAAACCTATGCCTTGTAATGAATTTGAGCAAAGTTTGTTTAATCAGCGCCTTTCTGGCGGGCAATACGCCTACTCTTCCTAAGCATTCTCTTTACTATGAGGGCGGTGGTTTCTATAATCGCCGCCCGCTTCTATTAAAAGGCCAATATCTTCATGGATCAGTTGACTGCCACGCTTAAGAAAATTGAAAAGCAGAACTACCGAGCTTATCAGCAAATCAAAGGTCAATACGACTTCACTGATTTCACTTTGTTTATCGATCATGTACAGGGTGACCCTTATGCATCGGCGTCACGTTTTCGTGCGACTCGCGCATGGTCTTTGACTGGTCTTGAGTGGCTAAGAGACGAGTCTCCTGCATTTCAAAGAGCTGCACGTGATTTTATTGCGCGTAGTTTTGAACAGTTTGCTAAACAAGAAAACTCAGTATCAATTTCACTGACAGGCCAAACTGTACTGGATAGCACCGCGGTGTTGTTTACTGAAGAAGGTATTGAACTGCGTTTTCGAGTTAACTTACCAGCCGAAGGTCGTTCAGTATTGGGGAAAAAAGCCAACAACATACTGACTTTCCACCTGCCTAAGTTTATCCGTCGAGCAACTTTAGAGCGTGAACTCGACAAAGCCGCTTTAATTAAGCACTGCCAAGTTGTTGAAGACCAAGATGCCCTACGAGAACAGTTAGAGGCCAATAACTTAGTCGCGTTTGTCGCAAACGGCAGTATTCTTCCTCGAATTGCAGGTAATTGCGACCTTCCAATGAAAGAAGCCGTTGAGTTTAAAGCCCCTGAATCTCTACAAGTCACTTTACATGCGCCAAACAAGGGCCATGTCACAGGATTAGGAATTCCAAAAGGTATCACACTGATTGTAGGTGGTGGCTTCCACGGTAAATCTACCTTATTAAATGCAATAGAGCGTTCAATTTACGATCATATTCCAGGAGATGGTCGCGAATACATTGTTGCCGATAACAAGGCTATGAAGATTCGTGCCGAAGATGGCCGATGCGTACACCACTTGAACCTGTCAAACTACATCAACCATTTACCGATGGGTAAAGATACGGCGGACTTTTCTACTCAAGACGCATCAGGCTCAACGTCGCAAGCCGCTTGGCTTCAAGAGTCTATTGAAGCGGGTGCAAGCACATTATTGATTGATGAAGATACTTCTGCTACCAACTTCATGATTAGAGATGAGCGTATGCAGGCATTGGTGGCAAAAGGTGATGAGCCAATTACTCCTCTCGTCGACCGCATTGGTCAATTACGAGATGATCTTGATATCTCTACCATTATCGTTATGGGTGGGTCGGGCGACTACTTAGACGTTGCCGATACCGTCATTCAAATGCACGACTACCAAGCCGTTGATGTGACTGAAAAAGCGAAAGAAGTTATCGCTCAGCACCCTACTCAACGCCATAACGAGTCAGAAGAACGTTTACAGACCTTCCCACCTCGAGCACTGAACCGCGTTGCGTTGATGAATATTCTTACTGACGGCAAGTTCCGTGTGAATGCGAAAGGCAAAGAGTCACTTCGATTTGGTAAAGAGTTTACTGATCTTAGCGCTTTGGAACAGATAGAGTCAGCCGATGAAGTCAACACAATTGGCTGGTTATGGTTCCAAATTGCTCAACTTCCAGGTTGGTGTAATCATCCGGCGAAGGAGATTGAAGAAATGCTGTCTGGTGAGTGGCATGCCGCTCTTCCTAAGCAAGGCGACTTAGCCAAACCACGCACACTAGACGTTATGGCTGCCCTCAACCGCATGCGAAAATCTCAGTTTAAGTCATCATGCTAGTTTTGATACGCTGACAGAGACAGTTCAATCAAAAGGCAGCTATAGTTAGCTGCCTTCCTTTATCTTTATTCTTAGCGAATCATTCGTTTCTCAGTACATTCCACGCTTCACAAAGAACTCTAAATCTTTCTGCATCGCCATTTTCTCGATCAGGATGCCAACGAAGCGCGAGTTTTCGCCATTGTTTTCTAATTTCCGCAGGCGTAGCGTCAGTGTTAAGTTCAAATAGTGACAGTGCCTTTGTCTTATCTACGCTGGCTACTGACGAACCACCGATGAACTTTTGATAAGTTGTCCAAAATTCATTCAACAGTCGACGCACTTCATCTTCGTCCGCTTCGTAATTGCGCCAATCTAAGTAATACTCACGCAAAGGATCATGAATATCGATCTTATGCCTCAAAGCTTCCATCGAAGACATGAGCTGAATATCCATGGCTTCGACTTGAAGCCAGCTATCCGGATACAGAGTGTCTTGCAGTTGATATAATGCATTCATGATCAGGAAATTTCTTTTGAATAAATCCTTATCGGGAGAGTCGTCCAGCTTTGAAATATAACCTTGTTCACCCAACGAGCTTGCCAAGGTGTGCACTTTCCAATTAGAGGGCTGTTTTCTCAGAATTTCTAACATTGGCCAAAGCAGCGGATTTTCTATTGCATGAGGCTCAATACTATTGACAGTACGTTGTCCTTCCATTCATCCTCTCTGACACGAGTTTAGGGCCCCATTCACGGCACAAAAAACATAATTTCCACTTTGTAGCATAAATGCAAAAAGGCCGATAGTCATTCACCATCGGCCTTTGTAAGGAGATCACGTAAAGGTTAAATAACCCCTAGCTCACGTAAACGTTCCATAAGGTAGCTATGTGCAGTGTAGCGTTCAGATAACACCACTTCCGGCTTTGGATGCAGGAACAACGGTAATGAAATACGTGACTTTTCTTGACGGCCACCCGTAGGGTTGATTACACGGTGAGTCGTTGAAGGGAAATAACCACCTGACGCTTCTTGAAGCATATCACCAATATTGATGATTAAGTTTCCGAAGTCACATGGTACATCGATCCAATCACCCTCTTTACTCTTTACTTGCAGTCCAGGCTCATTAGCAGCAGGCAAAACCGTTAACAGGTTAATGTCTTCATGCGCAGCAGCACGAATAGCGCCTGGCTCTTCTTCGCCTGTCATCGGTGGATAGTGAAGCACGCGTAGTAATGTTTTGTCACTGTTATTGATCATTTCTGACAACGCGATAGAGAACTTCTCTTGAACGTCCTTAGGTGCGTACGCTTCAACCCAACCTAATAGCTCTTGAGCAAATGCATTGGCACGCTCGTAGTACTCTAAGATTTCAGCTTTAAGCTGCTCTGGGATCTGACCCCAAGGGTAAACATGAAAGTACTCTTTGATGTCTTTCACTTTGTGCCCTTTCGCCACTTCAGACACAGAAGGTGGGAAGTAGCCATCTTGGGTGTCTACGTTAAAGTGAAAATCATTCTTTTGTTCTGAACAGAAAAACTCATGCCAGTTTTTGTAAATTGACTCTACAAGCTCTTGTGGAATCGGGTGGTTTTTCAACACACCGAACCCCGTTTCGCGTAGAGAGGTAACGAACTGTTGAGCAGCATCGTCAGCAAGATAATCGACAGTTTCCAGTTTCATGGCTTTACTTCTTTTTTATTAGACTGAATCATGGATTCTATGGATGGGCATGTTGTAAATCAAACTTTAATGAAAAGTGCACGCGCAAACGTTTTAATGTTGAGCAGTTTGCCAATAAATCAACATTTTCAGTGATCAAAAAACCCATTAAAATATCAATTGCACACCGTTCAATTAAGTGCAATCATTAACACAATCTATGGAGTCCCACTGTAAGATAAATTGAAGGATCAAATAACTCTATGAAAAGCACCTCGACACTCTTAGGATTAACGATTTTTTATGCCATCGTGTTTTTATTTTCTGCGTTGGAACCTAACTCACGTGCAGTTTGGTTTGCGGAGATTATCCCGGCGATTGGTATTCTTGTTGCTATTTGGGCGATTTCGATTCGCTATCAGTTCAGTAATACGGCTTACTTTTTAATGTTCATCTGGCTCTGTTTGCACACTATCGGTGCGAAATATACGTTCTCCGAAGTGCCGTTTGACTGGTTTAACGACATGATTGGTTCAGAGCGAAATAATTTTGATCGCGTTGCGCACTTTTCAATTGGCCTTTACGCATATCCGATCGCTGAATACTTGATAAACAAAAAACGGTTCAACAAAGCGTTCTCTTGCTGGTTTGCTTTGTTTGCTATCATGTCACTTGCTGCTGGCTATGAGATTATCGAATGGTGGTATGCGGAGTTGGCTGGTGGCGATGAGGGAATTGCCTTTCTGGGCTCGCAAGGTGACATATGGGACGCCCAGAAAGATATGTTGTGCGATACCGTTGGTGCAGTGTTGTCGTTATTCTTAATGTCGGCTCAACGTCGATTCTCTCAACCATTCTAAATAAGGGTTAAACCCATCAACAATTGGAACCTGTACGATTTGAGCGACCTCGTATTCGTGCAGGTTTTCTATTTTCTCTTCCACCAATTCATAAAGTTCTCGACGAGTTTTGATCACCAGCAACCATTCGTTGTCAGTACAAATCTCCCCTTTCCACACATAGTGACTTTCAATAGGCATCGTTTGAATACACGCGGCTAATTGGGCATCTAGCAAACCTTTAATGATCTGATCTCGATTTTTTTCATTACTGGTTGTACTTAAAACCATGCAATAGTCATGTTTCATACTCATTTTCTAGCCCTTCATTATTTCATTGTCACTTTGCCGCCAATCATTTTGTAAGCGGGGGTTCCTCTTACTAAAGTATCTCTTGCAAACTCTTGTCCGCAAGCGGGGCAAATACATGGGGTTTGTGTGAAATCGTCAACAATGCGCTCTTTGAAGCATTTAACCAGTGCGCCTTTCCCGCCTTTACGGTACTTAAATAGTTGAGTTTTACACTTTGAGCAATAGATATCGACGGTTTTCGTCGGCTGCTTCTTATTCGGTTTCGCCATGGTTACTTTCTATATCCGGTTTGACCCATACATTATTAAAATCAAACCAACCTAAGGCATTACACTTTGCATTTTGTAACGCACCGCTGTGGTCTTTATTCACGCCTAGCCAACAGTGAAACATAGGAATCACCTGACAGCTTTTTACTAACTGTCGTCCTAGCTCACGCGCAGGAAAGTCTGTGTGCATCCCAGCACGCCATTGATCGACAAGTTTAGCCCATTCACTAAAATCGTAACCTGAACTGAACTTCTCAATATCACTGTAATCCAGGAGCCAGCCCGCCAACGCGTCATTTCGGTTCGTTGCAATGCCCATAGCTTTCACCCAGATATCCACTTCCTCCGGTGCGGGCGGTTGAGAATCATAACGAATAAACTCAACCTCTATACCGTGCGGTTTTAAGAGTGTCTTGATGGCCTTGGCAACTACTGGAAACATCGGATGCTTTTTCTGATACGCTACGGAAATTACCTTATTAGCCTGTGGTACGCTGCCCGCTTCTGCTGGCCTAAGATCAATCCAACCGGGCTTAAGGCCAAAGGCTTGCAATACTCCCAGTTCCATCACTTTATCTTGTGGGACATGCGCGTAAATCTGGTGACTGTTGAGGGTTTGCGAGAGGAACTCTGCCCAACGTGGATCTTTTGCAATCCCAGTGTTTTTGTTTAGTAATAGGAATGTACAGCCAGGGTCCAGCTCGACTTCATCGGATGAACCTTGTTTATCCATCTTCGGCTTTGACAGGCTTGGATAAACCATTGAAGAATAGGCTTCATCGATTACCCACACCTCCACTTGGTCAAGTAAAGGGCGAAAACCAAAGTAGCCATCAAAAGCAGTCAAAATAAGACGCTTATCATCATTCATTTTAACTTGGAACGGCCCTGTCCCTATCGGTTGTCTATCAAAGCTTTCAGAACGCAAAGCACTCGGTAGCAAAATTTTTGCTTGCGACTCACTCAGAGCCAGAGGCAGGTAGCGATCAGGACGGACGAGCTCAATATCAACGGTCCACTCTTGTGGTGAAGACACCCGCTTTATGTGAGAAAACAAGTTCAAGCCATTTAACGCAAGCACACTTTCAAGAACACAACTGGTTGTTAACGGTTCACCATTATGAAAGCGTACTCCACGACGAAGATAAAAACGCCAATGAGTATCAGAAATTGCTTCCCACGTGTGGGCTAAATCTGGTTGAAGTTGTTCATTTTCATCAAGGCGAGTGAGTCCGCTAAAAATTTGTCTGGCGATGTGCTGTTCAGAACGCCGCATCGGTTTCTGCGGGTTTAACATCGACAATGGTCGATAATAAGGCAAACGCACGACCTGCTCGCCCTGTCGATGCTGAAGCCCTAAATAACCTTGGATAACCTGCGTCAATCGTGCCGCATCGTTATCAAGCGCATCTAGAGCCTGACCGATTTTCCCTTCATCGAGATAACGCCTGGCGAGGTTTTCGCTGACGTCGCTTCGATTACGTTTAAAAACGAGTTTCGAAAGTTTTCCTCGACCCGCTGCCGGATGCCACTCAATCCAGCCCTCTTCTTCAAGTTTATTTAGAACAATACGAGCATTACGACGTGTACAAAACAACGCTTCCGTGATGTCTTCGAGCTGAACGTCCGTATCGTGACCGGAAAATTTTTCAAACAGTGTTTCGAACTGAACACGTAAACGAGGGCTACTCATAAAGAGGAAATTCTTATCTTGTTGTCGATAAGCTAAGTTTCCTCATTTTTTCCAAAAAGTGCAAACATCACACTATAAATTATTGAATATCGATACCAATTTCTCGCGAAAGTTCAGCCAGTTGTACCTCGTTGTCCAGCTTGATAGACCATTTGCACTCTGCTCCATGAGATAAAACAACGTTCGCTCCTCTACCCAGCAACTGAATTGCATCGGTTTGCGCTTGCAAGGTTACCATTGCACTGCCGGAGAGCTTAATCACTATTTCACGCTGGGTTGCAATGATTTTTCCTAATGAAAACTCAATCACCATCTTAGTTTATACCGACTTTGTTTTGTGTTGTTTCACAGCGATGGTCAAGCGACTGGTACACACTAAACGGCCTCGCTCATCAGTGATATCGATTTGCCACACTTGCGTTGAAATACCCAGATGAAGCGGTTTTGCCGTACCAATCACATGGCCACTTCGCATGGCTCGCACATGGTTCGCGTTAATATCTAAACCGACGCAGTAGCTGCCCTCATCGACAGAGAAGTTTGCAGCCAATGAGCCTAATGTTTCTGCGAGCACGACTGATGCACCACCGTGAAGCATTCCTAAAGGTTGATGAGTAAAGCTGCATACGGGCATGGTTGCTGTAAGGGAGTCGTCAGTGAAATCTGTATATTTAATTTGTAGGTGCTCGATCAGGGTATTTTTTGACGTGGCATTCAGAATCTCTATGCTTACGGGCTTTTTCCATATACTCATTGTTTTACTCTTAGTTTCACAAACTGGTTTGTTAGGTTGTAACGATGTGCTAAGAAGCTAGCATAGACGCTACCTGGGCATAACTTCAAGACGTAACATCTCACCTTCTTTATTAAGCAGATGAATAACTTGATCCATGCATCATGTTACTATTTGGGTATATACTATTGCTTCAAAACAAAAAATTAAATGGAGCCTGTTATGAAGGTATGGATGAAAGCCTCTGCTCTTTTAACTATCGCGGGTTTAACAGCGTGTAGCGCATCACCGACGGGTCGCAACCAGATCCTGATGTTTTCAGATCAGGAAATGTCATCGCTTGGCGCTAAATCTTTCGAACAAATGAAGAAAGATATCCCAATCAGCAAAGATCGCAAAACGAATGCCTACGTTCAATGCGTTGCCAAACACATCACTGACACCATTCCCGCTCAATCTGGATTTAAAGACTGGGAAGTCGTTGTTTTTGATAGTGAACAAGTCAATGCGTTTGCTCTACCAGGTGGGAAGATCGGCGTGTATACCGGGCTTTTAGATGTCGCGAAAAACCAAGATCAGTTGGCAACAGTCATTGGTCACGAAGTCGCTCACGTCCTCGCTGACCACAGTAATGAACGTCTTTCACAAAGTCAGTTAGCAAATGCCGGGTTGTCTCTAGCAAACGTTGCTATTGGAGCTTCCGAGTACAGACAGTATCAACAAATGACGATGGCGGCACTTGGTGTCGGTGTTCAATACGGTGTTATCTTGCCATACGGTCGTACTCAGGAATCCGAGGCTGATATTGTCGGGCTGGAATTCATGGCAAAAGCAGGTTTCGACCCACGTCAAAGTGTCGATTTATGGAAAAATATGAGTGCTGCATCAGGTGGTTCTCAACCACCTGAATTCTTCTCAACCCACCCATCGCACAGTACGCGCATTAAAGATTTACAAGCAACCATAAATAAGCTGCCTGCGTATAACGCGAAAGCACCAAGATGTGGCTAATTCATTGCTACTATCGTCTACTACTTAAGCTTGCCAAATAAAAAAGCTCCCTAGGGAGCTTTTTAATGATTCTAATCAAGTGCCCAATATCTGTAGCGGCAAACTTAACAAACTATCTCCGAGAGTGGCAAAATACCAGATGATAGAAACAAAACCTCCGACAGAGACCAAGTACCAAGCAAGTGAAAATAGTTGCCCATAACGGGTTAATGGCAATAAATGGCTTTGATGTCGAGCTCTCCATTCCATCACCACTTCCAACATTCCCATTAACAATAAAAACCCTAGCAACGTCAGACCGAAATAGTAACTGATAAAAATGCCTAATAAAGCGGTCGCAATACTGCCAACTAACCCGACCCAAGTATTCATTGAGAAGGTAATACTTTTGAGCACATGGCCACCATCTAATGGTAAAATAGGCAGCAGATTAAATAGGTTTAGCAAGGCGTTAAACACAGCAAGCCCAGCGAAGATCACCTCACCAGTCATCCAATAAAGCAAAGTAAAAACAATACTAAGTACTAAACCGAAAAATGGTCCCATGATTGAGATAACCACATCCTGCCAGCGCGTGTTTATCTTTTCGTCACTTAGCGCCAAACCACCTAGGAATGGAATCAAATAGATCCCTTTGGTCTTCATTCCAAAATACTTCATCGCTCTAATGTGACCATATTCATGAAAAACCAAGCAAGCGATCAACGCTAGCGCGAACTCGATGGAAAATAGCCAAGAATATGCAGCGAGACTTGCAGACGCTAACGCCACTTTAATAACTTTCGCACTTTTAAGTGCTTTCATCCCAAGAGATACGAGGCCTATTACACTTAAACGCTTTTCGGATGGTGGCGTAACTTCTGGCACTTGGCGCTCGATGTCTTTTTCATTTCGACAACCTTCGTTGACGAGCTCACCGTTAATTGTGACCTTGTAACTCAATTCAAACGGTTGCCATGTTAAAGAACACTCTAAATGACAGTTCAGGATTTCCTCACCCGCAGAGAGCTTAAACTGGTGTAGACAAGTCTCTGCGGTATTGTCACTGGCATCGATTTGAGACACCAACGTATTATCCCAATATAACTGCTGCCACCCAGCCATCGATCCTTCGAGCCTTAGCGAACGACCTAAAAATTCAACATTCAGTAATTCCAATGCGGTTCCTATTGCGTCTATTGAATAACTACATAGCGAGCGCGAATTATGCCTGTGAAGTGAAGAAACAGCAAAGCGAGCTATCTCTTGATTTGATCGTTATTTAACTATAAAGCTCGCAAAACAATTCTGGTCGTACCATTCTCTTCAAAAATATAACGATAATACATGCCCTTACAAGCCATCGTTTGACCTATGCATCATATTTAAAACGCAAAATACGCTCAAACTTTGACAAGTTATTAAACATACAATTAACATTACATTTACATCACCGTTGTATTTCGCGTATTAACAATTGGTGTAAGTACCACACAACAATTACAAGGACTTCGGTCCAGCATTATGACACCCTAGGAGGGTCAAGGATGAACAAGAAGCACTGCTCTCTGCTTACAATTTCAATATTGTTTGCGTGTAATGCCCACTCAGCGGGCTTCCAGGTAGCTGAACATTCGGCATCTGGTCTTGGTCGAGCATTTTCAGGTGAAGGGGCTGTCGCAGATAATGCCAGCGTCCTTGCTCGTAACCCTGCAGCAATGACACTTTTCAAAGAAGCTCAATTTTCGGGCGCGTTATCTATCATCGACCCTGAAGTCGATGTGTACGACACTGTAAACAATGAACACGCGAAAGATGTCGCCCCTTTACAGATCGTGCCAGCAGGTTATTACATCAGCCCTATCAATGATAACTGGGCTTGGGGTATCGGTATGTTCACAACATACGGTGTTGCTACTGACTATCCAAATGATATTTCCGCAGGTGATATGGCGGGTGACACTTCCCTACTTTCAGTAAACATCAACCCTAATGTCGCTTACCGTATCAACGAGTCTTTCAGTGTCGGTGGTGGTATCAACCTCGTATACGCTGAAGCAGAGCTGACTCGCCACAAAGGCGCACTCGCCGGTATTTTAGGTGGTAATAAGTCCGATAACCTTGTCGGCATGGAAGGTGAAACTTTCGCTTGGGGTTGGAATGTCGGCGCTTTATTTGAGCTAAATGAAAACAACCGTTTTGGCTTTGGCTACCGCTCTAAGGTTGATCTAGATTTTGATGACGGTGAGTTTAGTAGTTACGACTCTGGTCGAGCTTCATCACCAAAAGTTGATGGCCGTTTAAAAATCTCTCTCCCTTCAATTATCGAATTATCGGCTTTCCATCAACTGAATGAACAATGGGCTGTACATTACGGCTGGCAACAAACCGACTGGAGCACATTTAAAGAACTAAAAGCGACCAGTAACGAATGTAATGACGGAGTATGTTTCTTTAAACCTGAGAAATATGAAGACAACAATCGCTACTCCATTGGTGCAACTTACATACTTAATACGGACTGGACATTCCGTGCAGGCTTTGCGTACGACGAACAAGCAGGTGAAGCGACATTGAGTATCCCTGACAGTGACCGTTTTTGGTACAGCGCGGGCCTAACTTACGCAATGAGTGAGAATTTAACTTTCGATGCAGGCTTTGCACTTGTTAAGAGTAAATCAGGCTCTTTCACTGAGACAAATGCTCTGGGTGAAGAGATTAAGTTTGACTCAGAAGGTACTGCTTACATCAGCGCGGTACAGATGAACTACACCTTCAAATAATGGGATTACGGAGTAAACCAATGAAACACACGTTTAAATTATCAATGCTTTGTTCTGCAATCCTTCTTGCTGGTTGTGGTGATGATACCTCCAGCTCTGGTACTTCCGACAAAGTTCAATTTGAAGATGAAGTCCAAGCATTGCTTGATCGCGAAACATCCATCAGTTTTACGCTTCAAGGAGCGAACGCAGATGTACCGGCACCGTCTTACTTATTAATGGACACAAGCGATGGTACGCTTGGTCTGCCAACTGATGGCGATGATGCTTTAACCAACCCTAGAGCCTCAATGAACACGATGGATGGATGGTCAACGTCTATGCCAATCGTTCTTAACTTCAACGGCGACGGTTTTGCAACGGGCATGCTGTCGTCTGGTGTTAAAGTCATCAAGATTAATCAACGCTTAACCGAGTGGGACCGCAAATCTAACCCAATCGAAGAAGAGCTTGTTCAGAACCAAGACTACGTAGTTCAAGCAAAAGGTAACTCTCTATACGTCCAGTTCTTGGCTGCACTTGATGAGTCAAGCGAGTACATTTTTGCGGTTACACAAGATGTTACTGACGTGAATGGTGAGCCAATTGGTACATCAGCAAGTTATGCGACTGGTAAATCGAAAGAAATCGTTTATGAAACTGGCGACCTTGCTTCTGTTCAAGCAGTCACTCAGGCGGTTGAAGGCATTTTTGGTATCGCCAAAGTAAACCCTAACGACATCGTTTACTCCTCATGGTTCAGTACCCAGTCTGTAGGTGATACGTTAGCGGCAGTCAAAGGAGTAACCGCTACTGGTTTTTCTACCGGCGCAAACACACTAAATACCGTTTACAAAAATGACTCAAACGAAGGTTCAGTTGACTTATCAACGGCCTACACAATAACGCTCGGTGAAACCCAAGACTTTAGCACTGCGCTAGACTCTGACGATGACTTTAGTAAATACATTAGCGATCAAGACGCAGCTAAAACGGCAATTAAAGGCCTTTACATGCAATCAGGTGCCGATGTAAGCGTGACACAAGGTGTGGTAAGACTGCCTCATTACCTGGAAAAAGGCGCAAGCTGGAACATGCAACCAATGGTATCTGCGATGCCAAGCCTAGCGAAGCTAAGCGCAGCATTAGCGGATCCGAACGAGCAAGCAAACATGGTTCAGCAGCTATCAACAGGCGTTTTTGCAAATGATCCTGTTGATGTGACAAAGCTTGCTACAGATCCTACAGAGCAGCTAAAACTTGTTGGAGCTAAGCTTACTCTTACCGATGGTACCCAGCTTGATAGTGAGCGTATCATAACTCGCTACTCGCCTGTTCCCGTAGTGAAATCGGTTGAAGATGTCGAAGTACTGGTCTTCACACCTAAATCTGGCGTCGCGACAGACGTTGTGATTTATCAACACGGCATCACCTCAGCGAAAGAGAATGCGTACGCGTTCGCGTTCAATATGGTAAAAGCAGGTGTGGCAGTTATCGCTATTGACTTACCTATTCATGGTACGCGCAGCTTAGATGAACAACGTTCCGCAAATGCGAATGTACTGGCTTATCTAAATCTTTCCAACTTAGCCGTTGCGCGTGACAACCTACGTCAAAGTGTTCTGGATGTGTTAGGTTTGCGCGCTAGCTTGGTAGTATCTGCTCAAGGCGGTCTTTTAGCTGGAGGTCCTCTGCAAGGCTTCAACCCAATGACGGGTTCAAAGGTCAAAATGCTAGGTCATTCACTTGGCGGTATTGTAGCTACATCTGCCGTCGCAGCAGCAAACAATACATTGGGCAGCCCTACTGCCGATGCGCTGTACACCTTTAGTTCTGCATCAGTACAGAACTCTGGTGGACAAATTGGTAATTTGTTACTGGGTTCAGACAATTACGGCCCTCAGATCAAACATAACCTCGCTTATGCAGCATCAAAAGACTATGCGACTTACGCTGATGCATCATGTGCGGATCTAGAAGATAAAACATGTTACGAAGCATTTGAGGCTGCGGCAACGGAAGCTCAAGTAGCAGCGCTAGAAGCAGGTTTCTCACAATTTATCTATGCAGCACAGACTACACTAGACACTGTCGATCCGTTCACAAACGCTTCAGATTTAGTGGCATCTGGTTCGCTAACGACACCATTCTTTATGACAGAAGTGGATGGCGATAGCACAGTACCAAACAGCGTTCCAAATGCACCATTCGCGGGTACTGAACCGCTTGCTAATAAGCTAGGGTTGAAGACTGTGAACAGTACGGACACTGATGTGAATGCAACTGCGAGCTTTGTACAGTTTAATGCTACTGCATCGCACAGTACTTTTGCTTCGCCAAATGGCACTCTGTCTGATATTGATCATCATGTAGAGATGCAGATGGAAAACACTGACTTCTTAATGGATGACACACTAACAGGTGTCACTAACACTTCTGTTTTGAAGTAATCGCAACACCCTTCCTACCAAAGCCCAGTTTCTACTGGGCTTTTTCATTTCAATTCTATTCAAACCCACTCATATTTCCTCTGCTATAGTTAAATCGATGTCTTTGCCTAACTCACTTGTTTAAAAGGAAAACTCTATGCGCGTATTGACTGTTATTGCCACTGTATTACTTCTTTCTGCATGCGGAAGTAGCCAATATCTGATGTCGACAAATGAAGGGAAAATTATTACCTCTTACGGTAAACCAGACCTGAACGAGGAAACGGGTATGTACGAGTATGAAGACATGGATGGTAAAGAAATGAGTATTTCAAAAGAGCAAATTGTCCAGATTGTCGAACGTTAACAACAGGCCCTCTGTAAATTAGAGGGCTATGTTCTAGCCACCCTCTCTCTACATTTACCTCTTTTAGGCTTGTAATCGTTGTAGAAATTGACACAACCAATTCATAAGCCAAAACAATTAATAGAGTCTTTTATACTTCCGTATTATTTATTTAGCGAATATTTTACATCTTCACCTTAATCAGGTTGGAGTATTGTAAAATCTAGTCTTTAATTCGCTAACACCCTTTTATTTCTCAGGATAAAGTGGATAATACCGCCACAAAATAACATTACTAAGGTGAGTCCTTATGTCTATTGAAGCTACTCTGCTTGCGCGCTGCGAGTCAAAATGTGAACTGTGTTCTTCTGAATCTCAACTAACTGCATACGCTGTCCCACCTCACGGTAATGTGACGGTTGATACTGCCATCATGGTTTGTGATAAGTGTCTGGGTGAGATCGATGAGCCAAAAGACATTAACCACTGGCGTTGTCTAAACGAAAGCATGTGGAGCCAGGTTCCTGCTGTACAAGTGACTGCATGGCGCCAACTCACTCGCCTAAACACAGAAAGCTGGGCTCAAGATGCTCTTGACATGATGTACATGGAAGAAGAGCAAATGAACTGGGCAATGAAAGGGATGTCTGCTGACGATAAAACGGTTGACTGTAACGGCACTGAACTTAAGAAAGGTGACGATGTAACAGTAATTAAAGACCTACCAGTAAAAGGCACTAACCAAGTAATCAAACAAGGTACAGTGATTCGTGGTATTAGCCTTGGCGATGATCCAAAGCTAGTTTCGGGTAAGGCAAATGGTGGTCAGTCGATGTACGTGATCGCAGAATACTGCCGCAAGAAGTAATATCGCACTTCAGTCATGTCAAAACGGGGCACCAATGGTGCCCCGTTTTTCTATACAACACTTAATCTACTCTCATGTCTACCTCCTCTAGAGTGTTTCTTTTCTAGGGCGTAGGTTGAGTAGGCATGTTTTACAAATAAAAAAATACCGGCTCATAGGCCGGTATTTCTTACACTATTTCAATATTAACGGTACATACCGATGTCTTTTTGAATATGTGCTGACAAGTCTTCTGCGTAGTAACTGCGTGGCGCAGTGTTATCTACAAATAGAATGTCCAGTAAGTGAGCAATCAGTCCTTTGAAGTTAACCGCGTAGGTTTTCTTATCCATAGAGGTTGGTAAAGCTACATTTGTCATTTGCATTGCTTGTGCCATGATTGCCTCTCTTTAAAAGCAGTAGTCTGTTTAGTTGGTTGTATATTAGTCAGTTTCTTATTGTTTAAGAAATGACAAATTTTACCCATTCAAATTAGAATTTCTAATAAAACAAACTCATTACAAAACTCAAAAATACAAATGAATAATAACGGCATAAATAATCACAATTGCTGTAATTACATTGAATAACTGAACATTACCTGCATAATCGCCCCTTGAGCAACAACATATATTTAACAATATTTTTCGTTATTTCTTTTGATTTCAGTGCTTACTTTATATTTTTTGATTAGTAATATTAACGCTAGTTTGACGCTTCGCTTTATTTTTTAGGAGTGATGCCACCACTGCCGATGTCATCACAACAACTAAAAATGTGAGAGACCATGCTGTCGGAATCTCATATTCTGTTCCAACCAATAGCATTTTCACCCCGATAAACATCATGATTACTGATAATGCTGGTTTTAAGTACACAAACTTATCTAACATTGCTTGAAGAACAAAGTACAGCGATCGCAAACCCAATAATGCAAATACGTTCGCGGCTAAGACTAAAAATGGCTCTCGCGTTACCGCGAATATAGCTGGTATAGAATCCAACGCAAACATAACGTCCATTACTGCAATGACACCAACAACGATCAGCATCGGTGTTGCCACCCACTTACCAGCTTGCTTTAAGATTAAGTGATTTCCTTGGTAGTCATCTGTAACTGGCAATACCTTTCGAATCAACTGCTCCGGATATGGATTAACCTCTTCTGCTTCGCCTTTGTCGCGAGCTAGCTTAACACCCGTCCAAATAAGGAAAGCAGCAAATAAGTACAATACCCAGTGATACTGTGCAAGTAACTGAGCACCAACCGCAATCATGACAGCGCGTAAAACTAGCGCACCTATCACCCCCCAAAGCAATGCTCTCGGGCGCAAGTGCTCCGGCACACTGTATTGTGCAAAGATGATGGCAAACACAAACAAGTTATCAACGCTTAACGACTTCTCTAGTAAGTAACCAGTTAAGAATGAAATCGTTGCTTTGTCGTTCGTATAAGCGCTATGTGGCGCGTAAAAGTCCCAGAATAAATAAATAGAACCAGCAAAAACAAAGGCAAGCAAGAACCAAAAAACACTCCAAACGATGGCTTTTTTCATCGTGATAACGCCACCACGTGTTTGATAGATATCAAGAGTAACAAGAACAAGGGTAAATAAACCAAAAGCACCATACATCGCTAATGATTCTTGAAGAGGCACCGATTGGCTCAATTGGGTGGTATTTTCGATAAGAGACATATTTCCTCCCATGGCGGAAGGACTTCGTTTGGTGACCTTCCGCAGACAATAACAACCAACAGCCACATAACGATTATGTGCTGTTAGTCAATGAATGCGTTGGTCTCGTTGAAGTGTTGACGTGAATGAACCACGTAACACCTTTACTTACCGGATAAGCTGATGCTTAACGAGATGACGATAAGTAAACTTGCGCTAACTACTCCCCAAACGCCGACATAATAACGCCGAGCGTCAGGCTTTCCAACAAAAAAACCTTGTCTTATCGAAATAAAATTCTTATCAAAAATCAGGAAGCACTATAAAAAGAAATAAATGGATTCAACCACCGCAACTATAGTAAACAGACAAAAAGCAGCAAATGGCTCAAGACAAACTCTTCATTGGTTAGAGGCCTAGCGGGGAAGATAGATACAAAAAAGGAGCATTACTGCTCCCTTTTGTAGCATCCACATTCTTAGCAATTCAAAAGCCGCTTAGAGGCACAAAGTAGACCAGTGTTGACCAAATTGCGATCCAGGCAACCACGACTACCGTATCTGCCCAATCTTTATTCCACATACTGCCATCCTCATCAACCCATGTAGTAAGTGGAGAGCAGCAAAATGAATACCAGTATCTATTATCGACGTCGCTTTGTGTAAAGTTTGTGACTTTGATTCAAACAGTTTGGCTCATCGGTCAGGAGTTCAATAAAACAATCAGCCATGGACAAACTGGTCACACGCCCTTCTCCTTTCATCTCCTGCAATGCGTCGTACCCCTCTTTCCCTTTCATCGTATAGGCAGAAGAAGTCCCTCGATACCAAACATCATCTTGAACACCTACCCATTGTTTACCATCAAAAATCACTAATGATTGAACTCTTTCGCCTTTTGGGGCATCTGCGTGGTACTCGAAGTTTAAATTGTAAGTGTACGGATAACTGCCAGATCCAGTGCCTTCTACGCCATTGTTGAGTGCATTATTTATCGCGCCTTCAAGTGCACGGCGAATAGCGCTGCCTTTTACATCGTAAAAGCCGATAGGAACGGCAAAAGGCAACAGCCGTCCGGCAATGTCTGCCACTGTAATGTTGCCAGGGTTCAAAGAGGTTCGCACGCCACCCGCATTATGAATTGCAAATTGAACGTCATATCCACGTTTGTTTAAACAGTGCAGAAATGATCGGGCAACGGAGGAAGCCAACTCACTCTCACCAAATTCATCGGGAATTCTCACATGACGCTTTTTGGTGTCAACACTAGCAATGACTTGTGACTGTAACTGCCTGACCTGAGGAATATATTTATCGCTCAGGATCGCTTGAGTTTCCGGGTGTTTCTTACAAACCACGACATTCGGTTGACCATGGATGAAGTCGCACGCGGTTTCGAATACACCTTGGTCGAGCTGTTGGTTTAGCGTCGAGTCCCAAAAAATACGTCGACCAAGCAACAGTTCATTTTGTCCACTCAACATCGTTGCTTTACCGTGTTCATCAAACTCAATGACGCAGTGCCCCATTGTCAAAGCATGGAAACCCGCTTGCACCACATAGGTATCATTAATTTTGATACCGTAGGGATCGTCTTGTCCTAACCCTATTGATGAAAAATCACCTTGCAACCGGTGGCTGTGTCCACCAACAATTATACCAATACCTGCGACTTGCTCAGCTAACTCTAAATCACCTTCATAACCTAAGTGGCTCAGAAGAATAATATTTTTTATACCTGATGAATGGATTTGTTTTACGGTCGCCTTGGCGGTTTCAATTGCTGAGTGAAAAGGCGTGTCTGCATCAGGGTTTGCGATGTCGCTCATTTTATCTATGGATAATCCGAAAATCGCGACCCGCTCACCATGGAATTCTTTAACAATGTATTGAGCGCTCTGTGTATCCGGTTGGTAACTATATACATCCTTGCAATCACTGATACGGTGAGGTTTTTTAAGTGATTCATTGGATAAATCCCAGTTGCCAGCAAGCAATGGGAACTGAGTACGTTGGCAAAACAATGCAACTGGCTCATTCCCCATATCTAATTCATGGTTACCTAACGCCATTGCATCAATCTTTAATGCGTTCAATAAGTCGGCATTGGCTTTGCCTTTAAATAATGAGAAATACAGCGTACCTTGGAAGCAATCTCCGGCATGGAGGAACAACATCCCATGACCTTGGCGCTGAGCATCATCTCTTAACTGCTCGACTCGGGTTGCGATACGAGAAAAGCCGCCAGCACTGACATAGGGCTCTAGCGTGAGTTCATTGTTTATCTTAAGCTTTAACTGTAATGACGTTGGTTCAAAGTAGGAATGTGTGTCATTGATGTGTGCCAGTTTGATTCTCACTGGCTTATGATTGTTATTCATCTTCATCTTCTCTTTTTTCATTCCTTATAATAATAAGAAGTGAATCATGACAGAATCATGAATTTTATGAAACTGCGATTTAGGATTTCATGTTTAAGTGATCACGATGCTGTCCCCCGGCTTTGAAAGCAAGCCTCGCTTGTAACGGTCTCTATTCAGTAAGAGGCTCTCGTAATTTTGTGAACTGAGCTTAACTCAAAAATTTCGAATTCATATATGCTTAGGAGTAGCAAAATAACTCTCGATAATTCAAATAATTGCAAGGAGGATTGAGATGAGACTAGAACGCATCGAAATCTCCGGGTTTAGAGGCATCAAACGCCTTTCACTCTCTTTTGACGAACTCACCACGCTTATCGGTGAAAACACGTGGGGCAAATCATCATTACTCGATGCCCTTTCCATCGCATTACCTGCCAATGGCTCATTGTATCAATTCAAACTGAAAGATTTTCACGTTGACTACTCAATTTCTCATCCACAAACACAACACTTACAGATCATTGTTTGTTTTAAAGCACAGGATAAAAACGAAGTAAAAGCGGGACGCTACAGACGCATAAAGCCTACATGGTGCACCAACGAAGAGGGTGAGCAAGTCATTTACTATCGTATTAGTGCGTCTCGCGATGAGCACGGCATTAATACAGAGTACGCGTTTTTGGATCATAACGGCAAACCCAAAAAACTTCACCACTCAGAGAAACTCGCTATTGAGTTAATGACACTTCATCCTGTAATCCGACTACGTGACTCCCGACGCTTCCCAGATTTAAACCATGTCAACGGCGATGGTAAAAATGCTCGGATTGAAAAACGAATCAACAACACCTGTCGACGCTTATTGGCTATGCCTGGCCATGTGAATAAAGGTGAGATTCGTAGTAGCCTCGACTCAATGCAAACGCTTGTTGAACACTATTTTGCGTTCAGAAGTGTCAGTAAAGGTAACCCACGCAAACCTCGTGATGGTCTTTTCTATACAAGCCCTTCCTCTGATAAAGGTTTGAGTCAGTTCTTGAAAGAAACCAATGACAAACAAAGCCGCTTGCTTTTAATGGGGTTACTCAATGCCTATCTTCAAGCTAAAGGCCCCACCGATTTAAGGCGCTGTGCGAGACCAATACTGATCATTGAAGATCCAGAAGGTCGACTGCATCCAACTCATCTAGCGAGAGCGTGGTCCTTATTGCAATTGTTGCCAATGCAAAAGATATTAACCACCAACAGTGGCACGTTACTCGGTTCTGTTCCACTGTATTCAATTCGACGTTTAATTCGGCTATCAGACAGAACCATCGCTAAGAGTTTAAACTCAACAAAGTTTGGTCGAGATGAGTTGCGCCGAATTGGTTTCCATATTCGTTTTCATCGTTCAGGCGCATTATTTGCGCGGTGCTGGTTACTTGTTGAGGGCGAAACCGAAGTTTGGCTTTTTCATGAACTGGCTCGTCAATGCGGGTATGACTTGGCTGCCGAAGGGGTTCAAATCGTTGAGTTTGCTCAATCAGGTCTAAAATCACTCATCAAAGTAGCAAAAGAGTTTGGTATTGATTGGCATGTCGTTACTGATGGCGACCCAGCAGGGAAAAAGTACGCGCATGCAGTGCGAGCACAGCTCGACCATGATCAGGAAAGGCATCGACTTACGGAGTTACCCGACCGAGACATCGAGCACTTTCTGTACAACAATGGTTTTGAACTTTTCTTTAAGGACATCATCAAAGTTCCTCATGACCACCCTATCCCTGCTAAAAAAGTCGTAAATCGTGTTTTGAAAAAACATGCAAAACCGGACTTAGCTTTGGCTATTGTTTCTCATTGTGAAGAGAAAGGCATGGAGTGTATTCCTGTTCTTCTGCGCTGGACACTTAAACGCGTTGTTACCATGGCCAACGGCAATACATGAGTTAGGCGTATTTCACACTCAGCGTATTGTCTTGTAATACAAAAAAAGCACACCAATTTGGTGTGCTTGTATCAAACATCATTAATTTTGATTAAGGGTATTGAGAGGGATAAAACTCAATACACAGTGGATACCAATAAGATCGGGGGTTCACTACTGTGCTTGCTCAGCAAGCGAAGAAGAAGTAGCGGTTGATTTCGTATGCAACCATAGCCCTGTCGCTTTCATTAGATAGCCAAACACACCACCTAGCAACAACGATGGAATGACAAGTTGCCAGTTTCCGTCAGCCGCAAATGTTGCGCATGAACCAATAAAAGTACCAGGGATGTACGCGAGCCAAGCCTGTTTAGCTTGAATACACATGAAGAATGCCACAATAGCGGTAATCACATAGCCAATAATTTCCAACCCCACGTAAGTGGAACCGTGAATAATTACCATTGCCCAGAATACGCCTGTCATATTGGTGATTAAGCTGATGCCTAGTCCTTTCAATCCGCTCGTTGGCGCTGCAAAGTAGCTCGTGCAACCTAAAAAACCAGCCCAAGAAAGCAAACCTAAAGAGATGGCGATCCAACCCCATACGCCAGATAAAATTCCAGTAGTAATAGAAATAGCTAAAAGTGTCGTCATGGTAGTCATACCTACTCGGCTATTATCGTACCTATATGGTTCAATAACTGCCTTCATACATTGAAATCAAGGACACATGTTAGATACATCAGCTCAGCTTATCGGTGATATTGATCACAATAAGATACTATTATTTTCACAATTTACATTAAAAGTTTGACGCAACCGATAAATCAACAGATTTAGGGAATAAACCAACTCATCTCGTAGGCATATTTAATCAACCTTTAAAGAACTGAAGGCTTCCCTTTCATCATTCGCAGCCCCTCTCTTTTAATGCAGTCGACTAATGGGTTTTCTGCCATATCTGAACGCCATATAAATGAAAGCGTCCTTTCCATTTTTAACTCAGGTACATTTAATGCCACAAGGTGACCTGCTTCTATATATCGCTCTACATCTAAATACGGTAAGCAAGTAAGGTACTGACCATTAGCAACTAAACTACGTAACACCGGAACGTGTTCGTACTCGCGCCACACATCCAAATCTTCAATAAGGTGGTGAATAGAACTATCAAATGTTTTTCGTGTGCCAGAGCCATGCTCTCTTAGTACCCACTTCGCTTGCTCTAACTGCGCAAGGCTAACAGACTGATTACGCGCAAAAGGATGATGAGAAGCTGCGACAACAGTAAGATGATCACGACACCATACTTCTTGGTGTAAACGGTTATCATCACAGCGCCCTTCAATAATCCCTAAGTCATACTTGTAATCTAATACCCCATCAATCACCCCTTTTGTACTTTGTACACCGAGAGAAATACGCATTTCTGGAAAGTCATTATCAATGATACTGATAAGGTCGGGAACTAAGTGCTCTGCTGGGGTTTGACTCGCTCCCATACGAATCTCACCACTCAATAAATGTTGCTCATAGAAGCCCATTTCAATCTGCAATGCATCTTGTAGCAAGCGTTTTGCTTTTGGTCGTAACCACATCCCCCAATGGGTTAACGCCATTTGCTTGCCTTGCCTCTCAAACAACGGCCTGCCAAGCATCTTCTCTAATTGCGCAAGCGACATGCTCGTCGCTGATTGTGTCAAAGCCAATTTTTCTGCGGCTTGGCTTACACTGCCGGTATCTGCAACTGCGTCGAAAACCGCTAATTGCTTAAGTGAGTAGCGCAAAGTGTCCTCCATTATTAGTGGGTATTTCCCAATTCCCACAATTGTTAAAGCATGCCCCAATAAGCAATAGAGTTCATTTTACCTAGCCCCGTAAAGTTATCAATTAATTTGATGAGGTTTCTAAATATTATCAATTTTACCTTACTAACCGCTCTCCCTATTCTGAGTACGCGGTTCGGGAACACCGCAAGCCTCAATGGTTTTGAAACCGAAGTCATTGAGGCTCTTAATAAAAACAACAATTTCATTTTTGAGTTAATAACCAAGGATTTTTTATGCGATTACAAATTAAGGAGTCAATATGGCGGTGACCAGTTCTCAAAATCACCAGTATTTTTCTCCAAAAGAGATGATGGTTGAAGCGGAAAAATTTGCGTTAAGTAAGGCAAACAAAACCAGCAGTATGACATTAAGCCTCGCCATTATGGCCGGCGCGTTCATCGGGTTAGCATTCTTGTTTTACATCACGGTGACCACCGGTAGTACGGGCGCTGGTTGGGGCTTGAGCCGCCTAGCTGGTGGACTCGCATTTAGCATGGGATTGATCCTCATAGTGATCTGCGGTGGTGAATTATTTACCAGCTCCGTCCTATCCAGTATTTCTTGGGCCAATAAGCAAATATCGTTCGGTAAGATGCTTTCGATCTGGGGCAAAGTTTACGTTGGTAACTTTATTGGTGCGATGTTCCTACTTGCGCTGGTTACTGCTGCTGGTCTTTATCAGATGGATGGCGGTCAATGGGGATTAAATGCGCTTAACATCGCACAACACAAACTTCACCACACTCTCATTCAAGCGTTTGCACTCGGTATTCTCTGTAACCTGTTGGTCTGCCTAGCGATTTGGCTGACATTTAGTTCTGCAAATGCAATGACAAAAGCAGCAATGACAATTTTGCCTGTGGCAATGTTTGTCAGCAGCGGTTTTGAGCACTGTGTTGCGAACATGTTTATGGTTCCACTTGGTATTGTTATCGCGAATTTTGCACCTGAATCTTTTTGGGCATCTGTCGGTGTGCCCGCGTCACAATACACAGACCTAAACATTAGCCACTTTATTACCGCTAACTTAATTCCTGTCACGCTTGGCAACATCGTCGGCGGAGCGGTATTAGTTGGCCTTTCAAACTGGTGTATTTTTCGCCGACCAGAACTAAAAGCAGCGAATATTTCTTCTATCACTACAACTACAACACTGTCGTCAGTTAAGGATTTCACCATGAAAAATGCCTCTTTTGTTAAAGACATTATGAACCCAAAACCAGTCACCATTCGTGCAGAAACGCCAATTGCAGCCGCGCTGGATGTGTTACTTGATAACAACGTAACTAGCGCACCTGTTGTAGACGTACAAAATCGATTAGTTGGCTTCTTCTCTGCTCACGATGTGATGGTAGAACTATGGTGTGAGGACTACATTCCGGTGAAAGACCAAAAAGTCGTCGACATCATGAGCAGAGATGTGGTCGCAATTGACGCTGATGATCGCCTCGTTGATGTTGTGGAATTCCTATGTATCGATAAAGAGCAGTTGTACCCAGCGAGCAGTATGGGTATTGCCACTCGCTTGACGTCTTTGTCTCTCGAAGAACGCGCTAAAAGTATCAAAGTAAGTAAGCCACAAGTGCTTCCTGTGCTTGAAAATGGGCAGATGGTCGGGGTGGTTACTCGTACTGAAGTATTAAAAGCACTACGCCCGATTTTTGGTGAGCGTTTAAACTTAGTGGAAAAAAGTGAGTTAGAAACAGCGTAATTCGCTAAACATTTACAACGTCTATTGGCTTTCAATCGCTATCACTGACTGGTTTATCGATGTTAGTGATGTGATTAAGATAATAAAAAAGCGCTCTTCAAGTGAAGAGCGCTTTTAGTGTATCTAAAAGGAACTAATTACTTCTTAATACCTTCGATATGAAGTTCCATATCGACGTAGCTTGAAGCACCCATTACTGGGATGTCAAAGTCAGCAAGCTCTAGGCGAGTGTTGCCAACAAAGCCAGCGCGCTCGCCGCCCCATGGGTCACTGCCAGCACCAACGAATTCAGCCTCAATAGTAATAGGCTTAGTAACACCGTGTAGCGTTAGATCACCAGTTACATCTAGTTTGCCATTGCCTTTATCAACCACTTTTGTGCTCGTAAAGGTTGCTTCACTGTATTTACCAGCATCGATGAAGTCACCACTACGAATGTGTTTGTCACGTTCAGCATGGTTTGAATCTAGGCTGGTTGTATCAACAACAACATTTACTTTTGAATCAGCAATGTTGTTTTCATCAAAAGAAAAGTCACCAGAAAATGTATTGAAACGACCTTTGATGAAACTGTAACCCAAGTGGCTAACTTTAAAGTTGATTGAAGCGTGAGCACCTTTGGTATCGATGACATAATCTGCAGCTTGCGCACCAAATGGCAGTGCCATAGCGATAGCTAATCCTGTAGCGAAAAGTGACTTTTTCATTTTGAAGCTCCTAACATTTTTCTTAATGTGTTGTCTTTATCGATAAAGTGGTGTTTTAGTGCAGCAATAGCATGTAAACCTGCAATCAGGATGACTGCCCAAGCTGCATAGAAGTGAATCTCACCTGCAATATCTGATTGGCCTGGGAATAACTCTCCCGCTCCTGGCACGGTGAACCAATTAAACACTTCGATGCCGCGTCCATCAGACGTTGAAATGAGGTAACCTGAAACAAAGATGGTGACCAATAGTAGGTACATGACACCATGCGCTGCTTTAGCAGCAAGCACTTCGTAACGTTTGCCTTCTATCTTTGGTGACGCCGTCACATGTTTCCATACGATGCGTGCCAAAGTTAAAATAGCGAGTAAAATACCGACAGAGCGATGGTAATGCGGCGCAGTTCGATACCATTCGCTGTAATAGCTAAGGTCGACCATCCACAAACCCACTGCAAATAGACCAATAATGCACAGCGCTGATAACCAATGCATCACGCGTGCAGTAAGGTTGTAATTCTTTACCAGTGTATCCATCTCAAGTTCCTAGATATATTCCTAAGTTAATGCTGAGCAAGAAACACTACATTAACCTATTTACGTCATATGAAACAGATTATTTACCATCATTTACATCCAGCCAATGGTACCGTATCTATCAAGTTGTTCGAAATTTTTGAAGGAACTTTAAATCGTTTGTAAAACTGAAACTTACAGCTTAATTTCTTGTTCTATCTCATACAGCTCTTCGGAAACTTCTAACATTCTGCGTTCAACCAGTAACTTAGCATCTTCAACACCCTTGTTATAATAAATTGGCCCTAGTTTTTCTGTAATAAAATCAATTAGAAACTCACTATCGAACTGGCCAATTTCAACATCTAGCTCGTCTTGCATGTAATCTTGAATGGCGGTGGCCAACGCCTCTTTTTGTGCGCGTTCTAGCTTTATCATTTTTTCCCTTTCAAATTTTTGTTCAACTTCTGCTTCTTTCGTGTTGCTCTATTAAAGATTAGACACGGTCATTTGTGAGAAATTTGGTGTTTAGATCAAGAAGTTGCCGAAGTAAATTAGTCTATTCTCAAAAGACTATGCTAACCTTTTGCAGTTCGTTTTGTAATTATTAAGGGATATTCTTTGCTACTCGACCTAGTTATTCAAAGTGTTAATGATTTTCAAGACGACTGTCTTAAGCTGTGTGAAAAGCATTACCCTGCGGTGCATAACCAAGGCATGAGTGAGCATCATCTTGGTCTCGCGTTTTCAAGAAGGATGGAACATACTTTTCGTCACTTTGGATACAACTGCGTGATAAAGCCAATCGAAGTGTTGGATTCTCCAGACCTTCCCCATCACTATCGAATTTCATCCGACATCGGCACTGTCTGGGTTCTGAGTCACCATATGGTCAGTGCCGGAAAATCTTGCCGGGAAAACTTACTCTCATCAATTACGGAATGGCAGAGTGAATATGGCTATGCCTTACAGCCTAATGACCTACTCTTTTTGGTTTGTGATCATTGGTTAAGTCGCAGCAAAACGAGCCGAGAATTGCTTCATTGGTGGATGGGGGAACTACCCGATCAGATCAACGAATACACAGAACAAGGAATCACACTGTACACCAGCGAGTCGCAACTCACGCAATCGTTGGACACTCGATTCGGTATTAGCCCTTGTTACATTAAGTTTGGGCATCCTTTACGGCGTTCGAACAAACAGCAGTTAGTCAGAAAATATTTGCAGTTGTATGCCGTACTGCAATGGTAGCATCAAATTGAAGTGCTGAGATTATCAATTATTTCATCAATTTGTTTGATATCACTCGACAAAACTACCCATCCATTACCATCGTTCTTGCTTGAGTTAATGAGCACACTTAGATTCATTGCCAATGAAATAGAAAAATTAGCGCGATAACGCTGATGTTGAGACATTGATTTAGGTTGTGGTAACAATGATGAGCATCTCGCAACTACTTAGTTGCATCCGGAAAGAAGCCGACGGGCAGTATATTGCGAAATACGCGAACTTCACTCTCCGCAGTGTCTTTCAACCCATATACAAGAACGATATTTCCATCGTTGGCCTTGAAGCACTGGTAAGAATTAGCAATGCCAATGGCACCATGGTTAGGCCAGATCAGTTTTTCCAATCCAAAGCGACTCCCACTCAAGATTTGCTCAATGTTGAACGCTTAAGTCGCCTAATCCATATCAAAAATTTCTCTCAGTCTCGCTTTCACACAAAACAATTGTTTCTCAATGTATTACCGGTAGCGGCAGAGATACTAGTCAAAGACATCACGTATAACCGACTGCTAAAACAAACCATTTATGAATCGCATTTGATGAATGAACAAATCGTCATGGAGTTACTTGAATTGAAGGTGGAGGATGAACTCTCTTTGTCGCAAGCAGCTCGTGAATTAAGCCAAGGCGGGTTTAAATTGGCGATCGACGATTATGGCGTCAATGCATCGACAACTGAGCGAGTGAGAAGCGTTTGCCCAGATATAATCAAGATGGATCGCTCTTTATTGCTAAGGTATGAAAACGGTGATTTTAAAGCGCTTAACGATGCATTATCACTCGCAAAAGCGTTATGCTCTAAAACCGTTATCGAAGGAATTGAAACCGAGCATCAACTTCGCTTAATGAAAAAGCTCGGTTTCGATATGTATCAAGGGTACCTACTTGCTATCCCCCAAACGTTAGACGTCTATGAAGAGGCAAAAACAGCCTGACTATGTAAGAACAAAAGTTTGCGCGGTTTAGCGAGAGCTACGTGATTTACCACGATTTTTATGAATCGCCAATTTTGCTTTTAGCTTACGCTTCTCTGATGAACGACTACGACGGCGCCCACCCCCATTTTGTTCAGGCTCAACTTCTTCTACAAGACTTGGTTCGAAACCTGCCAGCCATTCTTGGGGTAAGCGTTGATCAAGCAGGTTCTCGATAGCTTGCAACAAGTACTCCTCATCTCTACTCATCAGAGAAACCGCCAAACCTGACTTTCCTGCTCTTCCAGTGCGGCCAATTCGATGGACATAATCTTCTGCTTTGAATGGCATATCAAAGTTCACGACTTGTTCTAGCTCTTGAATATCTAACCCTCGTGCTGCCACATCGGTTGCAATCAAAGCACGTACCTTACCTTGTTTAAATTCATCCAAAGCTCTTTGGCGGGCACCCTGTGATTTATCACCGTTGATAGAAACCGCTTTGATGCCATCTAACTTGAGCTCTTTCGCTAACTCATCACTGCCTTGCTTCGTTTTTGTAAATACAAGCACTTGCTGCCAATTCCGCGAGCCAATTAAGTACGCTAGCAGTTCACGTTTCCGTTTTTTATCCACTGGATAAACCATTTGTGTTACCGTTTCAGCAGTCGTATTTGCTGGTGAAACTTCGACTTCAACTGGCGATTCCATGAGTTTATACGCAATAGTTTTGATTCGCTTCTCAAATGTCGCAGAGAACAATAGGATCTGTTTCTCAGCAGGCAAACGTCGGAAGATGCGCTGCAAGTCAGGCCAAAATCCCATATCTAACATACGGTCGGCTTCGTCTAACACGAGCATATCGGTTTTAGAGATGTTTACGTTACCATTAAACAGGTGATCCAAAAGGCGGCCTGGCGTGGCAATCAAAATATCAGCGCCCTCTTCTAACTTTCTCTTTTGTACGCCAATGCTTGTACCACCATAAACACACACAATGCGAAGTTTTGTTTCTGCCGAGTACTGATTCAAATTATCAAATACCTGCTGTGCAAGCTCGCGTGTTGGAACCAAAATCAATGCTTGAGGTGTGCCGTTAAGTTTCTTTTGCTGAACGGTTTGTATGATAGGTAAACCAAACGCAGCCGTTTTTCCCGTACCAGTTTGTGCAGCAGCAAGTAAGTTTTTTCCTGCAAGGACGTGTGGAATTGACTTTTCTTGCACTGGTGTTGGCGTCACGATATTTAGATTGCCTAGCGTCTCGATTAGCTTTTGTTCGATGCCTAAATCAGCAAAATTAACAGACATGTGTAACCTCATTATTTTTGGAGCGCAGAGTTTACCAGAGCCCCTAAAGCCATACTACTTTTCTATCTCATTGAGTTGAGTCATTAAGCTGTTGCTGAAAATCATACGACTGGCGCAAAACATCTCGATAAAGTGACGAGAACTTCTCTTCTAATTCGGTGTAATCACTTTCAATCACTTTAAATGTTGTAATTAAGTCTGCCATTCTAGGACTTCTTTGCGACATCCGATGTAGTGCAAATTCTATATTGTCTAGATCTTGATAGGATTGAAGCCATCGGCCATGCCACATCCTACTGTGGAGCACCAAAAAACGTGGCGGCAAATGTTCATGAACCTCTCGGTTTACTCTCTCGTATGCCGTTTGTACAAAGTGTTCGAGAGGCACGGAATGAAAGTCGTTCCAGTGTTTTGCGAGGCAATGATCCCAAAACATATCCAAAGCGATAGGTGCAAAACGTCGCGCAACACCAGTGAAATGAGGCTTACATTCGTTGACGATTGGATGATGGTCAGTAATACGGTCAACAAATCTATGTAATCTGATGCCATTTGAGATATCGCGATCATACAGCTTGCTTGGATCTCCTTTTACGAAGTCTCCAAGCAAGTTTCCCAATAAATGGCTGTTACTGTGATCTGCGATATGCAGGTGGGCTAGAAAGTTCATTCGACGCCAGTTTTGGCCTCTAGGGCTTGGTGTGACATGAACCTAGTATAACGTCAATTACGACGAGATGAGAGTGTTCCGCTATTCGGCTTCGTTGTCTGAGCCAACGTATTCCGACAAGATAATGCCAATTTCAAGCGCATCTAGCAGCTCTAGGCTCTCATCGTTTTGGTATTGGTCGCTCATTGTGACCTCCTTTATTTTAAGCTCTCTTGCTTTTACTTGCTGACGGGCTGGCTCTTGCCATATCCACATCAGCAACTCCTTTTTATAGTCTTTATATGACACATTCATGACAGCGAGAAGTAAAGATTTAAAAACCTATGAGCATAATCAAAAGTAAACGATTGCAATTAGGTTTCATATCCACTTAACACTTTAGAGAAATGACTCTTTTATCAACATTCATGTCAATTTAAAGATATAACATACTGTTATAGGCGTCCTTAGATCTCATTTCTTAAACTAAATTTAGTATTCGTTACATATTTTGCTGATTAACTTCGCATATTTTGTTTCGATATAGCAATAGATTTGGTCAATATCTTTTATCTCTAATGGAGCTTTAAATGAGAGAAGTTGAGTTTAGAACGATAGACAGGCTGTTTATCAAGATGTCTATCAACGACAAAATGTGGGTTATATTCCTACTATTTTTAGTAGCCCTCACTTCAGTGGCTGGAAGCCGCTACTTCAATGAAATACAACAATTTGAGCAGCAAGCCATCTCGGCGAGCGAAGCGAAGCTTTCTGGTATCGTTGATGCTCAATCAAACCGCGCTACAGAAATTGACGGCGTATCGAAATCGAACCGCGTAAGCGAGAGTTCTTTTGTCGATGGGTCTGTCACCGCTTATGCCAAGTTGCATTCTGGGGAAGTGATTAAGCTGACTCAAAATGTGTCCACACAATACGAATCGGTAAAATCATCAGCTCTATCGTCACTATTACTCAGCTTCTTATGGGTTATTCCTTTTGCCCTATTCTCTTACTGGGTGGCAACGTTTATCGGAGGAGCTCTGTGGGTTTTATATACAACAACCGAAAAAATTGGTGACGGTGACTTAACCTCTCGTCTTGGTTTCCATCCAGGTCGAGATGAATTCGGTACCATCGGCTGTGCGCTAGACAAGTCTATGGATACCTTAAGTGAACTGGTTAATAGTGTTAAAAATAATGCAACGATGTTGAGCGAGACATCTTCTGCATTCGAAAAAGATATGCAGTTGAGTGAAACCCAGATATCTCATCAATATCAAACGCTTGATTCAGTCGCGACGGCAATGGAAGAAATGACAGCCTCTGCAAAGGAGGTATCAAGTATTTCTCAACAAGCAACGACGCAGTCAGACCAAGATGCCCAGAAGATCGAACTAAGCAGAAGCCGTGTACAAAACGTGATTGGCGAGATAGAGACGTTATCTAGCTATATTGAACAAGCCTCTACGTCAGTAACCAATTTAAACGAGAATACGACGCAGATTAATGACGTGATCACAACGATTAACGCCATTTCAGAACAAACTAATCTGTTGGCACTAAACGCAGCAATCGAAGCAGCCCGTGCTGGTGAACAAGGTCGTGGATTTGCAGTGGTTGCCGATGAAGTACGTACATTAGCAAGCAGAACTCAACAGGCAACAGTAGAGATCCAAGCCATGATTGAGAAGCTTCAAATTGAGAGCCAGAACATTGCTTCAATCACCAACCGAACCGTTCAGCAAGCTCAAACCAGCAGCCAGCTTATTGATGAAATCGGCCATGATGTTACCTCTATTGCCGAGTCAGCACGCTCATTAATGGACATGAGCATTCAGATTTCCACATCTGCTGAAGAACAAAGCGCAGTTGCTAACGATATTGCATCGGAACTTTCAGAAATTCGTAGTCAATCAAGCACAATCAGAGAAGTGGCGGAGCAATCTACCGCTGGCGTCGCTAATCTCACGCAGGCCTCCGTTTCTCTTGGTGAGATATTACAACGCTACCGCACCGCATAACATTGTGGAACTTATGATCAACAAGGGCTCCTTAAGGAGCCCTTTTCTTTAAACCGTGTTCAACTATTACCTTCGGTATTTTCTACGACATCCAAGTGGATATTTGAAGTGAATCTCAAGTTCTCGCTGTACCGGATGAAATAATGTTCTTAAACAAAGCGTTCCGCTATGCTTGATCTTGCCAATTCCAATTTGCTGCTGGAAAACAATATGAATAATTACAAAGACACAAAAGACATAGAGAACCTGAATTGTCCACTCTGCCAAGGAGATGAATATCTCATTTCATCGGATGGCGAGAAATTCACATGCGCTGCTTGCGGATTTCATACAAAAAACTTCTCATCTATCCAATGTCTACATCAAACGCCTTACCTACAGTCTAAACTTAAGCACATCCACAGCTTAAGTCCGGTTTGCCATTAATAGGTCAAACAGAGCAGCCACACAGCTGCTCTTTTAATTCATCTAAATGATGGATGCGAATTACACGCTCGTCATCAACACGATTGATAGCTTCACCATTAAATAACTGCACCGTTTTGATACCGGCGTTTAGTCCCGCCTCAACTCCTTTAGGAGTGTCATCAATATAAAGACAGTCACTTGGTAAAAAGCCCATGCTCATAGCACTGTACATGATTAAATCGGGCTCAGGCTTCCAACTATTCGCATCGAATGCCGAGAACACTTTCCCTCGGAAAGCATCGAGTAAACCGGTTAACTCCAAAGCGTATTCAATTTTATCTTTAGGTCCATTAGACGCCACACAATATTCGATATTATGCGAATCCAAAAACTGAATTAATCGTTTTGCGCCATCCATCGGCTGTAAGTGACGCACAAAAAGAGACTGGACTTCTTCTCGGTATTGCGGCTCTAAAACATCAATTGGGACTTTGATATCTTTCAATTCTTTAGTATCTAAAAGGATGTCAGCGAGCTTTCCTCCTTTAAAGTGAGAAACGCACTCTTCCATCGTTAACTCAGCCCCATGCTGGTTAAATACATTGACGAGCGCTTGGCAACACAGTCTTTCGCTGTCGACCAACGTACCATCACAGTCAAATATCACGCACTTAATATTGGTAATTGCCATAGCCATCTCCAGACGTCTTAAAGGCTCAAGCCCAAGCTGATTTTAAGAATGTTTGGATTAATCTTATTTGAGTTTGGGATTGTTGAAACGACGAGCTTGGCATTTCATGGAAATAGAAGGGAGCAATTACAGTTTTTCTAAGCAAGATCACCCAACGTCATCTTGCTTTACTTTTTATGCACATTGATGTGTAAATTAGTCTTCGATAACCACTGAGTCTAACAGTTTTTGCTCGGTGCTTAGTCTTTTAGCCAGATCAGCCACAAACGAGCTTTTGTATTTTGATTCAGAAACAGCAACATCAGAGATGAGTGTATTTCCTTCGAGATGGCTAACAATAGCAGCACCAATTGGGACTCCAGATTTAAAACCAACATATAATTCAAAATCTGGTGTGAGGATAATCTGTGTCAGATATTCAATGATCATATCTTTATCATACTGCTGTTCCCAGCGCTGAGATTGCAAGATAGAGAACATAATGGTCAGTCGATGAAAATCGACCAGAAAAATATCGTCGGGGTTAAATTCAGAGTCACTTTCCAGTAGTGTGTCTTTGTCGACTACTTGATACGTTGCTTTTTCTAGCGTTTTGAAATAGACATCGCGCCCTTTCAAACTCTCTGGTGTCGGAAATTCAACTTCGACCAGATCATACAGCCATGTATTTTTACGCTCGATACTGGCTAACTGTTGTTCATTCATCTTGATACCTTCGTTTAGAGCAGTACATTAGCATGAAGCCCGCAACAAACCTAGCGCACATAGACCTTTCCGTGGCTAAATTTTGTTTTAGGTGCAAACCTCTGATAGATTTCATCAATATCTTTCCTAGTTAAGGACAAAAATAATGAAAAAGATGCTGTTAAGTACATTGCTTGCTACTACTCTAGTTGGTTGTTCAGATAACGATGTTGCTGACGTGGGGCTCGGTTGGTTTACTTTGAAAGACATCAAAGTCGGTGAGTTGAAAGACGAGGTGGTAACAGGTGTCACATGTCACATCGCCTCTATCGAAGCGGATTTCAGCTTAGCAGATCCAAGTGATAGCTCAATATCATGTCGTCAGACTGGCGAAATCACACCGGAAATGATTGCAAAAATAGATAAGAGTAAGTCCGGTGAAATTGTATTTAAGAAGTCAAAAAGCATTTTCTTCAAAACAATGAAGGTTCGCCGTATTTATGATGCCGATAACCAAACCTTACTCTACTTGTCTTATACAACAAAAGAGACCGATGGTAGTTTTAAGCATAGCCTTTCGACAGTCCCACTTTGGGGTACCAAGGCTTACGTTGAGCCAACTGAAGTGAAAAAGTAACGCGGGTAAATTTAGTTAGCGCGGAGCAGGCTCTTTCCGGGCGCTGCTGAGCAACAAGTTTAAAAAAACAACCCATTGCAATACGACAAGCGTCATAAGCTGCAGCTGCTTTGGTTGCTATTTACTCAGCTCGCTGATTTTTTCAGCGAGCAGACTTCTTTGTAATAAATCGCCACGATTTTCATTTTTTTGTGATACAATCCCGCCTCTTTTTTTTCTCACTCAAGAACAAGCATGAAGTTTCCTGGTCAGCGTAAATCTAAACACTACTTCCCAACTCACGCTCGAGATCCATTAGTAAACCAAATCCGACAGGCACCTAAGCTATATCGCCCAACTATTGTTGGTGTCGGTCAAACCATTGTAGATATCGAAGCACGTGTAGATGACGCGTTTTTAGAGAAATACAACCTGAGTAAAGGACATTCGCTCGTTCTTGAAGAAAGCAAAGCAGATGCACTTTACGAAGAACTGGTTGAGCAAGGCCTGATCACACACCAATACCCAGGTGACACGATTGGCAATACTCTTCACAACTACTCAGTTTTAGCCGATAGCAAATCCGTTTTGCTCGGTGTGATGTCTAAGAACATTCAAGTCGGTTCTTTTGCTTACCGCTACCTTTGCCGTACGTCTTCACGCATGAACCTTAACCATTTACAAACGGTAGATGGCCCTATTGGTCGCTGCTACACCCTAATTTCTCAAGACGGTGAGCGTACATTTGCTATCAACGAAGGTCATATGAATCAACTACTTCCGGAAAGCATTCCTGAAGAGATCTTTGAGAAAGCATCAGCCCTGGTTGTTTCTTCTTACCTAATGCGTGGTAAAGAAGAAGATCCAATGCCTAAAGCGGTACAAAGAGCGATCGACTTTGCTAAGAAGCACGATGTCCCTGTTGTACTTACGTTAGGGACGAAGTACGTTATCGAAGGTAACGCACAGTGGTGGCAAGAATACATTCGCGAAAACATTTCTGTTGTCGCTATGAATGAAGAAGAAGGTGCGGCGCTAACAGGTGAAACAGAGCCGCTAGCTGCTGCTGATAAAGCACTTGAATGGGTTGATCTCGTACTGTGTACGGCAGGACCAAATGGTCTGTACATGGCTGGTTACACCGACGAGAAAGTAAAACGAGAAACCACACACGACATCCTTGAAAGCTCCCTCGAAGCCTTTAACCAGTACGAGTTTAGTCGTGCGATGCGTAAAGAAGACTGTCAAAACCCAATGAAGGTCTACTCTCACATCGGCCCTTACCTTGGTGGACCATTAGAGATTAAGAACACTAACGGTGCGGGTGATGCAGCCCTCTCAGCCTTACTGCATGACATGGCAGCAAACTCTTTCCACCAAAAAGAAGTGCCTAACTCAGAAAAGCACGAAGTACGATGCTTAACCTACTCCTCTCTTTCTCAGATTTGTAAATACGCAAACCGAGTAAGCTATGAAGTGTTGACGCAGCACTCTCCTCGCCTATCGCGAGCGCTTCCTGAACGAGAAGATAGCTTAGAAGAGACTTATTGGGATCGTTAAAACGACAGCTTTAAAGCTAAAAATATATCAAGGTCACCATTTGGTGGCCTTTTTGTTTTTATCTAGCACTATAACGAGTAGATTTCGTTAGTATGTCGCACAATACGAAGCAGTAAACTCTTTACAAGCCTAACCGAAACAGTACCATCACCAAGCAGACCTTTGCTTCACAATAATACTCGTTATAACTCAGGTAGTTTTTCAACGCTACCTGAGTACCACTTTGGGGATTCTCCATGCAGTCAGATATCGAAATTTGCCGAAAAACACCACTTTCTTCTATTGATGTTATCGCGGAAAAAGTAGGACTATCACCCGAAGAGTATGACACTCACGGGAAGCACAAAGCCAAAGTCCACCCAAAATGTTTGGAACGACTCAAAGCAAATGATGACGGTAAACTTGTACTCGTCACTGCGATCACGCCGACTCCTCTTGGCGAAGGAAAAACCGTTACGACGATAGGCCTGGCGCAAGGTTTAGCAAAGCTTAATCAATCTGTTATTGCATGTATAAGGCAACCTTCGATGGGACCCGTCTTCGGTATTAAAGGTGGCGCAGCGGGCGGCGGTTATTCTCAAGTAGCTCCAATGGAAGAGTTAAACTTACACCTTACTGGTGACATTCACGCAGTGACAGCGGCGCACAACCTTGCTTCAGCCGCTCTTGACGCTCGCTTGTTCCATGAGCAACGCGAGGGTTATGATGCCTTTGAATCACGCACCGGGTTAAGAGCACTTAAAATCGACACGGCAAGTATTACTTGGAAACGAGTGATGGACCATAATGATCGTGCACTACGTAAAGTCAAAATTGGCCTCAATGATGCAGGAAAAACCATCAATGGTTTCGAGCGTGACGAAGGGTTCGATATTTCAGCTGCTTCCGAGTTAATGGCTATAATTGCACTAGCCAAAGATTTAAAAGATTTACGTCAACGTATCGGGAAAATTGTCGTAGCGTACGATTTGAACGGAACCCCCGTCACTACGGAAGATCTACAAGTTGCAGGAGCAATGGCAGTAACACTAAAAGAGGCGATTGCACCAACACTGATGCAAACTCTAGAAGGTGTTCCTACGTTGATCCATGCAGGTCCATTTGCAAACATCGCCCATGGAAATTCATCCATTATCGCGGACGATATTGCGCTAAAACTGTCAGGTTACACGGTAACTGAAGCCGGTTTTGGTTCGGATATGGGATTTGAGAAAGCGTGTAACATTAAAGCTGCTGCCGCTAACAAAGCTCCAGACTGTGTAGTGATCGTAGCAACATTACGCGGCCTCAAAGCGAATTCCGGACACTACGATTTACGGCCAGGTATGGCTATTCCAGATTCCATCTTTAATCCGGACCAAGCAGCATTGGAGGCTGGGTTTGAAAATTTAAAATGGCACATAAATAACGTTCATAAATACGGTTTACCTGCTGTCGTTGCCATTAACCAGTTTCCACAAGATTGTGTGAAAGAGCTTAAAGCTCTTGAAGAGCTGATTCACCAATTTAATCCCGAAGTTAAAGTAGCCATCAGCACCGCTTTTTCGCAAGGCGGACAAGGCGCAACGGAACTAGCTCAACATGTTATTGATGCGTGTACCACGCCTGTAGAGTTTTGTCCGTTATACAACAAAGAGCAATCATTACTCGAAAAGCTCATGGCAGTATGTGAAGCGGGCTATGGAGCAACCAATATAGAAATGACTCCTATCGCGACTGAACAGCTCAAACATTTTGAAAATCTAGGTTTTAACAACTTAGCGGTTTGCATCGCGAAGACACCACTATCTATAACCACAGACTCCGCAGTCAAAGGCGCACCAACTGGTTTTACCGTCCCAATCCGCGAGCTGCGCTTGTGTGCGGGCGCAGGATTCGTTTATGCATTATCTGGTACCGTGATGACGATGCCAGGCTTACCTGATAAACCCGCATTTATGAACTTAGATCTTGATGATGAAGGAAATATCGTCGGTCTCTCTTAGTGCAGTGATGACGTATCGCTATCAGTGAAGTGAGCATATTCATTGAGTGAGTGGTCTACTTACCTATCCACTCACTCTCAACAACTGTGAAAAGAGTTGTCTAAGGCCTTCTACTCTTGAATCGTTGATACAAAGCTCTCCTGCCTTACATCAACGCGCCTGTTTTAGACCTTTAGAGTTAAGACGCTAACCCTAAGCCTTGTTTAGCCATAGTTATTAAGCTAGAAAACCCTATTTATCTTCTTGTTTTGTCACCACTTTACATTGTAAATCCATACTTGTTGACTTCTCCTTTCTACCATTTTGCGCCAATTTGATGCACGGGCTATTTAGCGCTTCACTAATATGGTGCAGTTGTCTTACAGTGAAATTTTAACCTCCTTGATTTTTAAGGAGATATTCTATGGCTCGATTCTTGTAGTAGACTTTTCACTAATAAGCACATTAGCACATGCTTTTCAAAACCTCTGCGTTGCATACCACCTCCTTCAGGTTAGCACCGTTTTGATGCATGTCAGAAAAGGGAAAGGGAATACTATGGAAGACGCACTTGCCGTAATTTTAGCAGGAGGGATGGGGTCTAGACTCAGCCCACTCACCGATGACAGAACCAAGCCAGCCGTACCTTTTGGCGGAAAATATAGAATTATAGATTTCACACTAACCAATTGTTTACATTCGGGTTTACGCAAGATCCTTGTTTTAACCCAATATAAATCTCATTCACTTCAAAAACACTTGCGAGACGGCTGGTCGATATTCAATCCAGAGCTAGGCGAGTACATTACTGCTGTTCCACCACAAATGCGCAAAGGTGGTGCATGGTATGAAGGAACCGCCGATGCGATTTATCACAACATGTGGTTGCTATCGCGAAATGATGCAAAGTATGTGGTTGTGTTATCCGGCGATCATATCTATCGAATGGACTACGCCGCAATGCTTGAAGAGCATAAAGAGAAAGGTGCTAAGCTCACCGTTGCCTGTATGGATGTTCCCGTAGAGGATGCTTCAGCATTCGGTGTAATGGGCACCGCAGAAAACGGGCTCGTTACTTCGTTTATAGAGAAACCTGAAACCCCACCTACCCTTCCTGGAAGCGCGACCAGAAGCCTTGTTTCTATGGGAATATATATCTTTGATATGGATGTTTTGAAAGAAGTGCTTGAAGAAGACTCAAAACTCGATTCATCAAGCCATGACTTCGGAAAAGACATCATACCTAAGCTGATTGATACGGAATCCGTTTACGCTTATCAATTCTGTGGTAGTAAAGGGCGCGTCGATAAAGATTGCTATTGGCGCGACGTAGGTACCATTGATTCCTTCTATGAAGCGAATATGGATCTACTAGAACCTGTGCCGCCAATGAACCTTTATCAGTCTAATTGGGCGATTCGTACTTACGAGCCGCAGTTTCCACCAGCTCGTACTGTATCGTCGGCTACGGGTAATGAAGGTATTTTTATTAACTCCATCATTGCTACCGGTGTCATCAATTCCGGCGGCTCAGTACAGCACTCCATTATTTCTTCTAATGTACGTATCCAAGACAGTGCAACGGTAGTCGATTCTATCATTTTTGATGACGTGGAAGTCGGTGAAGGAAGTCAGTTGGTCAACTGCATAGTTGATAAACATGTTCGTATTCCGCCACATACTCAAATTGGCATCAACAAACTTGAAGATGCGAAGCGATTTAAAATCTCAGACAAAGGTATTGTCGTCATACCTGAAAGTTACCAATTCGATTAAACGACAAACTATCACAACAAAAAAGCGCACGATAGTCATCGTGCGCTTTTGTTTAAGTGCCTGTAAACATTAGGCTATAACAAATAATCCATAATAATTAGATGTTACATACCGTTGACCAGCTACCATCTGTACCCGGTTCAGCCGCTGTCCACCAGTTCGCTTGGTAAACCACACCGTTGTGGATGATCTTATCACCTTGGTTAGCGTGGCTTGGATTACCTGCCCAATCCGTTTGTGGCAGAGCTGGGTATGTCACTAAACCTGTCGTATCACACGTACCTGGTTCAGTGGTACCACCACCCGTGCCCGCATTGAGATCACCAATTGGTAGATCTGGCTGTTCAAACTTAAACGCAAACTCTTTACCACCAGAAATCACTGAGTAGTTAGCCGGACCAGAGATTGGTAGGTAGTAAACCATATCAAGCTCGTAAGTGCCGCCCGCTGGCAAGTCTTTCCATGCTGGTAGAGAGAACGACACACGGTGCATTACGCCATCTAAGCCACCAATGTTGTTTGCTCGAGTATGTCCAGAAGCAATCACTTTCAAACCACCACCTGATTGGTCTTTCGCATTGTCCGGCGCAGATACTGGGATATCGAATTGGAATTCAGTACCGCCAGGGATCGCTTGACCAGTGTTGTTCGTAAACGTGATTTTCGGGTTAATTGGGTAGTTTTGGTCGCCAACTTTGAAGCCGCCAACACTAACAGTAATGTCTACTGCTTCAGTTGGTGTTGGACCAGTCGCTACTTTATTACCGTAAGGCGTCGCAGACTTAAACTTGTCGTAGATAGCTTTGGTCATAGTGTTACCCATGTGGTATTCACCATTACCCGCCGCACAAGCTTGTTCAGTGGCATCTACTGCCGTACGATTACCATTTGCATCCAGTACGTAACAGTTGTAGTCACCGGCTAGTTCCCAGAACATGATACCGCCGATCTCTTTATCGATAACGTAATCGGCTTTCACCTCGATAGAAGCTTTATCTTCCGTAGATAGGAATACGCTCTTCTCTGCGTTCCACAACCAAGGTGCCACAGCAACGCTATCGTAATGACGAGTATAAGTACCAACAAACTTATCTGAAGGATCGTTGACAGGGTCAAGACCGTAAGCAGCTGCGTAAGAGCCCCAAATACCGTTTTCTAGGTTCTTAGCATGCCACATTGGGTTAGAACCAGCGCCCATTTCGTTTCCTTTAGGGTCGGTATCATGCCACATGTTGTCGATACCAATAGCGCCGTGACCACAGTTGTTCTTCTCACCTTCACCTGTGCCCGGTTGGCACTCTGCTTGGTTTGGTAGTGCCGCTCGGCCCCAAAGGCCATTTTCGCCACCAGTAACACCTTGCCAACCACGGGTGTAGTAAGGAACACCAATGTTGATACGACCTGCTGGCATAGAACCACGGAAGTAATGGTAAGCCCAGTCTGTGTTCAAGTAACCGATACCACCGTATGCAGCAGTGCCGTATACGTTCCACTGCGCTAGCTCAGAGTCTTTACCTGTATCGAATAAAGCCGCGTTATGACCAACGTGATCATTCCAAGCCCCATGCAAGTCGTAAGACATGATGTTTACGTAGTCTAGGTACTTAGTTACATCGAAGGTTTCCATCCCACGTAGCAAGTAACCTGAAGATGGTGCTGCGATAGTCAGCATATAATGAATACCATCTTGCGCGGATGCCGCATCAAGTTTCTCACGCAATACTTTCATCAGCTCTTGGTAAGACGCCCATAAATACTGACGACGTGGTTCCATGAAGTCTTTGTCGTAAGGGTTACCAGCACCAGCCATTGACGTCGGGTATTCATAGTCGATATCCAGACCATCGAACTTGTACTGACGCATCATATCAACGGCTGAAGTTGCGAACTTCTCAATACCAGCATGATTAATAGAACCGTCCGCATTCGTCGTCATGGTGTAGAAGCCACCATCAGCTACACGATCGCCGTTCGTATCGAAGTGACCGCCCGTTTCAGCCCAACCACCAATCGAGATTAGCGTTTTAACATCATGTTTTTGCTTGTAAGTTGCTAGTGCACCAAAATGACCTTTAAAACCAAGAGCGGGATCTACCTCAACGCCTGGCCAAGTTTTACCTGTAGCAGGGTTGTTAGGATCATTTACGTCGCCAACGTTTACTTTGCCGTCAGAACCAATGCTCACAAACGCGTAGTTAATGTGAGTAAGTTGTTCCCAAGGAATGTCTTTAACAAGGTAAGTCGATTGTGGGTCGTCACCTGATCGCCAACTGGTGAAGTAGCCGATTACACGACGTGGGTGATCAGCCCCCATTTTCTCACGGCCTTCTTCGTCATAAATAGAACAGTAAGGAACATCTACACCCGTTGTTTGATAAAGACCATCAGGACGACAATTAGATGTCACTGCGCCGCCGTTTACTGTTAACGTCGCAATTGCAGAATCTGCTGTTGCTCCAGCATCATCGGTTGCTCTCGCATAAACACTTAATGAGCCAGCTTGTGAAGGGATTACATCCAGCGTGTATGGCGCTGTTGTAGCAGTGCCAGCAAGCACACCTGCAACATAAAAATCAACTTTAGCAACGGTACCATCCGCATCCGTAGCATTTGCAGTCAGTGTTACGGAACCACCCAGGTCAATAGAGCTCGCAGAAAGCGCGACATCCACTGTCGGCGCTTCGTTACCAGGTTGCGCTGATGCCACAGTTAACGTCACAACACTTGCCGTACTAACGGCACCTGCATCGTCATAGGCCTTGGTAGAGAACTCGTGCTGTCCTTCAGTTGCTGTCCACGATGCAGCATACGGCGCAGACGTTGCCTGACCAACTAATACACCATCAACAAAGAACTCTACTTTGCTAACAGTCCCATCAGTATCTGCCGCATCTGCAGCTAGGTTAACAACATCACCCGCAGTCACAGAAGCCGACGCAGAAGGCGATGTCAGAGTAACCGTCGGGACTTCATTCTGAGGTGGATCAACCGGTCCAGTGCCATCACAAGCGCCAAGTGTTTCCCACTCGCCCCACTCACCAGATTGCGCTGGATTGTTGTTTTGCGTCCAGTAACGCGCTTTATAAGCATTACCTTCATGCTGAACTTGGTCGCCACCGTTATAAACTTTTGATGATTGCCAAGTTTCTAGAGGGGCACAGTCAACTGCTGCGTAGCTATTGAAGGCCATAAGACAAGAAGCGGTGAGTGTGCTTAGTGTGAACACGTTTTTCACTGCGTTGCCGTTTTTAAGGTGCATAATCGCTCTTCCTTAAGTTATTGTTAAAACAATACTAAATGCGCTAAACGAAGCGCATCTATACTTTTATTTCGACGTAAAATAACTTAAGTACAAGTTGGTGATTTCACACTATCTATTTACGAGTTTTCCACACCGCCTCGCAACAATCCACTAAATGATTGCAACAACGTACCTATTATTTGGCACCAGTAACTAATTTTATAACTCAAATAAATATGTCACTCGCAAATTAATAAAAAAGGTAAAAAAAGTCGCCATTTTGAAATAAAGATCACTAAGCCTTTGTTGACCTTGGCGTTTCATTAAAATGCCGCTTGTACTCGCGACTAAACTGTGATGGGCTCGTGTACCCGACCATTCTCGCTGCATCATTAACACGTCGCCCCTCTAACTGGATCAATTCGCGCGCTTTGTTAAGTCGAACTTTCTTAATATATTGCAGCGGAGATTCAAGCGTGACATTGCGAAATGCTTGATGGAAAGCAGACACACTCATGTTGGCTTCTTCAGCCAATGCTTGTACGTTCAACTGTTCATGATACGCTTGATGTACACGATTTAGTGCTTTAGCGACCCTCGCGTAAGAACCTTCTTGATGTGCTAGGTCAAATAAAACATACCCCTCTTTGCTCACCAAAGTACGATACACAATTTCCTCAAGAAGCAGCTCGCCAAGCATGATGACATCAAGCTCGTTACACATTGCTTTCATTAACCGCTTGCACGCATCCAACATACCTTCATTCATACGTACCGACTTAAGGCCGCAACGGGTTGCATCCAGACACTTATTACTGAATTTCTCAGCCTCTAATTTTTTAACGAGTTTATGAAGAAGCGTTGGCGAAATATCTATCGAAATGCCAAGTAAAGGCTCATTGTTTGTCGCAAACGCTTCGCACTCTAGTGGCATGGGAACCCCGACAACAAGGTAATCTTCGGGCCCATATTGCACTGGTGTATCACCAATATGAATGTTCTTATGCCCTTGACCCAATACGATGATGCCGGACTGATAGACAAACGGCTGGCGATGATTCCCTTTGCTACTGCGATAAAACCATACGCCATCTATCGCTGTTTTCTTCATACCTTCTAGGTCATGCAGCCCCTGCTTTTCAACATATTGCTGCATGATATCTGCGAGAGTGTGCATTAGAGCGCTCCATCAATGACCAACGAGTTTGGTCTCTATTATCGTTTCGAGCACTATACTTCCTCTCGACATTAACTTTCTAGCTCAAGAGCATTAATTTTGTAGAAATAGGCAAATTATTTGCAGAAATCGACCTGTTAACGATCGTTAATCAGGACTAATATGCATGTATTCAATCTCCTTCACTGGAAGCAAGAGGGCTAATAATGAACTTTTCTTATGTAAACCCAACCAAGATTTTCTTTGGTCAAAAACAAATCGCTGCAATCAAAGAAGCTATCCCATCCGACCAAAAAGTTTTAGTGGTATACGGTGGTGGCTCCATCAAAAAAAATGGCGTGTACGACCAAGTAGCAGAAGCTCTTGAGGCACATGAATGGCTAGAGTTTTCAGGTGTTGAACCAAACCCAACCAAAGAAACACTCGATAAAGCAGTCGCAATGGTAAAAGAGCATGGCGTTGACTTTATTTTAGCGGTAGGTGGTGGTTCAGTCATCGATGGCTCCAAATACGTAGCAGCGGCATCAAAGTATGATGGTGATGGTTGGGATATCATGATTGGTAAGCACCAAGTCACTGAAGCGACGCCTCTAGCTGCAATTTTGACATTGCCAGCAACAGGCTCAGAGTCAAACATGGGCGCAGTTATCACTAAAAAAGAAACTCAAGACAAACTTCCGTTCATGTCTCCAGCAGTGCAGCCAAAATTTGCCGTGTTAGACCCAGATGTAATGAAAACACTGCCAGAACGCCAGCTTATCAACGGCATTGTTGACGCATGGGTGCACGTATGTGAGCAATACTTGACGCTTCCTACCGGTGCAATGGTTCAAGATGGTTACGCAGAAACACTGCTGAAAACTTTAAAAACACTCGGAGAACAGTTTGCGGAACGAGACGACGATATGTGGCGCGCAAACTTAATGTGGTCTGCTAACCAAGCATTGAATGGGTTAATTGGTAGTGGCGTTCCACAAGACTGGGCGACACATATGATCGGCCATGAATTAACGGCTCTATGGGGCGTTGATCATGCGCGTTCTCTTGCAATTGTCCAACCGTCGTTACTTCGTAACCAAATGCAGTTTAAGCGCCCTAAGTTAGAACAAATGGGTCGCAACGTATTTGGTCTTGAAGCAGGTGAGGATTTAGCAGAGCGCACAATCGAATCTATCGAAGCGTTTTATCATCAACTTGATGTCGCAACTAAGCTCGAAAACTATGGTGAGAGCCGTGAACAAGCTATCGATGCCATCATTGATCAACTAAACAAACACGGCATGACTGTTTTAGGTGAAAACCAGGCGATCACACTTGAACGTAGCCGAGAAATCTTAGAGTTAGCTGTCTCATAACTGCAACAATTCTTCACTGCCCTTCCTAGGGTTTAACGGTATTGTGACTTAACAGTCACAATACCGTTTTTTTATGCTATTTTGTAAGCCACATCACGTTCAAAACGAGGAGGCTTCTAAAAACAACGATTCCCTCCAGACAAAAAATCGGCCGTGTTGGTTAGTAAAGAGACAACTGTCCAGCTTTACACAAATAAAAATAATTGAGATCAAAGAACGAGTTAACTCGTTAATTAAGTTTTGATTTGTTGTAGTGATGTACTACATAATTTTGTCTGTTCGAGAAAACACTTTATGTGGCTAGTTGTTGTCGTATTAGCATTCATACATATCATCAGTATCCGTAAAGGCTCTAAATGGCTCTTTTACGTTTCTAAACCATTACCAGTGCTCTGTATGCTTGGTATTTTAATTCAGTCCCCGGCTTACCCAATGCCATATGCGCATTGGATTTTGATTGGCTTATCGCTCTCGTTGCTTGGTGACGTGTTATTAATGCTCCCTAGAGACAAGTTCATTACAGGATTAGTGCTCTTTTGCTCTGCCCATCTCTCCTATAGTTATGGTTTTGCCATCATGTCAGCGTGGCATTTTACACCTTGGCTCCCAATTGCCTTGTTCGGACTCGGTATATGCGTCTACTGGTTGTTCCGACCGGATCTCGGTAAAGAAAAACGGCCAGTTGCTAGTTATATATTGGTACTGATGACTATGTGCTGGGCTTCGATCGAGTATTATTTGAGTGGGAAAACACAATCCTCCTCTTTTGCAGTGCTCGGAAGCTTTATCTTTATTATCTCTGGCATCGTATTGGCTTTCGAACGCTTTGGAGGACGGTCAATATTTTCACGACAAGTTGTCATGGTGACCTACTATTCTGCACAGACACTAATGGTTATGTCTGTTGTTGCGATTGTTGTTCGTTATCCGTATCTCGTTGAACTGAGTTAGTCATACTCTAGACTGCACCAACATTAAAGAAACATGGATGTATCTTGTAATCGATCTGAATAGAGTCTTAAAATCATCGCCTAAACATTAGCTTATTCTTAATGAAATTATGCGCACAACTTGCTATTGTAAAAGGATATTTTTCCGTTATAGCGTGCCCCTTTGAAAGAGAATACTCCCGTCGTTGAGTTTAGCGACGTAAACAAGTGGTATGGCGATTACCACGCTCTAAAAGATATCAACTTCTCCGTGCATTCTGGCGAGATCGTCGTGGTGTGTGGCCCTTCTGGTTCAGGAAAATCAACGCTCATTCGTTGCATCAACCATCTTGAATCGATTCAAGAAGGCCAACTTCATGTGTTCGACCAGCCTTCTCATGCAAAATCCCTTAAGCCCGGCAAAATCGGCATGGTGTTCCAGCACTTCCACCTTTTTCCTCATTTAACTGTACTGGAAAACCTTACCTTAGCGCCGATTCGCACACTCAAATTGTCAAAACAAGAAGCTGAAAAACGCGCACGGCATTACCTCAAGCGCGTCAATATTGAAGAACAAGCGAGCAAATACCCCATCCAGCTTTCCGGCGGTCAGCAGCAGCGCGTCGCGATTGCCCGTTCCTTATGTACGGAACCGGACTTACTCCTTTTTGACGAACCGACTTCGGCGCTTGACCCGGAAATGATCAACGAAGTGTTGGATGTCATGGTTGAACTGGCTCAAAGTGGAATGACGATGATTTGCGTCACGCACGAAATGGGATTTGCCAAAAAAGTAGCGAACCGCGTGGTATTTATGGATGAAGGCCAAATCGTGGAAATGAACTCACCGATCGCCTTATTTGAAACACCACAGCATCCACGAACCCAAGCATTTTTGAACCAAATTTTAAGTTACTGATGATAGTTCGCGTAATCAAACCCGTCCTTCAAGCTTTGCTGCAAATGATGCTCCTCTTCATCGCGATTGTGTGGGTGTTGGACTCTGGTGCCGCTGCTATGGGCTATCAATGGCAATGGGAACGCGTACCTGATTACATCGCTTTTTATGAAGATGGGGAATGGTGGCCAGCAGAACTTATCGATGGGTTATTGGTCACGCTAAACATCTCGGGTATTAGTCTATTCTTCACCTTAGTGTTGGGGTTAGTCACCGCGTTACTAAGGCTTAGCGATTCGAAAGTCGGCAATGTTATTGGCACCACTTATGTCGAGGTAATACGCAACACGCCGTTGTTGGTGCAAATCTATTTGCTCTACTTCGTGTTTGGCCCCGTGATTGGTTTGGACCGATTCAGTACCGCCGTTTTGGCATTGTCCCTTTTCCAAGGTGCTTACACTGCAGAAATATTCCGCGCAGGTTTAAACAGTATTCCTAAAGGGCAATTCGAAGCAGCACAAACACTCGGGTTATCACCGTTTTACACTTACAAAGACGTAATTTTGCCCCAGGTTTTACAGCGCACATTACCGCCATTGACCAATGAAGTGGTTTCTTTGATCAAAAACTCTTCCATTGTAAGCGTGATGGCGATTTTTGATTTAACAACACAGGCACGCAACATCGTCTCAGAGACGGCGATGCCGTTCGAAATTTGGTTTACCGTGGCAGCAATTTATCTTGCTCTCACTCTGTCACTTTCTGGCTTGTCTGCATGGCTAGAACACAAACTCGGAGCCAGTTGGCGCAAATTATAAGGAGATAACATGAAGTTATTCAAAGCGACCATTACTGCATTATTAGGGCTAGCCATAGCTATGCCTACAATCGCGAAAGAAGATGTCGCCACACCCAATGTAGAGCAAATCAAAGAACGAGGAACTTTGCGCGTTGGTATGTCAACATTTGTACCTTGGGCAATGCGTAACAAGCAAGGTGAGTTAATCGGTTTTGAAATCGATGTTGCCAAACGCTTAGCACAAGATTCAGGTTTGAAAGTGGAATTCGTACCGACTGCGTGGGATGGCATTATTCCCGCACTACTGGCGAAAAAGTTCGACGTGATCATTGGTGGCATGTCTGTTACGCCTGAACGTTCCAAAAGCGTCTTGTTTACTGCGCCCTACTCGCACTCAGGCGTTCAAGTAGCAGCAAACAAAGAACTCGCCTCTGGTTTTAGCGAATTTTCGGATTTTGACTCACGACGCGTAAAAATTGCGGCTCGTCGCGGCGCATTCACCGTTCAAGTAGCCAGAGAAACCTTCCCGAAAGCGAAGATCCTGCAATTTGATGACGACGCGCAAGCGTTCCAAGAGGTGCTGAATGGTAACGCCCACGCGGTCATTGCTTCTAGCCCAAAACCAGAACATGAGACAGTGAAACACAGCGACAAACTATTCCTTCCATTCTCTGAGCGACTATCACAAGGTAACGAAGCCTTTGCAGTTCGCTTGGGGGAAGAAGATAAAAAGGCCTTTTTCAATAAATGGATTGAAGCAAGAACCCAAGATGGATGGTTAAAACAACGTTATGAATACTGGTTCTCGACATTAGATTGGCAAGTTCAAGTCGCGCAAGGCCAGTAATCTAAATGGCTCGTGGACGCCGCGAGCCTATACTCTCCAATCATCCATTTTACTTTTCCATAACTTATCGGAGTCAAATTTTTGGGCGAACACACTACCACTCGCACAGCACCCGCGAAATCCAGCACAGGCTACCTTTTACCGCAATTAAACACACTAGACTGGGTACTACTTGTTATGTGCGGTATCGGTGGTGTTTGGCTGTACCATCGGTCCGCTGTTGGTGTGCATTATTTGTGGCAGTGGAAAGAGGCGCTTGAATTACTTTTCACGCCTAGAGCAGATGGTGGTTTGCCCTACTTCTTCCAAGGTTTGATTTCGACGTTAAGGCTCAGTATTTGGGGCATCAGCTTCGCATTAGTGTTTGGCACTTTGTTAGGCTTAGCACGCTTCTCTCGTTCCGTTTGGTTGCGCACACCTGCCAATGCGTTTATCCAGTTAGTGAGAAACATCCCTCCGTTGGTGTTTGTTTTTATTTTCTACTTTTTCATTTCTAACCAATTGATCCCGTTACTCGGTTTGGAAGATCTTCTACGAAACTACAACGGCGAACCAAATGCGCTACAGCGCTTTCTGTTTGGGCCTTCTAACCTTTGGGAAAACCTTGCCTCTGGCGTGTTATGCGTCGGCTTACTCTCTTCTGCCTACATTGCAGAAGTTGTGCGCGGTGGTTTACAAAGTATCGACCAAGGTCAGTGGGAAGCGGCTGACTCATTGGGCTTGTCTCGATGGGTGAAATACCGATTTGTTATCGCGCCACAGGTGCTTAAATCAATAACACCTGCACTTGCCGGTCAAACCATCTCTTTGGTGAAAGACACCTCTATTGTTTCACTGATTTCGATACAAGAAATGACGTTTGTTGGGACAGAGATGGCAAATTCATCAGGGTATATATTTGAAATTTGGTTGATTGTCGGCCTTGCTTACTTCTTAATCTGTTTTGGTCTGTCACTTATTTTCCGCCATATTGAAGCAAAATCGGAAGCCATTTCAAATTAACTCAACCGCATATGTAATTAGGCACATTTGATTCTTCAAATCAGAATTGCACCCTGTTACATTGGCAAGATGCTAAATTTTCGGCGTTTTTCATGGAGTTAAAGAATCAATCCGACTACGAGCGATACATAAAACAAGATAATCTTGGTGAATATTACGTAGTTCTCAATCAATTCACTTTTCACAGTGTTTATCAGCCAATTTTTGATAAGCACCAACGCGTTATTGGAATGGAAGCCCTCCTTCGTATTCATGGCGCAGACGGCGTTCAAATTCGCCCAGACATTTTTCTCTCCAACGCAAGTATTGACCCTTACTTTCGCTTATGTGTTGAATTTTTATCCCGAGCCATGCACATCAGAAACTTCGCTCGTCACTTTGCCGGAACGCCGATTAAGCTCTTTCTCAATGTTATGCCTCAAACTCTACTCACGCTCACCAAAGACATGGGCTTTAAAGACAACGGCTTGCTTTACAAACGTCTTGCCGATTTGGGTATGACCCCGTCTGATGTGGTGTTTGAGGTTGTAGAAGAATCCTGCGGTGATACTGATTTACTGATTAAAGCCGTACAGTTAATGAGAGCGAATGGCTTTATCTTTGCCATCGATGATTTTGGCGCGCAACATTCCGACATTGCCCGAGTTCAGCAGCTTTGTCCTGACATAATTAAAATTGATCGCTCTTATCTACTCGATTATTGCGCTGGTGATACCTTTTCCATTCGAAGTGCAGTAGATCTAGCAGCAACCATGGGGGCCAAAGTGATTATCGAAGGGGTTGAAGAGAACAACCAGCTGCAGGCCATGCGTCAACTGGAACTCGATTATTATCAAGGGTTTTATCTCGGTAAACCGAGTGCAATTCATCACTGGACAGAATACGCAACCTGCCAATGCACGGTGCATTAAGCTTATCTCGTCATGCCGCATAAGCCACACAAACTATCCCAACAAAAAAGCGCCGAACACATGTCGGCGCTTTTGGTATGTTTGGGTTTGAACACTAAGATTCAATCACTTATAAGATTCTATAGCTTAGAAGAAGTCGATAGAATTACGTCCACTCTTCGGATCACGAGTGGCTTGTGGTTTGTCTTCTTTTTTGCCTTTCTTAGCAGACTGAGACAACGCTTCTTTCTGCGCTTTACGCTCTTTATGTGCCGCTTTGCGGCCTGTTGATTTAGGCCCAGAGGCTTTAGGTGACTTACTTTGACGAGACTTATCTTTACGAGAAGACTGCGCTTCTTTTTTCGCTTTCTTTTCTGCTTTTTGCTCTGCCGTTTCAGGTTCGGTTACTGGCGCATCGCAAACCACAACATAATATTCCTGGTTAAACTCGAAAAAGTCACCATCATACATCTTGCGGCGCTTACGTGTTTCTAGTTCACCATTCACCGCGACGTAGCCTTCCTCGATGATATGTTTTGCTTCGCCGCCACCGCTGACCAAGTTTGCGATTTTAAAAAGCTTGTACAGTTCGATTGGATGCGCATCAACATCGATGCCAACCGCTTCGATCTCAATCTCTTCGCCTTCTAAATACTCTTCGTGGTCGTAATCTTGGGTCATGTTACTTACTCTTACTATTTGATGCCCTGAAGTTTAAACGCAATGCTTAAAAATAGAAACCTCTGCCGATGTTCAATCACCGATTCGCCTTGGCATTTGAGCACCTCTTAACCCATTTAACTTGTCGCTTGTTAACTTGTATACCGATGCGTAGCTCAAACGAAGCTGCAATTACGCAACCTGAAGGTATATACTCTCTAAGTTATTGTTGAAAAGAGCGAATACTTTGTCTCAACCAAGTAGAATTACCTTTGTCACTGCGAACTTGTTTAATTTTGTCGCACCGCCTAACGCCTACTATGATTTCGAGAACATATACTCGTTAGAGCAATGGCGAGACAAACTTTCGTGGACGCAACGTCAAGTTGAAAAACTGGAAGGCGACGTGATTGGCTTACAAGAAGTGTTCAGTATCGAGAAGACCCAGGAATTTTTTTCAACCATCGGCTACCCCTACTTTGCGACCGTTGACACCCCACATGTTGAGGATGAGTACATTTACTCAAGCCCTGTTGTGGCAATCGCCTCTCGGTTTCCAATAGAAAAAGTACAAGCGGTAGAGTTTGACTTAGCAACGCTTGAGCCTTTTGGAGTAAGTGTTGCTCCAGAGTTCAGTCGCAAACCTATCTATGCCCAAGTAATACATCCTGTACTTGGTCATATCGCCGTTTACGTAACGCACCTGAAATCTCAACGCCCGGCCGACTCAGAACAACCAGAAACGTCTAGCACGATTATTGGGCGCTGGTTATCCACCCAGCAAAGAGGCTGGGAAGCAGCGATGTTAAGAGACGCGATGCAAAAGAGGTATCGAAAAGAACCAATGCCGACAGTGTTAATGGGCGATATGAATCAACCTATCACTCCTATCAGCGTTAACAGCGCATTGGTATCCAATACTGGTGACAGCGTCACTGAATTACAACTCAAAGATGGTTGGTTATTGCAAAGTGACACCCTGAAGGATGAACGCCCAGCCACGCACTATCATTTTTCCACTGGGAATGTACTCGACTATATCTTGCTCTCACAAGAGTTTGACACCTTATCAGATATATCGGTTGCCGAGGTTGTTGACTATCAGGTGTCTAACCAACATCTGATCAACCCGATTTATGACAGAGATAAAAACGCCAGCGACCACGCATTTGTGGCGCTGACGGCTGAAGTAAAGCTTTGAGCAACCTATTTAGTTACTTAGTGACGTTTCACAATTTTACGCGGGATAAGTTCTACGCCAGGCTTGTAACGCTTAGCGGAAGCATTGAGTGCTAACTCCATTGCGCTGTCCGCGATCAACTCAAACTGTTGAGGCAAAGAGTTGATTTTCACAGGCAAAAAGTCCAACAGTCGATTATCACCAAATGTCGCTAAACGCACCTTTCCCATCAGTTCTGGTTTTTCTAGCATTACATCCAACACACCTTCTAACAGTGTGTATGACGTTGTAACAATGGCATCTGGCAATGCGTTCTCTGCTAACCATCTCTCTAAGACTTTCTTGCCTTCTTCCCGGGAGAAGTGTTGTCCATAACCCACTGTTGCCGTTTTACCACCTTGTTGAGAAGCAGATAGAAAACCAAGCTCACGCTCTTTTGAGACTTGAAGATCTTGCAATGCACCGATTAAGCCAATGGACTTAATATCCTCTGACAGTACTGACTGAGTGAGTTCAAGTGCGGCATCAAAATCTTCGCTGATGACACAACAAAAGTGCTCATCATCCATTGGACGGTCTAGCGCGATAACTGGCGTACCAGAATTTTGTAACTTAAGGTAATACTCGTTTGCAGTGGGCATACCACTTGCCACAAACAACGCATCAATGCGACGACTGACTAATGCTTCCGCCACCTTTTGCTCTGTATCAGGATCATCATCAGAGCAGCCAATCAAAATTTGGTACCCCGCTTTCCGAGAGTTCTGCTCTATCAGCTTTGCAAGACGCGCATAACTGGTGTTCTCTAAGTCTGGGATGATAAGCCCAAATGAGCGTGAATTACCTGCCCGCAAGGAAGACGCCGCATGATCTGGCTTATAATTGTACTCATCTACAACGGCCATCACCTTTTTCTGAGTCTTCTCGCTGATGCGGTATTTCTGCGCTTTTCCGTTAATCACATAGCTTGCAGTTGTCTTAGAAACACCCGCTAATTTGGCTATTTCATCCAGTGTCATATTCTAAACCTTATTCTGTGCGCGCGATCATATTAATACATCAACGATCTTTCGATAAGTTGAATTATAAGCTGAACCGATTCAGTATAAAAGCTGAAAGGATTCAGCAAAACTTAAAAATTGACGTAAATCACCCGAACACGCAACAAACCAATTTGTGAGCTAGGCTATAGGACAGCGGCAAAGGCTCGTTTGTTAACGTCAGTTTTTAAAACAGTTTTTCTGAGTCTTTTAAAAAATTTACCAACAAGCTGAATCGATTTAGCTTGAAAGATAAAAGGTTTGAGGAGTGATAAGCGCTCAGAAGAAGCGGCGTTCAACTTCTCACACAGAATACATTTTTAAATTGATACCTTAAGGCTGGAGAAGCACCATGCTTAAGCTAAATAAGAACGACATTACCCTCTCGCAATCAGCGACAGATAAGTTTGAAGCAATAAAGAGTATTGCTCATAGCCTGACTGATAAAGGCCTAGTTGAACGCGGTTACGTTGAAGGCATGCTAAACCGTGAAAACCAAAACTCTACGTTTTTGGGGAACGGTATCGCCATCCCGCACGGTACAACCGACACTCGTGCAATGGTGAAAACAACGGGTGTTGCTGTGCATCACTTCCCACAAGGTGTCGACTGGGGTGATGGCAATACTGTGTTCGTCGCTATCGGTATCGCAGCTAAATCTGATGAACACCTTGGCATTCTTAAACAGCTCACCAAAGTGCTAGGCGCAGATGGCGTAGAAGAGCGTCTGCGTAATGCAAAAAATGAAGACGAAATCATCGCCCTACTGCACGGTGATGTTCAGCTTGAAGCAGACTTTGACGCTTCTTTAATTCAACTGATGTTCCCTGCGAGCGACATGCTACAGATGAGTGCTGTTGCAGGTGGTCTGTTGAAAAATACGGGATGTGCTGATAACGAATTCGTTGCCGATCTCGTTACCAAACAACCAACTCACTTAGGTAATGGCCTGTGGTTAATTGGCAGTGACAAACATGTCACTCGCACAGGTGTGTCATTTGTCTCGACGGCAAACGACTGCGAATATGAAGGTCAAAAAGTGCGTGCACTTTTCGCGTTCGCAGCATGTAACAATGCTCACCAACCTATCCTAAAAACGCTTTCTAATATTGTGTTTAACAATGAACACGGCAAGCTTTTAGATGCATCAGTAGAACAGATTCTTGCTTTGTTCAAAGGTGAAGAAGTCACAGCCGCATCTTCAGAAGAAGGCAATACCGCTGTATTTAAAATCAAAAACTCTCACGGCCTACATGCTCGTCCGGGGGCAATGTTAGTCGCAGAAGCGAAAAAGTTTGAATCCACTATACGTGTTGCCAACCTAGACGGAGATGGAAAAGCAGTAAACGCGAAGAGCCTAATGAAAGTTATCGCGCTGGGCGTTAAGCACGGTCACCAACTTCAATTTACAGCAGAAGGCCCTGATGCCCCGCAAGCCTTGGAGTCTATCGGAAATGCAATCGCTTCTGGCCTTGGTGAAGGTTAAGGATCCGATATGACAAACAAAACAAATAAGGTTGTCACTATTACGCTCAACCCGGCATTGGATTTAACAGGTTCAGTAAATGAACTAAACGTTGGTTCCGTGAGCTTAGTACAGCAAAGCAATCTCCACGCTGCAGGTAAAGGTGTCAACGTAGCAAAAGTGTTGAGCGATTTAAGCGCAGACGTCACGGTTACCGGCTTTCTTGGTAAAGATAACCCTGAGCTATTCCATCAGCTTTTCAATGACATCGGCGTTAAGAATGAGTTTGTAGAAGTACAAGGTGCAACTCGTATCAACGTCAAGCTCGTTGAGGCTAATGGAAACGTTAGTGACATTAACTTCCCTGGTGTTCAAGTTACGGCAGAAGAAATCGCGCGCTTTGAAGAAACCCTATTCCGCCTTGCTGAAACACACGATTACTTTGTATTGGCAGGCAGCCTACCGGGCGGTGTTACTGCAGAGCAATGCGCTGCATGGATAGAAGCACTGCATCAACAAGGCAAAAAGGTGTTGTTCGACAGTAGCAAAGCCGCATTGAAGTCAGGTATTGATGCTCACCCATGGTTAATTAAACCTAACGATGAAGAACTTGGTGATTTTGTTGGCGAACATCTAGCAACACCTGAACAGTGCCAAGCTGCAGCGCAAACACTGAGCGACAAAGGCATAGAAAACATCGTGGTTTCTATGGGACCTGACGGTGTTATGTGGCTCAACCAAGGCGAATGGCTTAGTGCAAAACCGCCTCGAATGCATGTCGTGAGCACCGTTGGCGCAGGCGATACGCTGGTCGCTGGCTTGTGTTGGGGCCACATGCAACTGATGCCTAAAAACGATTTATTGCGCTTCGCTACGGCACTTTCTGCTTTGGCAGTTAGTCAAGTTGGCGTAGGGCTAACCAGTCAGGAAGAACTGGAAAATATCAAGCGACAAACTGAAGTTAGCGCGCTTTACCCTATTACAAACTTAGAACAAAACTAAGGAACAGAAGGTTATCGTATGAATATTGCCATTATTACTGCCTGTCCGAGCGGTGTAGCAAATAGCATCCTTGCGGCAGGATTACTAGAACAAGCCGCCGCAAAATTAAACTGGAATGCCAAAATAGAATGTCAATCAAGTGTGGTTGAACCAACACTATTGACGGAAGCTGACGTTGAACAAGCAGAAGTCATTGTCATTGCGGCAAATACTAGCGTCGACACTTCTCGTTTTGTAGGAAAAAAGGTTTACCAAGCGGAAATTAGCGAAGTAGCAAAAGACGCAACTGCGTTTCTCCAGCAAGCGGTTGAAAACGCCACTTTACTTGAAAAAGCAACCACACTTGCAGCCCCTATCACTACAGATACAACATCAGCATCAAAGAAGATTGTTGCAATCACGGCATGCCCTACTGGCGTTGCGCATACCTTTATGGCGGCAGAAGCTTTAGAAGAAGAAGGCAAGCGTCGTGGCCATCAAATCAAGGTGGAAACTCGTGGTTCAGTTGGCGCTAAAAACCAACTGACTGAGCAAGAAATTGCAGATGCCGATCTGGTGATCATTGCTGCGGATATTGAAGTGCCACTTGATCGCTTTAACGGAAAAAAGATGTACCGCACGAAAACAGGCCCAGCTCTGAAAAAAACAGCCGAAGAGATGGACAAAGCATTCGAGCAAGCCACGATTTACCAACATTCAGGTTCTGCAAATTCTGCTTCGGCAGCAGACGAGAAGAAAGGCGCTTACAAACACTTGATGACAGGGGTATCGCACATGCTGCCTGTGGTTGTCGCTGGTGGTTTGATCATCGCCCTATCGTTCGTGTTTGGTATTGAAGCATTTAAAGAAGAAGGCACACTAGCAGCAGCCTTGATGAACATTGGTGGTGGCTCTGCATTCGCATTGATGATTCCTGTACTTGCTGGCTATATTGCGTTTTCAATCGCTGACCGTCCTGGTCTGGCTCCTGGTCTTGTTGGTGGTATGCTAGCAAGTTCAACGGGTGCTGGTTTCCTAGGTGGTATCGCAGCTGGCTTCATTGCCGGTTACGCAGCGAAACTCCTCGCAGATAAGGTGAAACTGCCACAATCGATGGAGGCGCTTAAACCGATTCTGATCATTCCATTTGTAGCAACATTGTTCACTGGCCTTGTGATGATCTACATCGTAGGCGGCCCAGTTTCAGGCATCATGAACGGCCTGACTGACTTCCTAAACAACATGGGATCTGACAGTGCAGTACTACTGGGTATTATCCTTGGCGCAATGATGTGTTTCGACCTAGGAGGCCCTGTCAACAAAGCCGCTTACGCATTTGGTGTTGGCCTTTTGGCTTCACAAACTTACGCGCCAATGGCGGCAATCATGGCCGCAGGTATGGTTCCTGCGCTAGGTATGGGTTTAGCGACCTTCATTGCGAAGAACAAATTTGAACAAAATGAACGTGAGGCAGGTAAAGCATCATTTGTCTTGGGCCTTTGTTTCATCTCTGAAGGCGCAATTCCATTTGCTGCGAAAGATCCAATGCGCGTGATTCCATCTTGTATGGCAGGTGGCGCACTTACTGGTGCCCTATCGATGCTATTCGGTGCGAAATTAATGGCACCACACGGCGGTCTATTCGTGCTGCTAATTCCTAACGCAATTTCACCAGTATTAATGTATTTAGTGGCTATTGCAGCAGGTACAGCGGTAACTGGCTTTACTTACGCATTCTTAAAAAGCAAAGCAGAAGCGAAACAAGAAGTCGCAGCTTAATTAGAGCGACTCCGGTTAACAATGCCACCCTCGAATTTGGCATTTAGCACCTCCCTTTAATTCCGGTTAAGGGAGGTGTTTTTTATTCCGCAGCCGGAACGGCTACAATGTCTACTTCCCCACTGCTCATATCCACCGTTGCTTGATAAGCGCTATGCGGGTCACCGTAGTGCTTGAAGGTAAAGTGGTAAACGTTAGCTGGCGTCCACAAGGTTTTTGACTCTGCGGGCAGAATGTCATAGCCGTCTTGCTGATAAAGCTCTGTCGCCATTACATTTGCGATTGCCGCCTGCTGGTTAGCGTCTCGATCCACCTTTTGCTCTAGTGACGGGTTACTTGGATAAGACTCACCGTTGTAACTCATGAGTCGATATGAGCCATTACTCCAAACGATAAAGTCCTGCCAACCATTACTGTAACTGTCGGCTAGTACAATAGGCGTGCGAGTTACCGACATTCGATTAATAACGTTTCCCTCATTATCAAACATATATGCAGAGCAGCCACCACTACCACAGAAATAGCGATCTTGAAGCAACACTATGTGTTCTGCCTTGCCGTCGCTGTTTAGGTCGGCGCTACCCGATAGATAACGTAGATTGTCTTGCTCGAGCGACAGCCCTTCAGGGGCTAAAACCTTACTATCAATCCAACTGGAAATGACTTCAGCACTAACACTGTTGACTTTAGGGGCAGGTTGTTTGGTTTCTGTCGGCATGCTATCCGTCGCGGTGCAGCCAACCAAGGTGAAAGAACCAACGAAGAAGAGTCCGTTTAATATACGCTTATTCATGTAATCTCAATCTTTGATGTGTCGTTACATCAGTATACGCATGATTTGCATTGTAATCGTAAGAAAATCATTAAAATCAAGCAAATGAATGGTTTGGTATATATTAGTAAGATCAAAAAAGCCCCGAAGAAAACCTTCAGGGCTAGGCAGGAAGCTGGCAAATAGCCAGGAGTCCCTATGCAGTGGTCGGTTTTACCCTAAACAGAATTGCAAACATCACTGGCACCACTATCAGTGTCAGTACAGTAGCAAAACCAAGACCTGCCATAATCGTTATTGCCATCGAGCCAAAAAAGGCGTCGAAGACCAATGGAATCATCCCCAAGATAGTTGTTAGTGCCGCCATACTTACCGGACGAACGCGGCTTATCGCACTATCAACAATCGCGAGGTAAGGATCTTTACCAGACTCCAACTCAAGGTTAATTTGGTCAAGCAACACAATACCGTTTTTCAAAATCATGCCACTTAGGCTTAACAAACCAAGGAATGCTGTAAAACTGAACGGCATGTTCGTGGTAAGCAAACCAAAAGCAACGCCAATGATCGCTAACGGAACGGTGAACCAAATGACCAACGGTTTTTTGATTGAGTTAAACAGTAAAATAGTAATGATGAACATCAACAAGTAACCCATCGGCAATGAACCGAATAGGCCTTCTTGTGCATCTTTGGATGATTCGTACTCACCACCCCATGTGATTTCGTATCCTTCTGGAACATGCAATGCCATCACTTTAGGCTGTACACGAGCAAATAAGCTTGCTGCCGTGTCGTCACTCAACACATCATGGTCCGCGAGAACGGTTAACGTACGCTTACGGTCACGACGCTGAATTAGCGGCTCACTCCAATCCAGTTGAACGCCATCAATCACTTGATCAACCGGAATGTACGTTTGCAACGAAGGACTCCAAATGGTCACGTTTTGTAGTGATTCAAAATCTACGCGTTCTTCTTCAGGAAGGCGTGTCATAATTGGCAACGTATGTGTACCATCACGCAAGTAACCTAAGGTGCTACCACCAAACGCCATTTGCAGTGTGCTTGAAAGATCTTCTTTCGAAATACCTAAGCGACGAGCTTTAGACTCATTGAAAACGGGTACAAGTTCCTTGGTGCGCTCTCGCCAATCGTGACGAATGTTTCGGGCACCAGGGTCGGTATGAAGGATGTCTTCGACTTGCACCGCCAAGTCACGTAAAACTTGTGGATCAGGGCCAGTAATACGCGCTTCGATCTTAGACGCTGGTGATGGACCAAATTCCATCAATTTAAACTGGAACGTAGGCGCATCAAATGTTTTCGCCAGATTCGCATCTAACTTATGCAGTAAACCAAACATTTTCTCACGATCAGTCGCGCGAACTTGGAACTGAGCGTACGCTTCGTAACTTTTTTCTGGTTGATAGGTTAAAGCAAAACGCTGTAGGCCCTGCCCAATCGAAGCAGAAACAAAGTCAATATCATCTTGCTGACGAATGTAGCTTTCGATCTCTTCAGCTTTTTTGATCGTTTCACGGATGTCAGTACCCTCTGGCATCCACATATCCACGTAGAACATCGGCGTATTCGATGGTGGGAAGAACTGCTGTTTTACATTACCAAATGCCACGACAGCACCCACTAATAGCGCCACCATGCCAGCAACGGTAAGCCAGCGGAATCGCAATGCAAATTTCAGTGATGCCCCAAATACGACAAACAACCAGCCTTTATAAGGATCATCTTCGCTAGTACCCTGCTCTTTGTTTTCCTCTTTCAACAAAAGATCGGCAAGGAAAGGCGTCAGTGTAATAGCGGTAATCCAGCTTAAAAATAGTGAGAAACACAGCACCCAGAATAGAGAGCCCATGAACTCACCTGTCGCATCTTGCGACAAGCCGATAGGTGCAAAAGCCGTAATTGCAATAACAGTTGCGCCCAGCAAAGGCCATTGTGTTTGCTTTACAATATCGACAGCCGCTTGAACTTTGGTACGCCCTTTCTTTAGGCCAACCAATATGCCTTCCACGACAACAATCGCGTTATCAACCAGCATACCCAAGGCAATAATTAACGCGCCAAGAGAAATACGATGCAGTTCGATGTTGTTGTAATTCATCAAAATGAAGGTACCAAATACCGTCAATAACAACACAACTCCAATGATGACACCACTGCGTAAACCCATAGTAAACAGCAACACAATGATTACGATCGCCACTGCCTCCGCTAGACTAATTACAAACGCTTTAACAGATTCATCCACCTCATTGGCTTGGTTGTAAAAGTAGTTCATATCGATGCCAGCAGGCTTGATAGACTCAAGGCTCGCGAGCTCCGCATCCAAACGTTCACCAACCTCAACCACGTTCACACCCGATGCAAACGAGATACCGATATTAATCGCTTTTTGACCGTTAAAGAGTACGACGTTGCTTGGCTTCTCTTGAATACCGCGAGAAATCGTTGCTACGTCTTTTAGACGAATTAGATTTCCTGTGTCACGGCCATGAATGATCAGATTTTCTAGTGCTTCTACAGTGTTTAAGGTGCCGCTTGGGCGAATAACCAGGCTTTCGCCATTGACCATCACTTCACCTGCTGAAACCACATTGTTTTGCTGGTTCAACAAGCTCGAAACCACATTCATGTCTAAGTTCAGTGCAGCAAGGCGATCAAGTGAGATCTCAACGAATAGCATTTCTTGCTGATCGCCCGTGATGTCTACCTTACCAACACCATCAACAAGCTCGATTTCACGGGTCAGGTAATCCGCATAACGTTTCAGCTCTACATAGTCGTAATCGTCACCAGTGAGCATTAACATCACGCCATAAACGTCACCGAAATCATCAATGATCTGTAAAGACTGAACACCTTGAGGCAATGATGGTCGTAAATCATTAATTTTACGGCGCATTTCATCCCAAATTTGCGGCAGTTCATCAGGACCATAGTCCATTTCCATGCTCACCGTTATTTGAGACATACCATTAGAAGACGTAGAGGTAATTTTGTCGATATAAGGGAGTTTTCGAATCTCTTTTTCTAGAGGATACGTCAGCTCTTCTTCAACTTCTTTTGACGTCGCGCCAGGGTATGTTGAGATGATCATGGCATCTTTGATCGTAAATGCCGGGTCTTCTAATCGTCCAAGCTCCAAAAATGACGTTAAACCACCAACAGCAAGGATAATAATGAACAACCAGCTGATGACTTTGTTTTTTATTGAATACTCAGCAATGTTCATTATTGGTTATTCTCCACAACATCCACATGTTTACCTTCGCGTAATTTACGCAGATTTGAATTAATCAGAATATCGCCCTGGCTAACACCTGACGACACAATGGCTCCATTGCCATTCACTTGAGAAATCATGACAGGCACTCGTGTGACAATGTCACCTTCTTTTTTCCACACAAAGAACTCATTCCCTTCACTGCCTGCTTGAAGCGCCGTGACAGGAACACTGTAACCATCAATAGAGGTAATGCCCGCCTTCACCATATCGACCAAAACGCTTACGCTGGTTCCCGGCAATATCTCTGTTTTTGGCTGTGGCATCGTCAAGTACATTTCGTAGGTTTGAGTTTCAGCGTTGGGTTCACTTGTGTGCTCTAAATAGTCCAAAGCAAATCTGCCATCGATGCCGGAGAAGGTTGCTCTAGGCTTGTAGCTCATGCTGTCTGAGTTTGGGTCTACCATCGCTAAAACATTGTCGGAAAGCTCAATACGCACGTAAACCAAATCGTTTTGGTATAGGTTTAACACGGGTTCACCAATTGCCACACGCTCAAAACGTTCTTTGAAAACATCGGATACTTTACCGGCGAACGGGGCGAATAAACGGGTGTAATTCAATTGATTGGTCGCGTTATAGAAAGTAGCCTCAGCTAGCTCTTTATTGGCGGTTAGCTCATCAAGTTCCGCTTTTGAAATCATTTGACGTGCATGCAAGTCTTCACCGCGTTTAAGCTGACGAATTGCGAGTGTGTATTGTGCTTCTGCGTCATTCACGGCTTGCTTCTCTTTGCTATCATCTAGCTTTGCGATCATTTGCCCCTGCTTCACAACGTCACCCGCTTTAACCAATACGTGCTGAACTTCCCCAGCGCGGCGAAATGCCATTGGCGTTTGCTCTGCAGGCACTACTATGCCTTTGAACGCGCGATGTTGACTTTGTACTGGTGCATCCACCGAGATAGTCGACACAAAAAGTGGCTGCTCGACGATAGCTTGGTTTTCATTTTTGCACCCTGTTAAAACTGCAAGTGCAATCGCAGAGATCGTAAGTAGAGAACGTTTCATTAAATGCCTCCCTCACGAACCCAAGCTTTCACCACTTGTCCTTCAACCAGTCTCTCAACACCAGCAATAACAACGTAATCATTGTTATCAAGCCCGGCTTTCACACCACCTGCTGCGTCAAGTGACACAGTGACTTTATTGACCTGCTGCGTGCTTCTGTCCATTACCCAAACTTCACCTTGCGTCCCATTTTTGTTGACCCAAGCAGACTGAGGTAACGTCATCGCGTCCGATACATGTTGTTTAGCAATGTGTACCTGCCCAGTCATACCTGTCAGCAAATTGCGATCTTCTGGTCGAGTGATGGTCACGATCGCCTCATAACTATTGGTATCGATGTTTGGCTGCGTCGAAATTTCTTTAAATTGCCCAGGGATACGTTTTCCTGGCTCGCTATCCATCGTCACCCACATATCGGAGTTTTGCAGTGACTCAAGTGATACAGATTCCGCATAACTTACTGGCAAGGTGAAAGATACATCCAACGTCGTGTTATCAATGAGATTCAAGATCTCCTGCTTCTCTGCTACTACTTGAAACGGGTTGACATAGGTATATGACACAATGCCATCAAACGGTGCGTGAATTTTGGTATAGCTCAAATCGGTTTTAGCTTGTTCGTAGTTCGCCAATGCCGCTTTATATTGAGTTTCTTTCTGATCGTACTCATCAGTACTAATGAGTTTTTTTCCGTAAAGGTTTTTCGCGCGGTCCCATTGTGTTTTCGCTAACGCGTACTGCGCTTGAGCGGCATCTAACGCAAGCTGAAGATCTTTAGGGTCTAACGTTGCGAGCACTTCACCTTTTTGGACTTTTTGACCCATGCGTACACGTAATTCATCAACCTCTCCACCAACCTGAAAAGAAAGCTGCGCGCGATGTGTTGCATCAATACGCGCTAAAAAGGCGTGCGAGTCTTCAAGTTCTAGGTCTTTCACCGCCAGTAATTTTACAGGTTTGATTAAAGGTTCAGACGGCTCAGAAATGGCTTTATTACACCCAGTTAGCATCCCAGAAAGACTTAATGTCACCACTGCGCCAACTAAAGTGCGCTTTAAATATTGTTTTCGCACCCGCTTTCTCCGTAGGTTTTATATATTACACGGCCGTGCAGTATAAGCAGAATTTGAAATTGATCAACATATTTTCCAGGTGGATAGCAAATTAATTAGTCAAAGCGTTCGGTTTCTGGTAAAAGTAAGCGCGTGATTAATATTCGGGAAAATTCGAACTATGAATGAAAGAAAGCAGGGGCGTAGAAGTGCTGAAGCAGCAGAACAAACTAAGTGTCTGATCCTTAAAGTGGCAGCAGATATGTTTTGTGAACTTGGTTACGAGCGTGTCTCGCTGCGCAATATCAGTGAAAAGGCTGGTGTTTCACATAGTTTGATCCGTCACCACTTCGGCAGCAAAGAGAAAATCTGGCAAGCGGTTAGCGATGCAATGGACGAGTTCATGCAGTGCTATATGGCTGAACTCATCAATGAAATGCCGGAGAACACACCTTCGAATAGAAAAATTTATCTGTTTATGGTTCGCATGCTAGCATTTGCTCTCGTCAATCCTCATCCAGTACAGATGATCGCCGATGCCATTCGACAAGGCGATGACGGTGCTCTGCTGCAGTATTTCTTAAAGTCAAAAGATGAGTTCGCTGCGATATTTACCGGAATTTTCGAGCAGTACAACAGCGAAAACCCTAATGCACAATTTGATCAGTGGGAATCAAAGTGGCAAATGTTGATCTTCGCACATGGTGCTGTCAGTCTCGCGCCAATGATGCAAGAAACATGGCCGGATATTGCAGATAATCGCGAAAAACTGCTGATCAAGCATTGGGAATTGTTTAATACCATTATGGCCTCTCAATTTGGGATCCCAAAAGAAGAGATGATTCATCCGGAAAAGCTTGAAGATATCGTTATTGATATGTGCTGTACTATTGATGAAGCAGTAAACTAAAAGTAAACAAGCGAAAAGAAGACATAAAAAATGCCGAGCTACAAAGCTCGGCATTTTTGTTTCAATTCGTTTTAACCACGGTAGTAACGTTGTGGTACGAACGGCATTTTTTCAACGGTCATTGGTAGCATTTTACCACGCACTTCAGCGAACACTTCAGTACCAATCGCCGCCAAATCCGCACGAACATAACCCATTGAGACTGGCTTACCTGCATTCGGACCCGCCGTACCGCTGGTTACAACGCCAATTTTAACGCCGTCAGCATCAAACAGTTCAACACCTTCACGCACTGGCGCTTTGGTTTGACCTACTAGACCCACACGCTTACGCGCCACATCTTTAGTCTCAATCTGCTTAAGAATAATGTCTGCGCCAGGGAAACCACCTTCACGTTCACCACCAATACGACGAACTTTTTGGATACCCCATAGCAAGCTCGCTTCAACAGGTGTTGTTGTTGTGTCTAGGTCATGACCGTATAGACAAAGGCCACACTCAAGACGAAGTGAATCACGAGCACCAAGGCCAATCCATTCAACTTCATCTTCCGCAGTCAGTTTACGTGCTAGCTCTTCCGCTTTGTCAGCAGGAACCGAGATTTCGTAACCGTCTTCGCCTGTATAACCACTACGAGAAACAATGCACTCGGCGCCTAAAACATCGACTTTACAAATATCCATGAACAGCATTTCAGAAACTTCTGGTGCAAAACGCGCCAATACAGCCGCCGCTTTAGGGCCTTGGATTGCAAGTAGAGCTCGGTCTTCGATAGTTTCTAGCTCAACACCAGATGGTAAATGCGCTTGTAGGTGTGCGATATCTTGCGCTTTACATGCTGCGTTCACAACCACAAACAGATGATCGCCTAGGTTAGCCACCATCAAGTCGTCCATGATGCCGCCCTCTTCATTAGTGAAAAAAGCGTAACGCTGTTTACCAGACTCAAGATCCACAATATCCACTGGGACTAATGTTTCTAGGAACGCAGCTGCACCGTCACCAATTAGGCGAAGCTGTCCCATGTGAGAAACATCAAACAGACCTGCCGCATCACGAGTATGTAAGTGTTCCTTCTTTACGCCTAGAGGATACTGAACAGGCATATCGTAACCCGCGAACGGGACCATTTTGGCACCAACTTCAACGTGAAGTGCGTGTAGTGGTGTTTTCAGTAGTTCTTGAGTCATTTTCGTCTCCATTTAGATAGACCCGAGAATGCTATCGGCATTCGATGTGTTTCCAATAATAAACATGGCTCATTCTATTTTGCACGAACAAGACGTAGATCGACTTGCAAAAGTGTGACTCTTAACATTTTAATCACAACAAATCGTACAAAAAAAGCGCTTTAATGAGCAAGTTCTCATCAAAAAAGCGCCTTTTCATCATAACGACCACCAACAGCAATCGTTTGCTTTCATTATAGGAAATTTACAAGTATTTATCACTATTTGGCTGTCACCCACAAAATGAGCGCATCTTCCTCGCTAACACTGGTCAACATATGTCCCATATTTGCATCGTAATAAACGCTGTCTCCCTCGCTTAAAACAACAGGTTCGTAAAACTCAGAATAGAACATAACCTCGCCAGATAAGATAAGTAAAAATTCTTCGCCGTCATGACGAACCCAGTCTTTATATTCATCAAAACTACGAGCTCGAATTTGGCTCTTAAACGGCATCATTTTCTTATTGGAAAGTTGTGTCGCGAGCAGTTCATGTTCATAGGTTTGTGTTGGGTGTGGTTTACCTTCATTCTTCTTGGTAACATCCCTGCGCCCTGTCGCTACCTTTTTTCTAGGTGGCTCAAAGAGTTGTGGCATGTCAATTTGTAAGCCTAGTGCCAATTTTTGCATCGCTTGAAACGTCGGGGAGATCTGCTCATTTTCTATTTTGCTCAGTGTAGATCGAGCAAGCCCGGTTCGCTGACTCGCTTCTTCTAATGTGATACCGAGTTTCGAGCGGATATCCTTAATACGCTGGCCCAGTTTTAACGGCTCGATATTTTGGTCATGTTGCTCTTTTGCCAACGTCATCGATGGGTATTCATCGTAAATACTTTCTGCCATAAATCCCTCTATAGATATCCATATTTTTTGTCTTACTCGCATTGTGCATGAAGCACATAGTGGATAGAAGTCCACCAAGTGAATTAAAGCGTGCTCTTGTTAACAAATTTTGAAATCTTGTTTCCTATAGGAAATTTTTGGTTGATTGTTCCCGTCACAGGCGCTATGTTACCAACTTGTTAGATGTAGAGATGCATATTTCCGTAAGAGATTGGTAAAGGAAACACGCCATCCAACGGAGTTTTTGCCCAAATTTAGGGCCGGATGTTCACTCTGTTCTGCTACGCAGTTCAGCTGTTTTTGAGGACAAATGAACCACAACCGCAAATCATAACTCATCTATTGCGGGTTCATTTTCAGATTTGGAAGGTCAACTACCATGAATAAGAGTTACCCTAACCACAGCTTGGAAAACTTTTTCTCTACCAACCTCTCTGCGACAGATGATGCTGTCTTTGCTGGAATTCAAGCGGAATCCGCTCGCCAAAACGAACAAATCGAACTTATCGCTTCCGAGAACATTGTTTCTAAAGCGGTAATGCAAGCTCAAGGCACATGCCTAACAAACAAATACGCTGAAGGTTACCCAGGTCGTCGTTACTATGGTGGTTGTGAGCACGTAGATACAGTGGAAGCCATTGCTATCGAACGCGCAAAAAAACTTTTCAATTGTGAATACGCAAACGTTCAACCACACTCAGGGGCACAAGCAAACGGCGCAGTAAAGCTGGCACTGCTTCAACCTGGTGACACCATTCTTGGTATGTCTTTAGACGCAGGTGGTCACCTGACGCACGGCGCACGCCCTGCACTTTCTGGTAAATGGTTTAATGCAGTTCAATACGGTGTTGATCGCGAAACACTAGAAATTAACTACGAAGATGTTCGTGAGCTAGCACTTGAGCACCAACCTAAAATGATCATCGCAGGTGGTAGCGCTATTCCACGTACTATCGACTTTGCAAAATTCCGTGAAATCGCAGACGAAGTAAATGCAATTCTTATGGTCGACATGGCGCACATCGCTGGTCTTATCGCAACAGGCGCACACCCTAGCCCATTGCCACACGCACACGTTGTTACGACTACAACACATAAAACATTGCGTGGCCCTCGCGGCGGTATGATTCTTACTAACCACGAAGACATCATTAAGAAAATCAACTCAGCCGTATTCCCTGGCCTACAAGGTGGCCCACTGATGCACGTTATCGCAGCCAAAGCGGTCGCATTTGGTGAAGCGCTTGGCCCTGAATTTAAAACTTATATTGATTCGGTGATCAATAACGCAAAAGTCCTAGCGGAAGTATTGCAAACTCGCGGTTGCGACATCGTAACTGGTGGCACAGACACGCACCTAATGCTGGTTGACCTTCGTCCGAAAGGGTTGAAAGGCAATAAAGCAGAAGAAGCTCTAGAGCGTGCTGGGATCACATGTAACAAAAATGGCATCCCATTCGATACAGAGAAGCCTATGATTACATCGGGCATCCGTTTAGGAACGCCTGCGGGTACAAGCCGCGGCTTTGGCGCTGAAGAATTCAAACTCATCGGTAATTGGATTGGTGACGTACTGGACGGTTTAGTGAACAACCCTGAAGGTGACGCAGAAGTTGAAAAACGCGTTCGCAAAGAAGTAAAAGAACTTTGCAGTCGCTTTCCTCTATACCAGTAAACGATTTTTTTGAAATCATAATAATTCCTGACAAGTTATTCGGAGATTAAGCAATGGACAAAACACTGAAGTTTGCAGATAGCCACGAGTGGGTACGTGACAACGGTGACGGCACAGTAACAATTGGTATTTCTGAGCATGCACAAGAAATGCTAGGTGACGTGGTATTCGTTGACCTACCAGACGTAGAAGACGAAGTTGAAGCAGGTGAAAGCTTCTCTCTCGTTGAATCTGTAAAAGCAGCGTCAGACATCTACGCACCAATCACTGGTGAAATCGTAGAAATCAATGAAGAACTAGAAGACAGCCCAGAGCTAATTAACGAAGAGCCGTACGAAGGTGGCTGGATCGTAAAAGTGAAGATGTCTGATGTATCTGAACTAGATAACCTGAAAGACGCAGACGAATACCTAAACTCTATCGAAGAAGAGTAATTAGGATGTGACGAAAGCTGTTCCCTAGCCTGTTTAGAGAACAGCTTTTTTTCTAGGTTCGGACGTATAATTTAATTTATCAGTAACGCAAATCCGTTACCCGAACCAAGGAGTAGGTAAAGGACAATGACTGAATTACTTCAAAGCCTCAGCACACAAAACGAGTTCGTTGCTCGCCACAATGGACCAAACAAATCTGACCAACAGAAAATGTTGGAAGCGATCAACGCAGTTAGCCTAGATTCGCTTATCGACGAAACCGTACCAGCACAAATTCGCCTAGAGCAACCAATGAGCTTGGCAGAAGCGAAAAGCGAAGCAGACATGCTGGCAGCCATGCGTAAGTTCGCCGATCAGAACCAAGTTAAACGTACATTCATTGGTCAGGGTTACTACAACACCTTCACGCCGAACGTGATTCTACGCAACGTGATGGAAAACCCGGGCTGGTACACCGCTTACACCCCTTACCAACCAGAGATCTCACAAGGTCGTTTAGAAGCACTTCTAAACTACCAACAAATGGTGATGGATCTTACTGGTATGGAAATCGCGAACGCGTCATTGCTCGATGAAGCAACGGCAGCAGCAGAAGCGATGACACTTTGTAAGCGTGCGGGTAAAAGCAAGAGCAACGTATTCTTCGTTGCTGACGACGTTCACCCACAAACCATCGAAGTGGTAAAAACTCGTGCGAAATTCATCGGCTTTGAAGTCTTGGTTGGTTCTTTAGAATCACTACCAGAGCAAGACGTGTTCGGCGCACTAGTTCAGTACCCAAGTACAACAGGTGAAGTTCGTGACCTAACGGACATCATCGCTAAAGCGCAAGCAAACAAAACACTAGTGACTGTAGCAACGGACCTTCTTGCTTCTACCCTACTTAAACCTGCAGGTGAAATGGGCGCAGACGTAGCAATCGGTTCAGCACAACGTTTTGGTGTGCCGATGGGTTACGGCGGTCCACACGCTGCTTTCATGGCAACGCGTGATAAGCACAAGCGTACAATGCCTGGTCGTGTTATCGGTGTTTCTATCGATACCAATGGTAACCAAGCACTGCGTATGGCAATGCAAACGCGTGAACAGCACATCCGTCGTGAAAAAGCGACATCAAACATCTGTACTGCTCAAGCACTGCTAGCGAACATGGCGTCTTTCTACGCGGTTTACCACGGCGCAGAAGGTCTACGCACGATTGCTCGTCGTACGCACCACATGACAGCCATCCTAGCCGCTGGCCTAACTAAAGGCGGCTTCGAGCTTGCTCACAACAGCTTCTTCGACACCATCACTATCAACACAGGTGCACAAACTGAAGACCTATACGCGAAAGCACTAGCCGCAGACATCAACCTACGTAAGTTGGGTACTCAGCTAGGTGTGAGCTTCGACGAAACGACAACCGTGGCAGATGTAGAAGCCCTATTCGCAGTATTCGGTGTGAAAGAAGAAGTCGCAGCACTATCAACTGAAATCTCAGGCAACGAGTTTGCAGCCATTCCAGAAGCATTGCGCCGCACAACAGAATATCTAACACACCCTGTGTTTAACACTCACCACAGCGAAACACAGATGATGCGTTACCTAAAACAGCTAGAGAACAAAGACTTCTCACTCACGCACGGCATGATCCCACTGGGCAGCTGTACGATGAAGCTGAACGCAGCAGCGGAGATGATTCCAGTAACTTGGCCTGAGTTTGGTTCGATCCACCCGTTCGCACCAGCAGAACAAGCAGCTGGTTACGCAGCACTCGCAAAAGATCTTAAAGAAAAGCTATGTGAAATCACTGGCTATGACGCATTCTCACTACAACCAAACTCTGGTGCATCGGGTGAGTACGCAGGTCTTATCGCGATTCAACGCTACCACGAAAGCCGTGGCGAAGGTCACCGCAACGTATGTTTGATCCCAAGCTCTGCGCACGGTACTAACCCTGCGACAGCATCTATGGTGTCAATGAAAGTGGTTGTGGTTAAGTGTGATGAAGAAGGCAACATCGACATCGACGACCTAGCAGCGAAAATCGAGAAACACAAAGACAACCTATCAAGCATTATGATCACTTACCCTTCTACGCACGGCGTTTACGAAGAGAAAGTGAAAGAAGTGTGTGAAATGGTTCATGCCGCTGGTGGTCAGGTTTACCTAGACGGCGCTAACATGAACGCGCAGGTTGGTCTAACATCACCAGGCTTCATCGGTTCAGACGTTTCTCACCTAAACCTACACAAAACCTTCTGCATCCCGCACGGTGGTGGCGGTCCGGGTATGGGTCCTATCGGTGTGAAATCTCACCTAGCTCCTTTCTTACCAGGGCATATTGAAGACGGTGTAGAAGGCGCAGATTTCGCAGTATCAGCAGCAGATATGGGTAGCGCTTCTATCCTGCCTATCTCTTGGGCTTACATCGCAATGATGGGCGAAGCTGGCCTAACAGATGCTACAAAAGTAGCAATTCTGAACGCAAACTACGTGATGGAAACACTTCGCCAACACTACCCTGTTCTTTACCGTGGCAAAAATGGCCGCGTAGCGCACGAATGTATTATCGACATTCGTCCGCTGAAAGAAGAAACAGGTATCAGCGAAGAAGACATCGCGAAGCGTCTAATGGACTACGGTTTCCACGCACCAACTATGTCGTTCCCTGTAGCGGGCACGCTAATGGTTGAGCCAACGGAATCGGAAGATCTAGAAGAGCTGGACCGCTTCTGTGATGCGATGATCGCTATCCGCGAAGAAATGGAGAAAGTGAAAAACGGTGAATGGCCACTGGATAACAACCCACTTGTTAACGCGCCACACACACAAGTTGATCTTTCAGCTGAAGATTGGGACCGCCCTTACTCTCGCGAGATTGGCTGCTTCCCGTCTAAAGCGACCAAATCTTGGAAGTACTGGCCAACGGTAAACCGCGTAGATAACGTATACGGCGACCGTAACCTAATCTGTTCATGCCCAAGCATCGATAACTACGAAGATTAATTTTTGTAGTCTCTAAATCGACAAAGGCGAACCGTTTGGTTCGCCTTTTTGTTTTTGGTGTGCCGCCCTAACACTTGTTGATACATCGAGAAGGAATGATGGCTAGTTATTGTTTGCACAAAAGTGATTTAGAAATACAGTAACTTCTGAGAACCTTTGAATTAGCACTAATATCTCAGAGCCTTAAAGGCTTGTTGGAAACTCCTCATGAACACTATGCTATGCAGGTGCTATGTAGTTTCTAGTTCAGTTGCAGTAAGTCCCATTTATTACCATAGAGATCTTGGAACACCACCACTGTCCCGTATTCTTCCACACGAGGCTCTTCATTAAATACAACACCATTTTTCTTCATCAACTCGTAGTCACGCCAAAAATCATTAGTTTGCAGAAACAGGAAAACACGACCACCTGTTTGATTTCCTACTGCATGCGTTTGCTCCGGTGTACTCGCTTGAGCTAAAAGTAGGTTTGTACCATTGGAGTTTGGAGGAGAAACTTGAACCCAGCGTTTACCACCACCTAGGTTGGTATCTTCAACCAGAGTGAATTGAAGTTTTTGAGTATAGAATTCGATAGCATCGTCGTAATTTTCAACGACTAGAGCAATGTTTCCGATTTGCTGCTGAACAGTTTTGGCCATGATGATTTCCGCTGTGTCAAAACGCTAATTGTACTCTATTTTGAGACTTTTCTAGAAAGCACATAACGCCTTGCAAATGTGTAAGGCACACAATACGAATGCTTACGCACGGCGCCTTTGTCACTAGAACCGACAAACAATATAGCTGCCACCAGTGTCGAATCTTGATTGAGCAACTTATTAAAGCCTTAGCTATAACTCAAGAGCAAATCTCTAACCTAATAAAGAAGGCTGCTCGTATACCACGGTATTATAGTTCTTCTAGTTTTCCCTTAGCTAAATCTTCTTGTTGCTTAAGGAACATGAAGAAGTTTGCCTCACTGATAAACGGGTTACCGCTTGTGCCGAGCTTCTTCCTATTTTCAAAAAGGAAATTTTTATGTGGATGGTTCGAAAGGTTAACGTTCACAATAGGTGCCTGTAGTGAAATTTTTCTAATTTTCTCCATGCTAGTCAGGAACTGGCCAATAACTTCTGGATCATTGCTACTTACGCTATGCCCACCAACGATAAAAGCACGATATTGTTCGCCATTATCTTCAACAGTGAAGTCTAAGGAATAATCACCTTCCGTGTGGCCAGGTGTGAGATAGAACTTAAACTCATGTCCACCAATAGCCATAGAGCTATCGCTTTTTATCTCTATGTCTAAATTTGGAGGAAGGAACTTGTTCTCACCTTCGCTTTTGTTTGATTGCTGTATAGATAGTTCATGAGCGCTTTTGGTCATCACGACTTTGGAACCATACTTCTCTTGAAGTAACTGGGCGCCTCCAACGTGGTCAGAATGCCCATGAGTTACCAATATGTGCGTTATTGGCTTATCTTTTAGCCCTAGCTTCTCTAGGTTGATAGGTATCCACTCAGAGTAAGGGAAGTCAAGCGTATCAATGATAACGAGTCCGTCGTCTGTAGCAATGGCATATGATGAGACCCACTTGTCTCCTACATAATAGACATTATCAAACATTTGAAATGGTTCTACATAACCGTTCTTATCATTCATTGCTGGAACATATTGACTTAAGGAAGAAAAAGACGAAGCACTGAAAAGTAAACCTACAATAATTTTTTTCACGAAATCACACACAAATATATCCTTAATAATTTCTTATAGAACCTCGCGGATGAGAAAGCTCTAAACGATTTTCAGAGGCAAATACAACTGCAAATACTTTCTACTTAGCTTGAGTTTTAGCTGACCGAATCACTTGTAAACTCGAATCCCATTAACTGCCTATGTATTCATGATTCTTTTAGAGGTTAAATAAATGAACTCAATTGAAGCAGAGTCATGAAGCTTCACTTGAGGTTACCGGCACAGCACAATGTGATAAACCTCTTTCAAGCAAACATTTGAATGCGATTTTTCCAATTTAAGACATGTTCAATAAATGCATCAACTCTTGCAGGCCTTTTATCGCGGTCTCGATACATAATGAATACTTCTTTACCCGAGCATTGCCATTCTGGCAACAAAGGCAGCAGGTTATGTTGATCATGATTTAGCTCATGAAAGTAATAGGTTGGAATCCACGCAATTCCTAAACCATGGATGACGGCGTCTCTAACTAGCAGTACATCATTTGAAGTGAATTGAAACTTTAGCGGATGATCAAATGTTTCATTGGTGATTTGATTAACTAATTTCCATTGGCTGTCGTTGTTTACCGTAATTAGGCGATGATGAACAAGTTGTTCTGGATGGGTAATCGGTTGGTGTTGTTCTAAATAGCTTCGTGATGCACAAAGCGCAAATGGAATCGACCATAATTTCTGAGCAATCCAGTCTTGTTCAATAAGATCACCAAGACGAAAACTAACATCGACACGGTTAGATACAAGATTGATTTTTTCATTCTGTACATCTAAATCGATACATACCTTCGGATGTTGCTCTGCAAATTCATAAACGCACCGCTTTAACCACATCTGTGTCATGTTAATTGGCGCTGATATTTTGATCGTTCCGCTTAAAGACTGACGCTCAGTCGCAATTCTCGATGTCACATTATTTAAGCTAAGAAGTAGCGGCTCACAGAGTTGATAATATTTTTCGCCATCAGTTGTTAACGCAAAGTGGTGTGCACTGCGGTTAAATAGTCTGCAATTTAAGTTTGTTTCCAGCCTTTTTAACTTCCGGCTTAGCGTGGCTAACGGGACATTAAGACGCTCAGATGCTTGTGTTAGGCTTTGATAGCGAGCAACAGAAACGAATAACAAAAGATCATCCAAAGAGTGACGTTCCATATTTGGGATTAACCCTCTTAAATTTGGCGATTAAAAATCAAATATGAAATATATAGCATTATCGCGTCAAGTTAATTTTTATCAGGAAGATCTATGTCTAAACATTTATCAATTTGGTGCGGTGTTGTTGTCGCTATCTTTTTTTGGTCTAGTAACTTTAACGTAATAAAGGCTATTAATAGCGATGTCTCTCCTTTGGATTCAGCGACGTTACGATTTTCCGTTGCAGCTTTAATACTCTTACTGATAAGAGGTACTAAACGCTCTCCATATGGAGCCAAACTCACACGAAAAAGTATGTTGTCGTTGTTTGTTATAGCAACCGTGGGTGTAACTATCCAAAACTTCTCTATTTTCTCTGCAATGAGATTTACTACCCCAGTTAACGCAGCGGTTGTTCAGGCAAACCTACCACTTGTCACTATCTTGTTGTCGGGCTTTATTCTCAAAACTTCCATTTCGGTTAAAACTCTTTTAGATGCACTAATCAGTTTTTGTGGAGTGGTAATCGTCATTACAGGGGGAAATATTCATTCTATTAGCAGCAATAGTAATATTGGTGATCTATACATGTTATTTGCTTTAATTAGTGGGTGTTTATACACAATTCTAGCGAAGCGTTTAACATCTCATATCCCAGTAACTCAGCAGTTACGTTGGGTGTTAAGTATTGGTGCCATTCAAATGGTCGCTATAGCGATGTACCACGGCGACTTTAGCCGTAGCTTAAATGCCATAACATTTAAAGACCTAGCATTAATAGCTTACATGAGCCTGTTTGGAACTTTGATTGCTTATTACTTTTGGATGAAAGGCGCTATCGTTCTTGGTCCAGATAAGATGTCTCCATTATTTAATATTATGCCGGTATTCACTCTACTGATTTCGTTCATTTCTGGTGAGCAGGCTCAATGGGAAAATGTTTTAGGCGTCTTTATCGTTGCGGCTGGTGTGTATGATCTGCTCCAGCCAGACTGGACACTCCATTAAGCGACATTTTGTTGTTCAAAGTTAACTGGGCTTAGATACCCGAGAGCACTGTGCCTTCTCGTCCGATTATAATCAACCTCTATGTATTCGAAGATCGCTTGGCGCATCTCGTCTCGCGTCATGATCGGCTCATATTGGATCGCTTCAACTTTCATTGAATGGAAGAAGCTCTCAACACAAGCGTTGTCCCAGCAGTTTCCTTTTCTACTCATACTTTGCTTTAGATTATAAGCGGTCATGAGGTCTCGATAGTCTTTTGAGCAATACTGGCTACCTCGATCACTGTGAACGATAACTTGCTCAGGGAATCCGCGACGGAACAAGGCCATTGATAGCGCATCGCAGACCAGCGTAGCA